>DATNIB010000049.1:0-101059 GCA_035604685.1 Acidimicrobiales bacterium | reverse complement strand
GAAGAGCTTCCACCCGGACAAGCGGGTGTCGTGTACTTCGCCGCCGGCCGACCTTTCGAGTACCACAACGATCCGCAGAAGACCGCGTCGGTCACCAACGAACGAGGTTGGCGGACGCTGGGCGACATCGGTTACTTAGACTTGGAGGGCTACCTCTACCTCACCGACCGGCAAGCGCACATGATTATCTCTGGTGGCGTCAACATCTATCCCCAGGAGGCCGAAAACCTTCTGGCCGGGCATCCGGCTGTCGCCGACGTCGCCGTCATCGGCGTCCCCGATTCGGAGATGGGCGAGGCGGTCATTGCGGTGGTGAAGCCGACCGATCCGGCCGCTGTCAGTCCGGAGCTCGAAGCCGAGCTACTGGCCTACTGTCGCTCGGAACTGGCAACTTACAAGTGCCCGCGCCGCGTCGACTTCGTAGACGAGCTCCCTCGAGACGACAACGGCAAGCTCTACAAACGGTTGTTACGTGATCGCTACTGGGAAGGCCACGAGACTCGCGTCATCTAATGCCGCCAGAAGCTGGACGGGCTGGAACTCAAGGAGCTTTGCGACATGTCCCGCCGACCCGTGACGCTCCTTCCTATCACTCCGCTTCGGCGGCGCACAGAGCCAGCGGCATAGAGGTGCATATCGCAAGAGTTGCGACATCAGAACGGCACCCCCGCACCAGGATTGAGACCTGTCGGACCTGGTTCCGCGATTGGCGCGGTTGGTGCGTAGTAGTAGCGCGCGGGGGTTTGGCCTAGTTCGGCTCGAAACATTGCGCTGAAGGCGCTCGGCGTCGAGTAGCCGACTCGGTGGGCCACCTCGGTGACGGCGTGACCGGCACCCAGGAGCCGGAGCGCCTGTAGCAGCCGGAGCTGGCGACGCCACCGGGCGATCGGCATTCCGGTGTCCGCGAGGAACAGCCGTTCGAGCGTACGGCGGCTCGCCCCGACGCTCGGGGCGAGCTGGGCGATGCTCGCTGTGGGTGACTCGGCGAGGAGGTCGGCGAGAGCCCGAGCTCGGGTGTCCCGAGGTTGCGGGAGTTGCAGCGGCGCTTGGGGAAGCTCGTCGAGCTGGTCGAGGATGAGGTCGATTAGGTGGCCGTCGCTCGCGCCGCGCCGATCGAGCGGGCCGCGACGTATGGCTTCGACGACGAGCTCGCGAAGCAACGGCGAGACGTTCACCACCTTCAGCTCTGCGGGTGTGGCGTGCAGTTGCGCCTGGAAGTAGAGCGATCGAATGGCGACCCGGCCGTGCATCTGGATCCGGATGCTTTGGCCGTCGGGCACCCACAGCGCTCGGTTTGGGGGGACAACCCAGATCCCGAGTTGAGTCTCGACACTCATCACCCCCGAGATGGCGTGTATCAGCTGGTCCCAACCGGGTGGGGAGAACGGGGCGATGGTGCTTCCGACCGGGTGGGTCACCGCGTTGCCACGGACTACGAGGGTATCGACGGGATGTCGCATTCTCGATATCTTTTGTCAAAATATAGAAGGCACGCCAGTACCGATATCGGCCACGATACCGATCGTGGGAGCAAACCTCCAGCATTTCTCCATCAACGCGGACGACGTCGAGACCGCCAGACGGTTCTACGGGGCAGTACTCGGGTGGCAGTTCGAGGCTTGGGGGCCACCCGAGTTTTACCGAGTCACGACGGGCGCAGGGGGTGTCCAAGGTGCGCTGCAGCGGCGCCGGGAGTTAGTGGAAGGGCAACGGATGGTCGGTCTCGAGGGGACCTTCGCCGTCGATGACATAGACGAGGTGGCCCGGGCCGTCGTCGCCAACGGTGGCGTCATCTTGATGGAAAAGACCCGCATCGCCGGCGTGGGCGATCTGGTGTGGTTCCAGGACCCGGACGGCAACGCGCTGGGAGTCATGCGCTATGACACGGAGGCCCAGTGACTGCCGGCCCTCGCGGTGGAACCGGCACCAACCGGACCAGGTCTCCCCGGTCCTCGAGACCAGCCCAAGTAGCGGTGGCCCGACCCCTGCCCGAACATGCAGATGGCCTTCTGGACCGGTTCACCGACCAAGTTCAAGAAATCATCCTCGGTCTGCGCGAGCGGGTCCTCGCCGTCGCGCCGAGCGCCGCCGAGATCATCACCGACGTCGGATACACGGTGTCGCTGCAGTTCGGACCTGACGACAAGGTCGGGAAGGCCTTCTGCTACATCGCCGGTTTCTCCGACCACGCCAACCTCGGCTTCCAACGCGGTAGCGGGCTGCCCGACCCAGAGGGTGTCATGGAAGGTACCGGAGCGCAGATGAGGCACATCAAGTTCGCCACCGTTGCGCAGACTCAAGCTCTGTGGCTCGACCAGTACCTCGAGGCAGCTCTGGCTCAGCGGGGGCTCGATTCCAGCATCGGTGACGGGCAGAGTGCGACCCGGCTGCGGGCAACCTGATCGAGGACCAAACGACGGTCCAGGGCCAAAGACCGAACGCCCGCCATGGAAGGATCTCGGGATGGCGAGGCAAGGCCATCCGAACGCGGCGTTCTACCGTGCGGGCTCGACGGCGTAGATGCCGTGTTCAAGAGCAGGGTCGCCGGTAGCCTGCGGTTTTGGTGCCGACTGCCGACCCGGTCGAGGTGGCCCGGCGACTCATCCGAGATGCCCGGCGCGTGGTGGTGCTGACGGGCGCGGGGATTTCCACCGACTCGGGCATTCCCGACTTCAGGGGTCCGGAGGGTGTCTGGACAAAGAACCCGGAAGCGGAGCGGCTGGCGACGCTCGATGCGTACCTGGAGGACGAAGAGGTGCGCCGACGGGCCTGGCGCAATCGCCTGAATTCGCCCACCTGGGCGGCCCGCCCCAACCCAGGACACGACGCCCTGGTCACGCTCGAGCGCCAGGGGAAGCTCGACACCCTGGTCACCCAGAACATCGACGGCCTGCACCAGATGGCCGGCAACCACCCCGTCAAGGTGGTCGAGATCCACGGCACGATGCGCCAGGTCGTCTGCATGGCATGCGGCGACCGAGGGCCCGCGGGGCCGACATTGGAGCGGGTGCTCAGTGGCGAGGAGGACCCGCCGTGCTTGGGATGTGGCGGGATCCTGAAATCCGCCGTCATCAGCTTCGGCCAGTCGCTGGTGGCGACCGATCTTGTCCGGGCTCAACAGGCGGCCCGTCGCTGCGACGTGTTGCTCGCCGTCGGGACCACCTTGGCTGTGTATCCGGCAGCTGGTCTGGTTCCGCTGGCCTCCGACCATGAGGCTGCGGTGGTGATCGTGAACGCTGAGCGGACCCCATATGACCACATCGCGGAAGCCGTCGTCCGCGACCCAATCAGCCGAGCGCTCCCGGCGATCATCGACGAGTAGAGCCGGTTCCGCGTGATGCGAACCGGTGGCATGCTCTGGCTATGGCTGAATCTGTCCTCTACGAGCTCGATGGTCATGTGGCAACCATCACCTATAACCGGCCCCAGGCTCTCAACGCGATCAACGCCGAGGTAAGGCGTGATCTGAACTCGGCTTTCGCCCGCTTTCGGGACGAAGAGGACGCCTGGGTCGCGATCGTGACCGGTGCCGGTCGGGCTTTCTGTGTGGGCGCCGATCTGCGCGGCGGGGGCGGAGCAACCGGAGAGTTTTCCGGCACGTTCTGGGAGAAACCGACTGCGAACTCCTTCGAGAGTGGCTGGGAGATCTTCAAGCCGGTCATCGCTGCGGTGAACGGCTTCTGCTTGGGGTATGGGCTCACGCTTGTCACATGGTGCGATTTCGTGATTGCGAGCGATCGCGCCGAATTTGGTTTCCCAGAGGTGCGCATTGGGGTTCCAACGATCGTCGGGGCCATACGGCTCCCCCAGCGAATCAACTGGCAGTACGCGATGGAGCTGCTGCTCACGGGCGAGCGGATAACTGCCCAGCGGGCACTCGAAATCGGACTCGTTGGTTGGGTGGTTGATCACGACCGCCTGCTCGAGGAGGCGCAGCACCTGGCGAACCGGCTGGTGAGTGCAGCACCCCTGGCCGCGCGAGCGGTGAAGGAGGTTGCCGTTCGATCGCAGGCCTTGCCGATGCTCGAGGCGATCCGCTTCGGTGAGACCATGCGGAGGGTGGCGTCCGCGACGGAGGACGCGGCAGAGGGAGCGAGCGCGTTCCGGGAGAACAGGCAACCGAACTGGAAGGGTCGCTAGAGGAGGGCCGCTGCGTCTGGACGGCCAGCTCGATGGTCGACGACCGAGTCGGCGCGGCCGGCCGCCGGCTGGTCGCGTCAGGCGGCGCGTTGTTGGCGGATGAGGTTCAGCGCGCTGCCCGCCCTGAACCATTCGATCTGCTCGGTGCTGAACGTATGCAAGCACGCAAACTCAGTGGCGGTGCCGTCGGGCTTGTGCAACCGGCACCGGACGGGCATGTCGGGCGACAACGATGCGAGCTCGAGCAGCGAGATCCGGTCGTCCTCACCGATCGAGTCGTAGGTGGAGGGATCGGCGAACGTGAGCGGCAGGACCCCCTGCTTCTTGAGGTTCGTCTCGTGGATGCGGGCGAAGGATCGGGCGAGAATGGCGACTGCCCCCCGGTAACGGGGTTCCATCGCCGCGTGCTCCCGTGATGAGCCCTCGCCATAGTTCTCATCGCCGACGGCGCACCAGTGCAGGCCGGCTCCGGAGAGACGGCGGGCAATCTCGGGGAAGGCCAGAGGCTGCCCGTCCAGTGGGTCCTTCCCCTGGCCGATTTGACCGGTGAAGGCGTTGGTCACGCCGAGGAACAGGTTGCCCGAAATGTTCTCGAGGTGCCCCCGGTACTTGAGCCAGGGACCGGCGGCCGAGATGTGGTCCGTCGTGCACTTGCCGGCGGCCTTCAGCAAGACGGGGAGTTCGAGGTAGTCCGTGCCACCCCACGCGGGGAACGGGGCCAACAATTGCAAGCGATCTGACGCCGGTGAGATGGATACGCTGAGACCTGCCCGGTCGACGGGCGGGGGGAGGAACGCCCGTTCGCCCGGATCAAAGCCGTCGCGGGGCAAATCCATGCCCACCGGGGCCTCCAATCGAAACGCCTCTCCCGTGTCCGACGTCAGCGGGTCGGTGAGCGGATTGAAGTCGAGCGTTCCCGAGAGGGCGTAGGCGATCACCAGCTCGGGGGACGCGAGGAACGCTTTCGTGTCGACGTTGCCATCGTTGCGTCTCGGAAAGTTGCGGTTGAAGCTGTTGATGATCGTGTTCGGCGAGCCGGGTGGGAGATCGGCGCGGTCCCATTGGCCGATGCACGGTCCGCACGCATTGGCCAACACGGTGCCGCCGATGGCCTCGAGATCGGCCAGCAGCCCGTCCCGGGCCAAGGTCGCCCGCACCTGCTCGGAACCCGGTGAGATGAAGAGTTTGGTCTTGGCTCGCAGGCCATGGGCCGTTGCCTGCCGAGCGATCGAGGCCGCCCGGGTGATGTCCTCATACGAGGAGTTCGTGCACGAGCCGACCAGGGCGGCGGAGATCTCGCAGGGCACGGCGTTCGATCGGGCCCACGCGCCGACCCCGTCGACCGGATGGGCGAGATCGGGCGAGTCCGGACCGTTCACCAGCGGCCGGAGTGAGGAGAGGTCGATCTCGAGTACTTGACTGAAGAACCGGCCTGGATCGGGCGCCACTTCGGGATCGGCCCGCAGGTCGTCTGCGACCCCCTCGGCGGCATCGGCCAATTCTCCGCGACGGGTGGCTCTCAGGTATGCGGCCATGTTCACGTCGTAGGGGAAGAGTGAGGTGGTGGCTCCGAGCTCGGCCCCCATGTTGCAGATGGTCGCCTTGCCCGTTGCGCTGAGGGTGTCGGCCCCCGGCCCGAAGTACTCGACGATGGACCCCGTGCCGCCGCTCACGGTGAGTACCCGCGCGACCTCCAGGATCACGTCCTTCGGGGAGGACCAACCCGACAGTGAGCCGGTCAGGTGCACGCCGATGAGCTTGGGCCAGCGGACGTTGAATGCCAGACCCGTCATCGCGTCGATGGCGTCCCCGCCGCCGACGCCGATGGCCACCATCCCCAGGCCACCGGCATTGGGTGTGTGACTGTCCGTGCCGATCATCATGCCGCCGGGGAAGGCGTAGTTCTCGAGGAGGACCTGATGGATGATCCCCGAGCCCGGCTCCCAGAACCCGATCCCGAACGTCGCGCAGACCGACCTGAGGAAGTCGTAGACCTCGCGGTTCACATCGAGTCCGCGCCGCAGATCCACCCCCGCCTCGACCTTCGCCTGGATCAGGTGATCGCAGTGGACGGTCGTGGGCAGCACGACGGTATCGAGGCCGGCGGTCATGAACTGCAGGGCCACGATCTGCGCGAGCGCGTCCTGCAACGCCACCCTGTCGGGATCGAAGTCCGCGTAGGGCCGTTGGTGCACATCGAGGCCGTCCGGGTGACGCAGGTGGTTGACCAGCACCTTCTCGGCGTAGGTGAGCGGTCGGCCGAGCCGCGACCGCGCGAACGACGTCCGACTCGGCAATCGGTCGTACACGGCCTCCACCAACGAGATGGGCGTGGACGCTGCCTCGACCATGGTGGCCTCCTCAATGGTGAGCGCCTCGGGGAGGTGCCGAGCACGGCGCCGACCCGAGTGATATCTTGATATCAAGAGAATATCTCCCAGTATCTTTTGATGTCAAGAAGTTCTCTCGGAGGTTGGCCCGTGGAGGACGAAGTCGATCGCCTCGTCGCAGGGTGGCGCCAGGCGCTCCCAGATGTCGACGTCTCCCCGCTCGAGGTGCTGTCACGGGTCAATCGGCTGGCGCGTCACCTCGACCGGCAGCGCACCATCGTCCTCGCACGCCACGAGCTCGAGATCTGGACATTCGACGTTCTGGCGGCGCTGCGTCGATCGAACCCCCCCCATCAACTCTCGCCGGGGCAGCTCATGGCGCAGACGCTGGTTTCGTCGGGCACGATGACGAATCGAATCGACCACCTTGAACAGCGGGGTCTGGTTCGGCGTCGCCCAGATCCGAAGGACGCTCGTTCCGTGCGGGTGCAGCTCACGCCTGCCGGCCGGCGTCGGGTCGACGAAGCGCTGAAGGACCTGGTTGCCCGCGAGGACGCAATCCTCGGAACGCTCGACAGCGACGGGCGAACCAGCCTCGCCGACCTGCTCCGACGCGTCGTCGCTCCCTTCGACGCATGACCGAGGTCATAGGCGATATGGATCGGCGGACGTCCGCTGAGCCACCAACCCTCGAGCGTCGCCGTCCAGCCGATCGCGGCGACACCGCCGTTGGCACGCAGCACGATGTGGGCGCGGTAGCTCCGCACCGGGATGCCCTTCCACCCACCGGCAGGGCTCGCTCCAGGAGACCGGTGAGCCCGGAGAGGCAGAGAGGGCGCTACCGTGCAGTTAGATGGACGCATTGGAGTGGCAGAGCGAGCCGTCACTGCGCCAACCGATCATGGTGGTCGCGTTCGAGGGCTGGACCGACGCGGGAAGAGCCGCGTCCGGCGCCGCCACCTATCTGGCCGAGCAGTGGGGTGCCCGACAGTTCGCGACGCTCGGCGCCGAGGAGTTCTACGACTTCACGGCGCTTCGCCCCCACGTGCGACTCAACGACGAACGCACTCGCGAGATCGTTTGGCCCGAGAACCGCTTTCTGGCCACTTCAGTCCCGGACTCTCGCGACGTGGTCTTTCTGATCGGCATCGAACCGCATCTGCGCTGGCGCACGTTCTGCGACTGCGTGACGACCGTCGCCACCACGGTCGGAGTCCAGACGGTCTGCACGCTCGGGGCGATGTTGACGGACGTGGTCCACACGCGGGCAACACCCGTGCGGGCCTGGACGGTCGACTCGCGACTGGCCGATCGCTTCGGCCTGCCCCACCCCCGGTATGAGGGCCCCACCGGAATCGTGGGGGTGCTGCAGGACGCACTGGCCAAGGTGGACATTCCCGTTGCGTCCTTCATGGCCCAGGTCCCGCACTACGTGCCGAACACGCCGTCGCCCAAGGCGACAATGGCCCTCGTGGAGCGAGTGTGCGACCTGCTCGAGACCCGGGTTAGCACTTCGCAACTCCAGCTGGCGTCCGCGACGTACGAACGGGAAGTGAGCGAAGTGGTCGCCGCGGACGACGACATCGCGGACTACGTCCGCCAGCTGGAGGGGAGATCCGACGGGGACGACGCCGTGAGTCTGGCTGATCTCCCCTCGGGGGACGTGCTGGCTGCGGAGCTCGAGCGGTTCCTGCGCGAGCAGGGCGGATCGACGTAGAGGCCGGGCGGCCGACCGCCCCACCTATCCAGCGAGCGGCACGAGGAAGGGCGCGGCCGGTTGCGTCCGATCGATCAGTGCTCGCCCCGTGCGTCGTCGACGAGGTGGAACTCCACCCGGTAGACGAGTGTGTCGTCGGCGATAGGTCCGGCGTGGGCAGCTCGCTGCCTGAGCGACTCGCGGTCGGACTCGCCGGACCGACGGATGTCGGCCCGGGTGATCGAGGAGAACGGCACCAACGCCACCAGGTCGATCTCGATCTGCACCGGACCGACTGGGTATCGAGCGCCGACCTTGACCTTCGGGCGACGCCACAGTCGGAAGGACACCGTGATGTCCCCCGAGATGACGTCGTTCCTGAGTTCCCGGCTGAACTGCACGGGCCGAGGCTAGGTGGTCCGAGCCGCGCTGGGCCGGCGTCGTTGCTGGCCGGCGAGTCGACCACCAGACCAACTAGTGAAGAGCGTTCTTCCCCACCTGAATGTCATGCAACAGGGCGAGCAGCCTCTTGCTGGCGACCGTGCGGTACGCGTCCTCGCAGACGGCCTCCACGTCCTTCCATCGGACCCGAGAGTCAAGACGAACGCCGAGCCACCCGCGCGACCCCACGTACGGCGGTACGAAGAACTGCTTCTGCGTCGCGGCGATGAGCCCCTCCTGGGCTCCGGCTGGTGCGGCACACCACAGGTGTGGGAACTGGTGATCGTGATGACCGTCGGGCCACAGCATTACGAACTGCTTGCCGGCGAAGAACCCCGGTGCACCGTGGCTGAGCCGTTCGGTGACCTCCGGCAGCGCCATGCAGATCGCCCGCACCCGCGCCTCAAGGTCACCGGTGGCCACCCCCGAAGGGTACGGGCACCGCGAGGCGCCGGCCACCTGCGTTGTGATCCAAGTGGGCCCGTTCTGAAGTGCGGCCCACCAGATCCCGGGCGGCGCCAGTGCGGCCAGCAGCTGGCCGCGGTTAGATATCCAGTTGCGGGTTCCATCGTTTCCGCCACCGGTCAGGAGCATCCGTTTTGCAGATAGGCGTCCACTTCGTCAACTTCACCCTCCCCGGGGGGCCACCAGAGCTGCGCACCAGCCTGGCCACAACCGCCAAGGCGGCCGAAGAGGGCGGCTTCTCGCGGTTCACCATGATGGATCACTGGTTCCAGATGGAGCAGTTCGCCACGGCGCAGGACCCGATGCTGGAGGGCTACACGTCGCTCGGCTTCCTCGCCGGCCAGACGGACCGGATGACCCTCAGCCTGCTCGTGACGGGCGTCACCTACCGCCATCCCGGCCTGCTGGCCAAGATCGTGACGACCCTCGACGTGCTGTCCGGGGGGCGCGCCATGCTCGGCCTCGGCGCCGCCTGGTACGAGCGCGAGCACGAGGGCCTCGGCGTGCCGTTTCCACCCCTCCGCGAGCGCTTCGAGCGCCTGGAAGAAGCGCTGCAGATCTGCCGGCAGATGTGGAGCGACGACGACGGCCCCTTCCGCGGCCGGCACTACCAGCTGGCCGAGACGATCTGCTCTCCCAAGCCCGTCCGACTGCCCCGGCCGCCAATTCTCGTCGGCGGCAGCGGCGAGCGAAAGACGCTGAAGCTGGTCGCCCAGTATGCCGACGCCTGCAACCTCTTCGCCAGCGGCCCCGCCGAGGTGAAACACAAGCTCGAGGTCCTCGCCCGCCACTGCGACGACGCCGGTCGAGACCCGGCCGAGATCGAAAAGACGATCCTGGGCGGCGGCGACCCGGTCGGTGATCCGGAGGGCTTCATCGCCGCCATGGACGAATACGCCCGGCTCGGGATCGACCTCGTCGAGATCGTTCCATTTGGGCCGGACCCGGCGGGGTTGGTCAGCCGGATCGGGGAACGGGTGGTCCCTGCACTGGCCGAGCTCGGGTGACCGTCGGGTGCGGGGCGCCGGGCAGCCGTCGGTTTGCTGCGTACCCTGGTGCCGCTCGAACTCGTCCGTCCGAACCCGACATCACAGGAGCCCGAGGTGCCAGAAGGAACTAACTCGCTGAAGGGCAAGGTCGCGCTGGTGACCGGAGGGAGCCGCGGACTGGGCCGGGCCATGGTCCGCGGGTTCGCCTCGGCCGGGGCCTCCGTCGTCATCGCCAGTCGCAAGGTCGACGCCTGTCAGAGCCTCGCCGCCGAGGTCACGGACGAGTTCGGGGCCGAGGCCTTGGCGGTCGGGGCGAACGTCAGCAGCTGGGACGACTGCGATGCGCTGGTGGACGCGGCCTACGGTCGGTTCGACCGGGTCGACGTCCTGGTCAACAACGCGGGGATGTCGCCGCTCTATCCCGCGCTCGACCAGGTGACCGAGTCCCTCTTCGACAAGGTCATTGGTGTCAACCTGAAGGGCCCGTTCCGGCTGTCGGCGCTCGTCGGGACCAAGATGGCCGCCGGCGAGGGTGGTTCCATCATCAACGTCTCGTCGGTGGCGGCGGTCTCTCCGGGACCCAATGCGGTTCCCTACGGCGCGGCCAAGGCCGGGCTGGAGGCGCTGACCATGGGCTTCCTGCGCGCGTTCGGACCCAAGGTCCGCGTGAACACCATTCGCTGCGGGGCGTTCCGCACGGACATCTCGAAGGCCTGGGGCGACCTCTCCCGGATCGACGAGGCGGCGCGACTAGGGATGCCGCTCGGGCGCATCGGTGAACCCGAGGACATCGTCGGCGCCGCCCTCTACCTCGCCTCGGACGCCTCGGCCTACTGCACCGGCACCACCATTCGGCTGGACGGCGGCGGCAGCCCCTAGCCCGCCAGCGCCACCCGCGATCGGGGCCGCCGGCGCCGGGGTTAGTCTCGGCGGTCCATGACGGACCGGGCGCAGATCGAGGTCTCCGTGGGGCACTCCGACGGCGTCGACCGCCTCCTCGACAACCCGGTGTGGAGCGCGCTGAGCGGCCCGCAGGCGAAGTTCGCCGAGCGGGCGGGTCGGGCCGCCCGGTACCGGGCCGACGTCTCGGTCTTCGCCGGGCTGGACGACGATCCGGACGCGGCGGCCTGGGCCGACGCGGCGCGGCTGCCGGGATCCGACATGGTGCTCGTCGGCCCGCAGGCGCCGCCCCCCTCGGACTGGGCGATCCAGGCCCGCGTCACCGGCCTCCAGATGCTGGCCCAGTGCGTGGAGGCGGTCGCCGAACCCGAGGCGGTCCCGCTCGGTCGAGGCGACGTTGGAGACATGCTGGCGCTCATCTCGCGGACGAGGCCCGGTCCCTTCCTGGCGGGAACCATCGAGCTCGGCCACTACCTGGGCATCCGCCGCGACGGGGTCCTGGTGGCGATGGCGGGCGAGCGGGTGCGGCTGCCGGGTTGGACCGAGGTGAGCGCCGTGTGCACCGACCAGGCTCTCCGGGGCAGCGGCCTGGCCAGCCGGCTGGTGCGGGCGGTGGTCGCCGGGATCGAGGCCCGGGGCGACCGGGCCCTGCTTCACGTCGCCGCCACCAACGCCAGCGCGATCAGCCTCTATCGCACGCTCGGATTCGTCGAGCGCCGGGAGATCGACTTCGTCCTCGTGCGACCGCCGGCCGACGCCCCGCGGCCGGTGGCGCGCTCGGGGTAGCGCCCTCAGCGCACCCCGGCGGCCTCGGCTGCGGACTCACGGTCGTCGTAGCGACGAATCTCGGCGATGAGGCCGTCGCGCACGAGGTAGACGTGGAAGCGGGTTCGGTCCCCCTGACGGGCCGCGGGGTCCGGCCAATCGACCGCCAGCCCGCAGAGCAGCCCCGCCTCCCCCTCGACCAGCTCGGTGATCCGGCCGTCCACGCCCTCGCCCATGAGCGCGCCGTAGGTGGCGAGCACCTGGTCGCGGTTGCGGCATCCCCGCGGATGGCCGACGTCGCCCCAGGTCACGTCGTCGGCCAGCAGGGGCGCCAGGAGGGAGAGGTCCCGTGCCTGATAGGCGCGCGACAGCCGCTCGGCGATCGAGCCCGGGCCGTCGGATGGTTCGGGCATGTCCCTATTGTCGCACCCGCGAATCGCCCGCGGTCGGGCGGTTCTCGTCACCAGGGGGGCCGCATGCCCGGGCCCCAGCGCACCATCCAACGCTCGGGATCGGTCAGCGGGGCGAACCCGAACCGCGCGTAGAGGCCCTGGGCGTCGCGGGTGCCGAGGAACTGGGCGCGCAAACCGTCGACGCTCGGATGGGAGATGGCGGCCTCCATGAGGAAGACGCCGAGGCCGTTGCCGCGCGCGGCCGGGTCGACGAAGACGTCGCACAGCCAGGCGAAGGTGGCCTGGTCGGTCACCCAGCGGCAGAAGCCGACCAGCGTGCCCTCCGGGTCGTAGCAGCCGAGCACGATCGAGTGCTCGAGCGCCCGCGCCACCAGCTCGTAGGGGCGGCCGAGGGCCCAGTAGCTCTCCTCGGACAGCCAGCGGTGCACACGCGCCACGTCGATGCGGTCGGGGTCGTCGGAGACCACGTAGCCATCAGGTCGGCGGTGCTCCACGGCGACAGACTACGGATGCCGCCCGGGCATCTCGCTCAGTCGCGTGCCGGCGCCGCGTCCACCCACTGGCGGCCGTCCCACTGCCGGAAGGCCGCCCACTGGGTGCCGTCCCAGTAGGCCAGCCTCGTCGGATCCCCCTGGAGCGGGTGCCAGCCCGGCGGCGCGGTCGGGAGCACCACCTCGCCCGGGCGGAAGGAAGGGAGTGGCGTCGTGGCCTCCTGCGCCAGGTCGGCGTTCTGCCATCGGTCGGCCGACGCCGGGAACAACCGGCGCGGTTGGGCGGTGGCGTTCGCCGCCGTCTCGCGCCGCCGCCGGGTGACGCGCAGGATCAGGACGAGGAGCAGCAGCACGATCACGCCGGCGGCGATGAGGAGGAGGTCGCCACGGGAGTGAGTGAAGGCGAGGGAGTCCGACAGGGTGGGCGACGGGACGGCCGCCCGTGGCGCGGCACCGGCCGAGCCGCCCGCAGACAGGGCGGCGAGGACCGTCACGAGCGCTCCCGCGGCGGTGATCCGAGTGCGCATGCGACCGTGCATCGCTTCTCTTTTCAGCTGGACGTCCGAGGCAAACAGCCTTCCACGCCGCGCCCGGGACCTCGCGGCATGTGCCGCGCCCGAACGGCCCGCACCCGACGACGACCGGGCCGCCCGGGCGCACCGCCACGGCCGCCCGGCCCCAGCCCCTGCTCAGGGGGTGGGTCGCGCTCCGGCCGTCTCCTGCCGACGGTGCCCGGTCACCTCCACCCACTGCCGGCCGTCCCACTGCCGGAAGGCCGTCCACCGGGCGCCGTCCCAGTAGGCGGTCTTGGCCGGGTCCCCCGGGACCGGGTGCCATCCGGCGGCCATGCCGGGCCCGCCCTGGCCACCGGTCGCGGCACCCGGGGCGGCGGCCGCGGTCACCCGGCGCCGAACGATGACGCCGGTCGCCAGCGCGGCGACCACCACGCCCAGCCCGATGAGCACGAACTCGAGCGTGGGGACCGAGCGGGCGACCCCGCCGGTCGGAATGGCGGCGGCGATCCGCCGCGCGTCGGCGTCCACCTGGGCGTTGGGCAGCCCGTTGGCCCGGATGACGGCCACGATGTCACCGTCGAACCAGACCAGGTCGGTGAACCCGTAGGTGCCGGTGGTGGCCGCGGCGGCGGCCCCGCCCGACGAGGCGGAGCAGGCGGTCTCCTTCGAGCCGGGGATCCCCGGCACGGGCCGGCTGCCCGGCGCCTGTCCCGGTCCGCACCGCACGGTCTCTGAGCGCACGTTGCGCTGCACCGCGCTCAGCAGCTCCGAGGGGAAGCTCTCCAACGTCACGGTGATCTGATTCGTGCTGTTCGGTTGGATCCAGCCCTTGGAAGCGAACCGCAACGAGGCCCCCGCCGCGGCCGTCTGGGCCTGCTCCAACTGGACGATCTCCGCGCTCGACATGGCCGTCGGCTCGGCCACCCAGCCCGCCGGCGGGGTGATGTCGATGGCGCCGTCGAGCGAGGGGTCGCCGGCTGCCCACGCCGTGCCGCTCGACCAGGAGAGAACCACCACGGTCATGAGGGCCGTCACCGCGGCCACGATCCAGGTTCGCATCCGACCGTTCATGGCGTCTGTCTCCGGGTGAGGGTGCGAGAACAAAGCCTCGCACGCCGCGATCCCTATCGGACGGGATGGTTTGCGAGAGGACCGACCGCGAGTTCGGCCTCGGCGGTCGCCCGCGGCGACTCGGTCGTCATGCCGTTCACCGCGGGGACGCTCACCACGACCAGCGCGCTCAGCGCGATCGATCCCGCCCCGAGCAGCAGCGTCCCGCGCACGCCGAGAGCCGAGGCCATCACCCCCTGGATGGCGAAGCCGATCGGCAGGAGCGCCATCGCGCCGAACCAGTCGTAGGCGCTGGCCCGCGACAAGACATCGGGCGGCAGCTCCCGTTGCATCGTCGTGTCCCACAGCGGGACGAATACCCCGAAGCCGATCCCGCTGCAGAACGCGGCAATCGCCACGACGGCGACCGGGGCCGGGATGGCCAGCGCGGTCAGCACGAGGGCCCACGGGAGCATGGCCAGCTCGGCGACGAGGAGCGGCCGCCGGGGCTGCACCCGGAGCATCACGATGCCCGAGATGACCGATCCGGCACCCTGCGCACCGAGGATCGCCCCCCAGGCCTCCGCGCCGCCCAGGGAGTGGCGGGCCACGACCGCCCCCTGCACCCAGAAGGGCGCGAAGGTGAGCAACCCGAACAGCGTGAACTGGCTGACGATCAGCCAAAGCCACGTGCGAGAGCGGAACGCCTGCCATCCGGTGGCCAGCTGGGTGAGGAGGGACTCGTGCGCGTCGGCCGCCTTGGCGGAAGGCGCGACCCGCAGGGCGGCGAGGCTGAGGGCGCCGACGACATAGGTGATGGCGTCCGCCGCGACCGCCCACCCGGCTCCGGCCGTCGCCACGAGCACCCCGGCCATCGCCGGTCCGGCCAGCATGCCGCCCCACTGGCTCAGTGCGTTGAGCGAGTTGGCCTGCTGGAGTTGCTCGCCGCGCGCCACCTGGGGGATGAGGCCGGTCATCGCCGGGGTGAAGAACGCCGTCCCCGCGCCCACCAGGGCCTCCGCGCCGAGGAAGCCCCAGAGCGGCGGGTGACCGAGCAGGATCCAGGCCGCCAACCCCCCTTGGGCCACCCCCCGGAGCAGGTCGGACGCGAGCATCACGAGGCGGCGATTCAGGCGGTCGGCGACGACGCCCGCGATGAGCAGGAAGGCCACCATGGGCGCCACGTCGACGCCCAAAACCAGCCCGACCTGCGTGGTCGACCCGCCCCGCGCCAGGACGGCGAAGGACAGCGCCACCGGCAGCATGCCGGTGCCGATCCACGACGTCAGGCGTCCGATGAAGTAGAGCCGGAAGTTCCGCTCGCCCAGTACGCCGATCCAGCGGTGCGCTCGCACGCCCCGACGCTACCGACCCGACCGCGGGGGTAGGGCCGGGTCGCGCTCGGGTCCGAGCGGGGCGCGAGGATGACGGCCGACGGCCTCGGGCGGCCGCCGGGGCAGAGTCGGGGTGGCCACATGGCGAGGGCGACGCGTCGGAGCGCGGGGGACAAGGACACGGCGCTCGACCCCTACCGGGCCAAGCGCCGCGCGGATCGCACGCCCGAGCCGATGGGTGCCGGGCCGCGGAAGTCGACGAAACTTCCGAGCTTCGTCATCCAGGAGCACCATGCGCGGGCTCTGCACTGGGACTTCCGGCTCGAACGCGACGGCGTGCTCGTGTCCTGGGCGCTGCCCAAGGGGCTCCCCGTCGATCCGAAACGCAACCACTTGGCCGTGCACACAGAGGACCACCCGCTCGAGTACGCCACCTTCGCCGGGGAGATCCCGAGCGGTGAGTACGGGGGCGGGGCCGTCTCGATCTGGGACCGCGGGCACTACGAGTGCGAGAAGTGGTCCGAGCGCGAGGTGATGGTCGTGCTGCACGGCTCCCGCGCCTCGGGCCGCTACGTCTTGTTCCAGACCCGCGGCACCCAGTGGATGATCCATCGCATGGACCCCGCCCCCGCGGGCTGGGAGCCGCTGCCCGAGCACCTCCGACCGATGCTCTGCACGGCGGGCCCGCTCCCGGACTCAGACGCCGGCTGGTCCTACGAGTGCAAGTGGGACGGGCTGCGGGCCCTCGTCGCGGTCGAGGGCGGCCGGGTGCGCATCTCGTCGCGCAACGACCTGGATGTGACGGCGTCCTACCCCGAGCTCCGGGCCTTGGGGCTGGCGCTCGGCACCAAGCAGCTGCTGCTCGACGGCGAGATCGTGGCGTTCGACGACGAGGGGCGGACCAGCTTCGGGCTGCTCCAGCAGCGTATGCACGTGGCCGACGCCGCCAAGGCGCGGCGCCTGGCCGCTTCGGTGCCGGTGTCCCTGCTCATCTTCGACGTCCTGCACGTCGACGGTCGCCCCACGCTCGATCTCCCCTACGAGGAGCGCCGGCGGCTGCTCGAGTCACTGGAGCTGGCGGGCGAGTGCTGGGCGACCCCGCCGGTCTTCACGGGGCGGAGTGGCGCCGAGGTGCTGCGCGGCGCGCTGGCGGCCGGGATCGAGGGCGTCGTGTGCAAGCGCCTCGACTCGCGCTATCTACCCGGCCGCCGCTCGGACCAGTGGCGCAAGGTGAAGGGGGTCCGCACCCAGGAGGTGGTGATCGGCGGGTACACCCCGGGCCAGGGGCAGCGGGCCGACACGATCGGCGCGCTGATCGTGGGCATCCCTGGGGAGGGGGGCCTCCGCTACGCCGGCAAGGTGGGCACCGGCTTCAGCGACCGGGCGCTGGGTCAGCTGCGGGCGCGCCTCGGGCGGCTCACCCGTGTCACCAGCCCGTTCGCAGGCGAGCTGCCCCGGGCCCAGGTGGCCGGCGCCACCTGGGTGCGCCCGAGCCTGGTGGGTGAAGTGGTCTTCAGCCAGTGGACCAAGGACGGTCGGATGCGCCACCCCAGCTGGCGGGGGCTGCGGCCGGACAAGTCGCCGAAGGACGTCGTCCGGGAGTCCTGAGCCGGTCGCCGCACCGCCGGGCGACGGGTCAGGGACCGAGGAGGTCGAGCTTGTTGGTCGCGTCGTCGACGAAGTACAGGCCGCCGCCGTTGGGCGCCGCCACCAGCCCGAAGAGCGCACCCGAACCCGGCACGGCCCCCTTGGCGGCCACCGACTTGTCGAGCTGCACCCGGTCGACCGCGGACCCGGTGGGCGAGAGCTCGACGACGTAGCCGTTGGCGGCGTTGACCGTGAGCAGGTCCCCGTTCGGCGCGATCGTCAGCCCCAACGGACCGGCGAGCCTCTGCGCGGAGGTGGCGATCGCCGCCCCCTCGCCGAGCGACGACGTCATGGCCAGCGCGTTCGGGATCTCCCAGATCTTGCTTCCGACCGTGTCGGCCACGAACACGTTCCCGGTGGCATCGACCGCGACCCCGGTCGGTCCGACGGCCAGGGCCGCGGGGTCGGTGCGCTCGGGGTACCCGCTGGCGATGACGACGCTGCTCAGCACCTTGGGCTCCGTGCCGCTGTCATCGAGCACCATCCGCACGACCGTGCCGCCGTGCACCACCTTTTCCTTCGCCTTCACCGTCCCGTTCAAGACGTTGGTGAAGAAGACGGTGGCCTGGGTGCCGTCGGCCACCGTGGCCAGGTCCCACGGCCCGTTGATGAGCTGGTTGGCGAGCGTCTCGACCAGCTGGCCCTCGGCGTTCAGGATGAAGAGGGCGCCTCGGGTGGCGGTCTTCGAGGTGCCGTTCTTGGTCGGCAGGCTGCCCACGATGACGAAGCCGCCCGGCAGTGCGCCGAGCGCGGTGGTGAGGCCGACGCTGCCCGGCGCGCCGGGCTCGCGATCGAGATCTCCTCCTACAGGAGGGTGATGGCGGCGTCCCTCAGAGGCGCAGCGGACGGGTGGGCGCCATGATGAGCCGCGGATCGTGCTTCCAGTCCAGACCGGGCACGTCCACAAAGAGCTCGACCTCGTTGCCGTCCGGGTCGGCGATGTAGAGGCTGTGGGTCACGTGATGGTCCGAGGAGCCGAGCACGGTCGCCCCGGCCGCCTGCACGCGCTCGAGGGCGGCGCGCAGCTCGTCGTCGGAGTCCCCCACCTTCAGGCCGAAGTGGTACATGCCGAGGCGGCGGCCCGCCGGGATGGGCTCGGCGCCCTCGCCCACCTCGATGAGCAGCAGCTCGTGGTGGGTGCGGCCGCCAGAGAAGGCCGCCATGCCGGCCACGGGCGCGTCCCCCTCCGGGAGGATCTGGTGCCAGCCGAGCACGTCGCGATAGAAGCGCGCTGACCGCTCCGCGTTCTCGACGTAGAGAACGACGTGCCCGAGTTCGGTGACGCCCACATCCGCCTCCTCGTGTCCGGCGCAGCGCCGGTCCTGTCGTGCAACGTCCCCGGCCACCCGGGTATGCCCGATCAGGCCACCTCGGGAGCCAGCTCGACGACGATGCTCGGATCCGTTCCCTCGACCAGCACCAGCTCGCCCACGTTCCCCGCCTGGCGGAGGTCCCCCTCCGCGGCGCGCACGGCGGCCAACCGGGCCGGGGTGTCCACGATCTCGAGGCGCGCCACGGGCGCCCGCAGCGACCGCTTCTCGGCGGTCTTGGTCCGCCGGACCGCCGCCAGCGCCTCGGCCACCACGTCGAGCAGGACGGGGTCGTCGTCGTCGGCGCCGCCCCCGAGCTCGTCGGCGCCCGGCCACGCCGCCCGGTGGACCGAGCCGTCCTGCCACCAGCTCCACACTTCCTCGGTGACGAACGGGAGGAAGGGCGCGAGGAGCCGCAAGAGGGTGGAGAGCGCCAGGGCCAAGGCGGCCCGCGCCGACTCGGTCGGTCCGGCGGGCCCGGCCGCCTCCCCGTAGGCGCGGGACTTGACCAGCTCCAAGTAGTCGTCGCAGAACGACCAGAAGAAGCTTTCGGTCACATCCAAGGCCTGGTGGTATTGGTAGGCCTCGAAGGCGGCGGTGGCGGCGGTCACGACCGACGCCAAACGGGCCAGCATCGAGCGGTCCAGCGGCTCAGTGACCTGGCCGCCGGCCGCCGCCATGGAGAGGACGAACTTGGAGGCGTTCAGGATCTTGATGGACAGGCGGCGGCCGACGCGCATCTGCGCCGGGTCGACGGCCGTGTCGGTGCCGGGGGCGCCGCGGCAGGCCCAGTAGCGCAGGCCGTCTGCACCGTGCTCTGCGACGAGCGCGGTGGGCGTGATGACGTTCCCCTTGGACTTCGACATCTTCTTGCGGTCCGGATCGAGGATCCACCCGTTGATGCTCACGTCGGTCCAGGGCAGCGACGCGTGCTCGAGCTGGCTGCGCAGCACCGTCGAGAACAGCCAGGTGCGGATGATCTCGGGGCCCTGGGGCCGCAGATCCATCGGGAACGTGCGCGAGAACAGGTCCGGGTCGTCCTCCCAGGCGCAGGCGATCTCGGGCGAGAGAGAGGAGGTGGCCCAGGTGTCCATGACATCGGGGTCGCCGACGAACCCGCCCGGCTGCCCGCGCTGGGCCTCCGTGTAGCCCGGCGGCGGCTCGGACTGCGGGTCGATCGGCAGCGACGCCTCGTCGGCCGGGATCGGTTCGTCGTGGGCGACGTTGCCCTCGGCGTCGAGCGGATACCAGACGGGGAACGGGACGCCGAAGTAGCGCTGGCGGCTGATGAGCCAGTCGCCGTTGAGGCCGCCCACCCAGTGCTCGTAGCGGACCCGCATGAACTCGGGGTGCCAGGAAAGCGCGCGCCCCGCCTCGAGCAGTGCCCCGCGGCGTTGGGGGTCCCGGGCGCCGTTGCGGATGTACCACTGGCGGCTGGTCACGATCTCGAGCGGCCGGTCGCCGCGCTCGTAGTACTTGACCTCGTGCTCGATCGGGCGGGGTTCGCCGACCAGCTCGCCCGCCGCGGCCAGGAGCTCGGCGATCGCGCTGCGGGCGGCCTTGGTCGTCCTGCCGCCGAGCGCGTCCCAGGCCCGGGCGGCCGCCTCGGAGGTCAGCCACTCCGGCCGCTCCGCCTGGAGCCGGCCGTCGCGCTGGACCACCGAGCGGAGCGGCAGGTCGAGCTCGCGCCACCACACGACGTCGGTCGAGTCGCCGAAGGTGCAGATCATGGCGGCGCCGGTGCCCTTCTCGGGGTCCGCCAGGTCGTGGGTCACAACGGGGACCGGCACGCCGAAGAGCGGCGTGGTGACCTCGGTGCCGACGAGCTCCCGCCAGCGCGCGTCGCTCGGATGGACGACCACGGCCACGCAGGCCGCCAGCAGCTCGGGTCGCGTCGTATCGATCTCGACGACCGAGCGGTCGGCGCGGTGGAACGCCAGCCGGTGGTAGGCGCCGGTGGTCGGCCGGTCCTCCATCTCGGCCTGGGCCACCGCGGTCTGGAAGTCGACGTCCCACATCGTTGGCGCCTCGCTCGGGTAGGCCTCGTTCCGGGCCAGGTTCCGCAGGAAGGCCCGCTGGGCCACCCGTCGCGAGCGCTCGTTGATGGTGGTGTAGGTCAGCTCCCAGGCGACCGACAGGCCGACGTCCCGGAAGACCTGCTCGAACGTCCGCTCATCCTCGGCGGTGAGCGCCTCGCAGAGCTCGATGAACGTGCGGCGGGCCACCGGTCGCCGGCCGTCGGGCTGGGGATCGACGACGAGTCCCGGCTGGTAGGGAAGGGTCGGGTCGCAGCGCACGCCGTAGTGGTTCTGGACGCGGCGCTCGGTCGGTAGCCCGTTGTCGTCCCAGCCGACCGGGAAGAACACCTCCTTGCCGCACATGCGCCGGAAGCGGGCGATCGAGTCGAACTGGACGTAGCCGAAGACCGTGCCGAGGTGCAGCGACCCACTGACCGTGGGGGGCGGCGTGTCGATCGCGTAGACCTCGGCTCGGTCCCTCCTCCGGTCGAACCGGTAGGTGCCCTCCGCCTCCCAGACCGCGTCCCACTTGGCCTCCAGGCCCTCGAGCGACGGCCGCTCGGGCACGGTCCGCGCCTTGTTCGGCCTCTGATCGGGCGCACTCATGATCGGGTTACCGTACCTGGGTGCTCCGCCTCCACGACACCGCAACGGGGACAGTGCGACCCCTGGAGCTGCGAGACCCGGGTCGCGTGTCGATGTACGTGTGCGGCCTGACCGTCGACAACCTCCCCCACATCGGCCATGGCCGCTTCGCCCTCGTCTACGACATCCTGCGGCGCTACCTCATCTTCCGCGGCCTGGACGTGCACTACGTCTCGAACGTGACCGACATCGACGACAAGATCATCGCCCGTGCGGCAAGAGAAGGCCGCAGCGAGCCCGACGTCGCCCAGGAGTTCGAGACCCGTATGTGGGAGGCGATGGACGCCCTCGGCGTGCTCCGTCCGGACGACGCGCCCCACGCGACCGGGTACGTCGCCGACATGGTGGCGCTCGTGTCCGACCTGGTGGGGCGCGGCGTCGCCTACGAGACGTCGAGCGGCGTGTACCTCGAGGTGGAACGGGTGGACGGCTACGGGCTGCTGGCGCGCCAGTCGCTCGAGTCCCTACGCGCGGGCGCGCGGGTGGAGGTCGACCCCGAGAAGCGCTCCCCGCTCGACTTCGCGCTGTGGAAGAAGGCGCGACCGGGCGAGCCCACCTGGGACTCGCCCTTCGGCCCGGGACGACCCGGTTGGCACACCGAGTGCGTCGTGATGTCCCTCGACCTGCTCGGCGATGGCTTCGACCTGCACGGCGGCGGACTGGATTTGATCTTCCCCCACCACGAGAATGAACGAGCCCAGGCGGTTGCCCAGGGCAGGGCGTTCGCGCGGCACTGGGTGCACAACGGCTGGGTGATGATGGGCGGCGAGAAGATGTCCAAGTCGCTCGGCAACTTCACCACCATCGCCGAGCTCGCCGACCGCGCAGACCCCCGCGCCTACCGTCTCTTGGTCCTACGCTCGCAGTACCGGTCTCAGATCGAGGTGACGCCCGAGACGATCGCCGACGCCGAGAAGGGGCTCGACCGGCTCGACCGGCTGGCGCAGCGCTTCTCGGTCTCCGAGTACCCGACGCTCGCCGCTGCCGCCATCGATGCGTCCGCCGCGCTGGCCGGCGGCGTCGTGGCGGCCGAGGTCGAGCGGTTCGAGAGCCACATGGACGACGACCTCGACACCCCGGGCGCGCTGGCCGCCATCTTTGACGCGGCCAACCGGGCCCACGCGTTGGCCGACGCCGGCGACGGCGTGGCGGCCGGCGCGTTGGCCGGGACGGTGGCGCTCCTGTGCGCGGTGCTGGGCCTCGCACTCGACTCGAGCGCCCCCCCCGAGCTCGACGACGGGACCCAACGCCTGGCCACCGAGCGCGACGCCGCTCGGGCCGCCGGCGACTACGGCCGGGCCGACGAGCTCCGGGACCAGCTGGTCGCCCGCGGCTGGACGGTCGAGGACGGCCCGAGCGGGACCCGGTTGCGCCGCTGAAAGGAAGGTGTTGGCGCGGTCGCCCATTCCGCTGTCGCGCGCATGGGTGCTGCTAGCTTTCCAGCGAAATGCGCCCGGCCGGGCTGAGCGGGGGATTGGGCCGGCGCGCAGGTGGGGTGGAATCGGCAAGGAGGGTCGCCGCGGTGGCATCCGGAACGGTCAAGTGGTTCAACTCTGAAAAGGGCTACGGCTTCATCTCCCAGCCCGACGGCGGGGCCGACGTGTTCGTGCACCACACGGCCATCTCGATGAGCGGCTACCGGGCGCTCGAAGAGGGTCAGAGCGTGGAATTCGAGGTCGAAGACGGGCCAAAGGGCCTCACGGCGAAGGACGTCCGGCCATCAGGCTCCTGACCAGGGCTTACCCACTGGTAGTGGGTGGATAGGCTTAGGAAGCCCCCCGAGAGGGACCGAGGAGGACGCGCGCGGCGATGGCCGAATTCTCTCTAGCGTTCAGCGAAGACCAGCTGCAGGTGCAGAAGTGGGTCCACGACTTCGCCGACAGCGTGATGCGCCCGGCCGCCCACGAGTGGGATGAGCGCGAGGAGACCCCCTGGCCCATCATCGAGGAGGCCGCCAAGCTCGGCCTGTACTCGATGGAGTTCATGGCCAACGCCTTCGCCGATGCGACCGGCATCGTCCTCGCGTTGGTGCTGGAGGAGATGGCCTGGGGCGACGCCGGCCTGGCCCTCGCCATCTTCGGCTCGAATCTGGCCGCGGCCGGCATCATGTCCAACGGCACTCACCAGCAGCAGGCCGAGTGGATCCCGCAGTGCTTCGGGACCCCCGACGCGTTGAAGCTCGCCGCGTTCGCGGTCTCTGAGGCCGATGCGGGCTCGGACGTCTCCTCGCTCAAGACCCGGGCCGTCTACGACGAGGCCAAGGACGAGTGGGTGCTGAACGGCACCAAGTCCTTCATCACGAACGGCGGGCTCGCCAACCTGCACGTCGTGGTGGCCTCGGTCGATCCCTCGCTCGGCTCGCGCGGCCAGGCCAGCTTCGTCGTCCCCGAGAACACGCCGGGGATCAGCCAGGGCCGGAAGTTCCAGAAGATGGGCATCCGCGCCTCGCACACGGCCGAGGTCGTCCTCCAGGACTGTCGGGTGCCGGGGCGCTGCCTGCTCGGGGGCAAGGACAAGCTGGACGAACGGCTCGCCAAGTCCCAACAGGGCGAGGGCGTGGGGAGACAGGCGGCGATGTCCACCTTCGAGGCCTCGCGGCCCTACGTCGCCGCGCAGGCGGTCGGCGTGGCGCGTGCCGCCTACGAGTTCGCGCTCGACTACGCCAAGGAGCGCCAACAGTTCGGGCGGGCCATCATCGAGAACCAGTCCATCGCGTTCACGCTGGCGGACATGAAGACCCGGATCGACGCGGCGCGCCTGCTGGTCTGGCGAGCGGCCTGGATGGGCCGCACCGGTCAGCGGTTCGAGAACGCCGAGGGCTCCCAGTCCAAGCTCTTCGCTGGCGAGGTCGCCGTGCGCGTCACCGAGCAGGCCGTCCAGATCCTGGGTGGCCCCGGCTACACGCGCGACTTCCCGGTCGAGCGGTGGAGCCGCGACGCCAAGATCTTCACCATCTTCGAAGGCACCTCCGAGATCCAGCGACTGGTGATCAGCCGCAAGATCTCGGGCGTCCACATCGCCTAGCTCCCCCATCTCCGAGGATGAGCGTCGAGCCCCGCGCCTTGGCGCCTCACGCCAACCTGCTCCTGCTCTGCACCGGGAACGCGGCGCGCTCGGTCATGGCCGGCTACATGGTCGATCGCCGCGCCCAGGATCTGAAGCTGGCGCTCGCCGTGCGCACGGCCGGCACCCACGTGGTCGAGGGCCAGCCCATGAGCATGCGCACCCGCGCCGGGCTGGCCGCGGTCGGCCCGCTGGGAGAGGTTCCGGCCGCGAGCCATCGGAGCCACCAGCTGACGGCCGACGACCTCGAGTGGGCCGACCTGGTGGTGGTCATGGAGGCGGACCACGTCCGCTTCGTCCGCCGGCACCACCCCGACGCCGCGCCCCGGACCGCGACCCTGCGTCGGCTGTGCCGCGAGCTCACGCCCGGTCCCGACGCGCTCGGCGGGCGAGTGGCTGGACTCGGGCTGGCGGCCGTGGAGCTCGAGGCCTGGGAGGACGTCGCCGATCCGGCCGGCGGCGAGGTCGAGGACTACGTGGCCTGCGCGCTCGAGCTGTGGTCGCTCTGCGGCGAGCTGGTCACCCTCGTCGGAGGCTGACCGACCGACGCGGGGTCAGTCCGAGTGCACCGAACGCAGCCCGGCCCAGGCCAGATCGGACACGCGTCGCGCCAGCAGCCGCGCGGCAGCCGAGCGATCGGGCCCGTGGTCGCCACTCCCGCGGGTGGGTGCCGTCGCCACCCAGTGGCGGCTCGCCCCTTCGGTCATGCCAACCACGGCGTGGGCGAGCAGTCGCCGGTGGTCGGGCGAGAGCCCGGCGTCCAGCAGCTCTTCGACGGCCCGGGCCAGCGTGTCCTCGATCCGCCGAACCGCCTCGTTCAGCTCCTCGTCCTTCGGCACGTCGCGCCCGAAGAGCAGACGGAAAGCCTCCTCGTGGGTGACCGCGAGCTCGAAGTAGGCGGCGAAGCCGAGCTCGACCAGCTGGCGCGGCCCGTTCGCCTGGCCCATCGCCACGTGGATGGTGTCGAGCAGCTCTTGGGCGACCGAGTCCACCAGCTCCTGATAGAGGTCGCGCTTGGAGGAGAAGTGCTGGTACACGAGCGGCTTGGTGATCCCGGCGGCCAGCGCGATGTCGTCCATCGTCGTGGCGCGATACCCACGCGCGGCGAACAGGGTCTTCGCCGTCGTGACGATCTGGAGTCGGCGGTCGCGCCCGGCCAGGCGGCGGGGCGGGGCGGGGCTCTCGGTGGGACTCGGACTGGGCACGGGCCGTCAGGTTACTGGGCGGCGCCGGTGTCGCACCCCCGGCTTGGCCCGAGGAGGCCGAGGCCCGGGTCGAGGCCGGCCAGGACGGCCCGCAGGCGCCCGGGGAGGTCGTCGAGCGAGAAGTGTCGCCGCGCCACGCCGAAGTTGTGCTCGAGCAGGCGGTCGTCGGGGTCGGCCAACCATTGGGCCAGGCGGCCGGGCTCGTCCAGGGCGAACCACTCGAAGCCGAATTGGGCTAGCTCCCGGGCCACCGGGTAGGGCCCGATGCAGAGCGGCTTGCGGTGGACCGCCGATTCGACGGCCGGATTGCCGAAGCCCTCCACGCTGGAGGGCAGGACGACCGCGTCGCAGGCGGCGTAGGCGTCTTCCACGCGCTCGCGGGCGGCCGTCTCGCCCGGGCCGTGCAGCACCCGGCAGCGCGCCGTTGTGAGCAGCCGTTCGAGCTCGGGGCCGAAGCCGTCCTCGGCCGGGCCGAGGAGCCAGTAGGTGGCGCCGAGGGCCTCGGCCAGCGCGATGCCGCCGGTCACGTTCTTGCGCGGCAGTGCGCGCGTCGGCTGCAGCACCAGGACCTCGTCGCGGCCGACCTCGAGGCCGGCGCGCGTCCGTTCCCGGTCACCCCGCTCGGGGTGGGTGTCGAAGGTGTTGTAGATGGTGGTGGCCGCCACCCCGCGCTCGGCCAGCTCCGCTCGGCTGGCCTCGTTCCCGGTCACGTGCCGCCAGGCCGGGTCATCCGCCACCGCGTACTGCGCCAGGTGCGGCCGCTGCCAGGGCAGGTCGTGGTGGTGCAGCACGGCGGCGCGGCCGCGGCAGGCCCGGGCGACGGCGACCGACGCGCGCGGGTTCAGCGGGAGCGAGCAGATGTTTTCGGCCACCACCAGGTCGACCCCGTCGAGGGCCGCGACGAGCCCCTCGTGGTCGGGCGGCCCCTCGTCGTCGATGGCGAGCCCGTCGATGCGGTGGTCGACCGGGCCCTCGCCCGCCACCGTCGAGACCGCGAAGCCCAGCTCGCCCAGTGCCCATCGCCACTTCTCGGCCTCGATCGAGACGCCGTCGCGGCCACCCAGGCGGTACGACACGAGGGCCGCGGTGGGCATCGGGCGAGACTAGGCGGACGACCCGCCGCCCGAGTCCGGACCTGGGCCCGGAAGGGCCGCCGGAGCCCGTCGAGTACCTTTGACGGGCGATGGCTCGGCGGGCGCTGATCACCGGGGTGACCGGCCAGGACGGGTCGTACCTGGCCGAGTTCCTCCTCCAGCAGGGCTACGAGGTCATCGGCATGGTGCGGCGCTCGAGCACCGTCAACTTCGAGCGGATCGCCCATATCCAGGACCAGCTGACGCTGGCCGGCGGGGACCTCCTCGACGAGGCCTCCCTCATCGCGGTCCTGCGCGACCACCGGCCCCACGAGGTGTACAACCTGGCGGCCCAGTCGTTCGTGCAGACCTCGTGGACCCAGCCGGTGCTCACCGGCGAGACCACCGCCCTGAGCGTGACTCGCATGCTCGACGCGATCCGCATGGTCGACCCGGACATCCGCTTCTACCAGGCCAGCTCGTCGGAGATGTTCGGCAAGGTCCAAGAGGTCCCCCAGCGCGAGACCACGCCGTTCTATCCCCGCAGCCCCTACGGGGTGGCCAAGGTCTACGGCCACTGGATCACCGTCAACTACCGGGAGAGCTACGGCCTCTTCGCCGCCTCGGGCATCCTCTTCAACCACGGCAGCCCCCGCCGCGGGTTGGAGTTCGTCGAGCGCAAGGTCAGCCACGCGGTGGCGCGCATCAAGCTCGGTCTGGACCAGGAGCTCCGCCTCGGCAATCTCGACTCCCAGCGCGACTGGGGTTACGCGCCGGACTACGTCCGGGCGATGTGGCTCATGCTCCAGCAGGACGTGCCGAGCGACTTCGTGGTGGCCTCCGGGGAGACGCACTCGGTGCGCGAGCTGTGCGAGCTCGCGTTCGGCGCGGCCGACCTCGACTGGGAAGCCCATGTGGTGGTCGACGAGAAGTTCATGCGCCCGGCCGAAGTCGACCAGCTCGTCGGCGACCCGACGCGGGCGAAGGAGGTCCTCGGCTGGAAGCGCGAGGTCGACTTCCCGGCCCTCGTGGCCATGATGGTCGAGGCCGATCTGGCGTCCCTGCGCAACCAGCTGCGCTGACGCCTGACTGCGGGGCGGGCACGTGACCGGCGCCATCACCGCCAGCCCCCTGGGCGTGCTCGTCGCCTTCGGGGCCGGGATCCTCTCCTTTCTCTCTCCCTGCGTGCTGCCGCTCGTGCCGGGCTACGTGTCGATGGTCTCGGGGGTCTCGGCGGCCGCCCTGGAGGGTGAGGACCGTCCGGATCGATCGCACCTGCTGCGAGAGACCGGGCTGTTCGTGGCCGGGTTCACCGTCGTCTTCGTCGCCCTGGGGGCCGCCGCCTCGGGCCTCGGGCACCTCCTCGACTCGCACAAGCACACGCTGTCGATCGCGGCCGGCGCCGTCGTCGTGCTCCTCGGCCTGGTGCTGCTCGTCTCGGCGCTGCCCGCCCGGGTCTGGGCGCACGCGGGTCCGACCGGACGCGACGTCGGCGGCCGGGTGCTCTCGAGTCGTGGCTTTCACGTGAACCGGTCGGCGCTCGGCACCTGGACGGCCCCGGTGATGGGCATGGCCTTCGCCTTCGCCTGGACGCCGTGCATCGGGCCGGTGCTGGGGGCGGTCACCGCGCTGGCCGCGACCCGGGCCACCCTGGCCGGGGGCGTCGTGCTGTTGTTCGCCTACTCGCTCGGTCTCGGGGTGCCGTTCGTGTTGACCGGGTTGGCCTTCGGTCGACTCACGGGACTGTTCGCCCGGATGCGCCGACGCCTGGCCGTCGTGCACCTGGTCGGCGCGCTGGTGCTGGTCGCCTTCGGGATCCTCCTCCTCACCAACCAGCTGGGCTGGCTGGCCGGCGAGATGCAGCAGGTCATGCGCCATATCGGGCTCGGCCGACTGACGACCAGCTGAGCCGCCCGGCGGCTTGGCCCCTGCCGAGGTTGCCCTCGTAGCATGGCAGGGACCCCCATGGATGTCGCAGCTCGCCTCCGTGCCGCCGTGGCTCTCGCCGGTCGGTTCCCCGCCCTCTCGGGCGTCGACCTCACCGTGGCGACCGGGGAGGTCGTGGCGGTCGAGGGCTCCAACGGCGCGGGCAAGACCAGCCTCTTGCGGGCCTGCGCCGGGCTCCTGGCGGTGCACTCGGGAACGATCGAGGTGCTCGGCCAGGACCTGCGGGCGGACCCGGCCGCGGTGCGGCGCCGGGTGGGTGTGCTCGGACACGCGGCCGGCCTCTACGACGACCTGAACGCCACCGAGAACGTCCGCTTCGCGGTCCGCGCGGCCGGCGCGCCGGTCCACCTGGCGCAGGCCGCCCTCGAGCGGCTGGGCATCACCGGGCGCTTGGCCAAGGTCGACGCCGGGCGCCTCTCGGCCGGCCAGCGCCGCCGGGTGGCGCTGGCTGCGGTGCTGGCGCGGGCCCCGGAGCTGTGGCTGCTCGACGAGCCCCACGCCGGGCTCGACGCCGCGACCCGCCGGGTCGTCGACGCGGTGCTCGACGAGGCGGTGCGGGGCGGCGCCACGGTCGTCTTCACCACCCACGAGCAGGCCCTGGCGACCGGCATCGCCGACCGGGTGGTGACGCTGGCCGGCGGCCGCGTGCGCGACGTCCGGCCGGGCGGGCGTCGGGCCAAGCTGGCGGCCGTGCCCGACGGAGGAACCCATGTGGCGTGACGCCCGGCTGGTGGCCGCCAAGGATCTGCGCATCGAGCTCCGCTCGCGTATCGCCCTCTGGCAGGTGCTGCCGGTGGCGGTGCTCTCGCTCTTCCTGTACGCGTTCGCCCTCGGCCCCGGGCGCGCCGCGTTGGCCGCGGCGGCCCCCGGGCTGTTCTGGCTGGCGGTGCTCTTCTCGACGGTGCTGGCCGTCCAGCGCAGCTTCGCCATCGAGTCGGGGGAGGGGACGCGCGACGCGCTCCGCCTGTCGGGTATCGACCCGGCCGGCGTGTTCCTGGGCAAGGTGGCGGCCGTCGCGCTCGAGCTGGCCGTCCTCCAGGTGGTGGTGTGGGCGGGGATGACGGTGCTCTTCGGGGTGCACGTCGAGACCCCGTGGCTGGCCGTCGTGGCCTCCGTCCTGGCCACGGTCGGGTTGGCGTCGGCGGGCGTCCTCTACGGCGCGCTGTCGGCGGGGCTGCGCGTGCGCGAGACGCTCCTGCCCCTCCTCGTGCTCCCCGTCTTGGCCCCGGTCCTCCTGGCGGCATCGCGGGCGTGGGCCGGCGCCCTCCAGCACGGCAGCGTCGCCGCGGGCACCGGCTGGTTGCGCGTGCTCGGGCCGTTCGCCGCCGCCTACCTGGTGGTCGGGATCCTGCTCTACGGGCCACTCCTGGAGACCGGGTGAGCCGGCCCGCCGGCGCCGGCTGGTCCCCGCGCGTCCTCGCCATCGTGGGCGCCGGCGCGCTGGTCTCCGTGGCCGCCACGGTGTGGCTCGGCCTATGGGTCACGCCGCCGGACCGGACGCAGGGCAACCTGGTGCGCCTCGTCTACCTCCACCCCCCCGTCGCCTGGGTCTCGCTCTACCTGGCCTTCGGGCTGGCCGCGCTCTCGAGCCTCCTGTACCTCTGGAAGCGCACCCGGTCGCTGTTCTGGGACCGGCTGGCCGCCGCCTCGGTCGAGGTCGGCGTCGTGTTCACCGCCCTCACGCTCGCCACCGGCACCCTGTGGGGCCGGCCGACGTGGGGGGTGTGGTGGACCTGGGACGCCCGCCTCACCTCGACCGCGCTCCTCCTCGTCTTGTTCCTCGGCTACCTGGCGCTCCGCCGGGTCCCGGCCGACCCCGAGGTCCGGGCCAAGCGCTGCGCCGTGGCCGCCCTGGTGGCGTTCGTCGACGTCCCGATCGTGCACTTCTCGGTCGTGTGGTGGCAGACCCTCCACCAGGGGGCGACGGTGCTCAACGCCAACCTTTCCCCCACCATCCACGGCTCGATGGCCTGGACGCTCCTCCTCGGCTTCGTGGCGATGACGCTCCTCTTCGTCTGGATGGTCGCCCTCCGCTACCGCATCGAGGTCCTCTCGGATCGGGTGGGCGAGGAGGCGCTGGAGGTGACCCTCGCCGAGCGCTGGGCGGAGGACGACTCACCGCCGCCGGCCGACGCCCCGTCGGTGCCCGTGCCGAGCGGACGGCCGACGTGAAGTACGTCGACGCCGGCTACGTCGTCGCCTTGAGCGTCCTGTTCTCCTACTCGGTCAGCCTGGTCGTGCGCCGCCGACGACTCGAGAGGACCGCGGGCCGCGTCGATCGCGACGCGCGGTGACCGTCGTCGACGCCGCGGCGCCGGCCAGTGACGTCGACCCGCGGGCGGTGCGGCGCCGGCGCCCCCGCCTGCGCCTGGCCGTCGCGGCCGTCGTGCTGGCCGGTGCGCTGGTCTTCCTGCTGGTCGAGGGGTTGGGCAACGCGCTCGACTACTTCGACACGGTCCATCAGGCGCTGGCGCAGAAGTCGTCGCTCGGCACGACCACGCTGCGCCTGGAGGGCGTGGTCGTGCGCGGGAGCATCCGGCCCACCCGCCTCGGCACCGACTTCGTGGTCGGCCAAGGCTCCGAGCGCGTGGTGGTGCACAACACGGGGTCGCCACCGGGGTTGTTCCAGGCCAACATCCCGGTGGTGGTGGTCGGCCACTTCGCCAGCGCGTCCTCGCGCCTGTTCGTGTCGGACCAGATCATGGTGAAGCACAGCGCCAACTACATCGCCGCCCACCCCGGTCGGGTCCGCGCCCCCAACGGCACGGTTCGCTGAAGGTCCGGTCCGGGCGCCGTGAACGCCCTCCTGGGCCAAGTCGGGGTGTGGCTGGGGTTCGCCGCGGCCGTGTCGGGCGCCCTGCTGCTCTCCGTGTCGCTCGTGCGCCGGGCCCGGGGCCGGGCGACCGACCCGCGCCTCGACGGCCGGCTCCTGGCGCCGCTCGTCGTGCTCGGCATGGGCATCGCGGTGGCGGCGATGGAGCACGCGCTCGTCACCCACGACTTCTCGATCGCCTTCGTGGCCGACAACAACAGCCGCGCCACCCCGCTCCTCTACTCGATCACCGGGCTGTGGTCGGCCCTGGCCGGGTCGATCCTGCTGTGGGGCCTTGCGCTGTCGGCCTTCACCGGCCTGCTGGTGTGGCGCTACCGCGCGAGCCGCGACCCGGTCGTCGCCTGGGCCACCCTCGTCCTCTTCTGCGTGTCCGCCTTCTTCATCGGGCTCATGCTGGGCCCGGCCAACCCGTTCGTCCACGTGGTCGGCCAGGCCCCCGCGCAGGGCGCCGGACCCAACGCCCTCCTGCAGGACAACCCGCTGGTGGCGATCCACCCGCCCCTGCTCTACCTCGGCTTCGTCGGCTTCACGGTGCCCTTCGCCTTCGCCGTCGGCATGCTGGCCACCGGTCGGGTGGGGGAGCGCTGGCAGATCGAGACGCGGCGCTGGACGCTCGCCGCCTGGACGCTGCTCTCGGTCGGCATCGTCCTCGGCGCCTGGTGGTCCTACCAGGTGCTCGGCTGGGGCGGGTTCTGGGGCTGGGACCCGGTCGAGAACGCCGCCCTGTTGCCCTGGCTGTGCGGGACGGCCTACCTGCACTCGGTCCTGGTCCAGGAGCGCCGCGGCCTCCTGCGCGTCTGGAACCTGTCGCTCTCGGTCGCCACCTTCGCGCTGACCATCCTCGCCACCTTCCTCACGCGCTCGGGCGTCATTCAGTCGGTGCACGCCTTCAGCGAATCCACCCTCGGCCCCCTGCTCATCGGCTTCTTCCTGCTCACCGTCGCCGTCGGCTTCGGACTCATCGCGTGGCGCGGTGACCGCCTGCGCGCCCCGGGGGGGATCGATGCGCCGCTCGGCCGGGAGGGCGCGTTCTTGCTCAACAACCTGCTCTTCGTCGGCTTCGCCTTCGTCGTGCTGCTCGGCACGCTGTTCCCCCTCCTGTACCAGGCGCTGAAGCACCAGGCGGTCACGGTGGGCGCGCCCTACTTCAACACCGTGGCGGTCCCGGTCGGGCTGGGCCTTTTGGTGCTGATGGCGCTCGCCCCCGCGCTGTCGTGGCGCAAGATCGACGCGGGCGTGCTGTGGCACCGGGTCGCGGTGCCGGCCTGGGCCGGGGTTCTCGTCATCGTCGGCTGCGTCGCCGCCGGGCTGCGTGGGGTCGCGCCGCTGCTGGCGTTCGGGCTGGGCACGTTCGCCGCCTCGTCCGCCGTGCGCTCCATCGCGCTGTCGGTGCGGGCCGGGCGCCGCGCCGGCCAAGGCACCCTGGCCAGCTTCCGCACGCGCGCCAACGGCGGCATGGTGGTCCACCTCGGCGTCGTCGTGCTCGCCATCGGCATCACGGCCGCCACCTCCTACACCCAGCGCGGCGAGCTGGCGCTCTCGCCCGGGCAGACGCGGACTTTCGACGGGCACACCTTGCGGTTCGAGCGGCTGGCCACGGTGACGTCCGCCTCGCGGCGGGCGACCCAAGCGCTGATCCAAGTGGACCACGGGGGGGTCTTCCGGCCGGCCGTCACCCAGTTCGCGGGCACCAACTCCCAGGTCGTCGGCACGCCGGCCATCGACTCGGGGTTCACCGGCGACGTCTACCTCACCTTCGACGCGCTCGGCGGGTCCGGGGGCGCCACCGGCGCCCAGGTCATCACCAACCTGGCCTCCGGATCGATCGGGCTCGGCGTGACCGTGGAGCCCCTCATCGACTGGATGTGGGCCGGCGGACTCATCATCGGGGTGGGCGGCCTCCTGGCCGTGTTCCCGGGACGGCGCCGTCGGGCCACCGACCCGGTCTCGGGTCGCGCGGGAGAGGCGGCGCTCGGGGCCGGCCCGGCCGACCCGCCGCTCGAGGAGGCGTCGGCGGACGAGGCCCGTCCGAGCGTGGGCGCCGGGACGGCGAACCGGTGAGCACCACCGCGCCGACCAGGCGCCGGCACACCGCCCGCTGGGTGACCGGCGGCCTCCTGGTCGTCCTGGTCGTGGTGTCGGTCGTCCTCGCCACCCGCCCGACCGTGCAGGCCACCGCCGTGCAGAGCCCGCTCGACGGCGGTCCGGCGCCGGCCATCTCGACCACGACGTTCTCCGGCAGCCCCGTCTCCCTGGCGTCGCTGCGCGGCCGCTACGTGTTCGTCAACTTCTTCGCCAGCTGGTGCCCGCCCTGCCAGGTCGAGGAGCCGTCCCTCATCGCCTTCAACTTCGAGCAGCACCGGGTGCCCCACGGGGCGGCCCTGCTCAGCGTCGACGTCGACGACTCGGCGTCGGCGGGGGCCAACTTCGTCGCCCAGTGGGGGATCACCTGGCCCGCCCTGCCCGACCACGGCGGCGCCATCGCCAACGCCTACGGCGTCGGCTCGCCGCCCATGACCTTCCTCATCGACCCGGCCGGGAAGGTCGTGACCGCCTACGCGGGTCCGGTTCGCCTCGCCCAGCTGCAGGCGATGCTGGCCGGTGCGCGCGATGGCTGAGTCTCCGCGGGCTCCGGGCGGCCCGGGCCGTCCCCGGTGGCGCCGCCTCGTCGGGCCCGTGTCGCTGGCCGTCGTGGCGGCGGTCGCGCTCGCCATCGGCGGTGGTCTGTTCCGCACGTCGCCGCCGTCGGCCGCGACCCGGGTCGCCGCCATCGAATCGGTGATCCGGTGCCCGAGCTGCGAGGACATCTCGGTGGCGCAGTCGTCGTCGTCGGCCGCCATCGCCGCGCGCCAGCAGGTGCGGGCAATGGTCGCGGCCGGTCGCAGTGACGCCCAGATCGAGCGTTCCTTCGTCGCCCGCTACGGGCCGACGATCCTGCTCCGGCCGGGCACGAGCGGCCTGGTGGGCCTGGTCTGGCTGCTCCCGGCGCTGGCCGGCGCGGCCGCGCTCTGCGCGGTCGCCGTCTTGTTCTGGCGCCGCCAGCGCGCGTTCGCCCGCCTCGGCGCGCCGGCGTGACCGGGCTCGCGCCCCCGGCGCCGCCCGACGAGTCACCCACCGAGGGCGCCGAGGTGACGTTCGTGCTCTCGGCCGACCGCTGGCACCTAGAAGACGAGCGCGAGTTCCTGCGCCGGTCCCTCGACGATGCCAGACGCGAGCTCGAGGCGGGCGATCTCGGGCGCGCGGACTACGACGCGCTGTGCCGCCGCGACGCGACGCGGCTCGGTGCCGTCGAGGCCGCCCTCGCGGTCCTCGACGCCGAGGAACCGACCGAGGCGGCGGCGGCCAGGCCCCGTCGGCGCGGCCGCTGGCTGGCCGTCGTCGGCGTGGTGGCCATCGCCGCGGGCACGACGCTCCTCGCCCTCGACCTGGCCGCGCCGCGGGCACCGGGGCAGCCCATCACCGGCAGCATCAAGGTCAACCAGCACCAGCAGATCGAGACGCAGCTGGCGCAGGCGACGGCGCTCGAGGGCCAGGGGTCGGCCTCGGCCATCGCGGAGGCGCTGGTCATCTACTCCCGTGTGCTCGCAGAGGACCCGCGCCAGGCCCTGGCGCTGCGCGAGTCGGGCTGGCTCGAGTGGCAGGACGGCATGACCACCGGCGATCGGTCGCTGCGGGTGGAGGGCACGACGCTCGTCAAGCAGTCGCTCGTGGTGGCGCCCGACGACTACGCCGCCCACCTCTATCTCGGCACGATCGACTTCGAGGGGAACCACGACCCGGCGGACGCCATCGCGCAGTACCGGGCCTTCCTGGCGGAGCACCCGCCGGCCAAGTGGATCGAACGAGGGGCGGTGTTCATCCGCGCCGCCTACGGCGCGGCCGGTCTGCCGGTGCCGGTGCAGGTCCCGGCGACCGCCGGCTAGTTCAGGCCCGCAGCGACCGCAGCCCCTCCACCACCTCTTGGAAGGCGCGCCCGAAGGCCGCCACGTCGGCGTCGGTGTTGGCCCACCCGACCGACAGGCGGAGCGAGCGGCTGGCGTCGACGCCCATCGCCACCAGCACCGGGGACGGCTCGAGCGACTCGGACGAGCAGGCCGATCCCGAGTGCACGGCGATGCCCGCCTTGTCGAGGCCGATGACCACCGGCTCCGCCTCGACGCCGGCCACCCCGAGGCACACGATGTGGGGCACCCGGCCATCGGGGTCGGGGTCTCCGACCAAGGCCACGCCGTCGACGGCGGTGGCGGCGGCCAGCAGGTCGCCGACCAGCCGCCGGTCGGCCAGAGCCTCGGCCGCCAGCCGGGCGCCGTGGTCGGCGGACAGGGCCGCCGCCGCCGCCCCGAAGGAGACGATGGCGGCGGCGTTCTCGAACCCCGCCCGCCGCGCCCGCTCCTGCTGGCCGCCCACCAGGAGCGGCTCGATGCGCAGTCCCGGGCGGATCCAGAGTGCGCCCACGCCGGCCGGGCCACCCAGCTTGTGCGCGCTCACCGACACGAGGTCGGCGCCCAGCTCCTCGAGGTCCGTCGGGAGGTGGCCGCACGCGCTGGCGGCGTCGACGTGCACGGGTACGCCCGCCTCCCGGCAACGCACCACCACCTCGCGCACCGGCTGGACCGTCCCCACCTCATGGTTGGCCCACTGGCAATGCACCAGGGCCGGCCGCGACGACGCGTGGCGCGCCAGGGCCGCGTCCAGCCCGTCGAGCTCGATGCGACCGCGGCCGTCGACCGGCAGTGTCTCGTTCGGCGCCGCCCGCGCCGACGCGTCGCGCACGGCGGAGTGCTCCACCGCCGCACAGAGCACGACGGCGCCCGGCCGCGCCCGGGTGGCGCCCCACACGGCGGCATTGATCGCCTCGGTGCCGCTGGCGGTGAACACCACCTGGCGTGGCTGCGCGCCCAGCAGGTCGGCCACCTGCTCGCGGGCCGTCTCGATGCCGATCCGCACGACACGGCCCTCCTGGTGCAGCCGGCCGGGGTCGGCTGCACCGACCTCCAGCCAGTCGCGCAGCGCGATGACGGCCTCTGGGCGGAGCGGGACGGTGGAGGCGTTGTCGAGGTAGTGGCGGGCCACCGGGTGGCGTCAGGCCAGCGCCGCGCAGGTGTCGTCACCGCGCGCGCGCGAGGAGAGCACGACCGGCCTGGCGCGTTCGGTCGTCTCGCCGCATAGCCCGGCCAGCAGGCCGTGCACCATGCCCCGGTCGACCGCGCACAAGACGGGCGGCGTGGTGGCGCCGTCGCCGAAGGGGCACTGCTCGGCCACGACCGCCGTGGTGGCGCCGTGGTCCTCTGCGTGCGCGGCGAAGCCGTGCGCGGTCAGCGTGGCGGCAATGGCGTGCATCGCCGCGCGGACCGAGCGCTGCCCCTCGTCTGGGGACATGCGCGCCGCCAGCGCCCGCCCGTACTCCTCGCCCACCTGGGCTCCCATTCGCTCGGCCTCCTCGGGGCCGAGCAGCTCGAGGGCCCGGCGCAGGAGCAGGACGAGCAGGTCGTCGCGCCGGCCGAGCAGGTCGAGGACCGGGTCGAGGTCGACCGGGGAGTAGCGCTGGGACGGCCGCCCGGCGCCCCGGCGCGGGCCGAGGACGACCTGCAGGTACCCGCCGTCGACGAGCCGCGCCAGGTGGTGGCGGGCGACGTTGGGGTGGAGCGAGAAGGCCGCCGCCACGTCGGCTGCGCTCGACTCGGGGTGCGCGCGGATGTGCAGGAAGATGTCGCGACGGGTGGGGTCGCCGAAGGCCCGCGTGACCGCCTCTACCACCGCGGTGAACCGACCGTCGTCCCCGGCCCCGGCGGCGGCATCGACGTCGTGGGTCGCGGGAATGGGACCCGAACGCACGATCGGTAGTCTACCCGGGGGGTCCCGCCAGGGACCGAGGTCGCCCGCTCGCCCGAGAGGCGCCGGCGCCCTGGCCAGAAAGGCAACGCAGGCACATGGCACCGGACCGATCGGGGCTGGAGCAGCTGGCCGCCCAGGTCATCGATCCCGAGCTCGACCTGCCGCTGGGCGAGCTCGGGATGGTGCGCGGGGTCGACGCGCGCCGCCGCCGGGCCACGGTCGAGCTGGCCGTGCCGCTGGCCGACTGGCCCGGCCTGGAGGAGCTGGTGGCCCGCGTGCGCGCGGTGCTGGCCGTCGCCCCGGGAGCGGAAGAGATCGCGGTGGAGGTGTCGGTCATGACCGACGACGAGCGGCTCGCGCTCCGGCACCGCCTCCGCGCCGAGATGGGCGGCCAGCCGGCGGCCCCGGCGTCGGAGGCCGCGGACGGACACGGGCACTCCCACGCCGAGGCGCCGGTGCCGCGCTTCTTGCAGGCCGGCTCGAGCACCCGGGTGGTGGGCATCTCGTCGGGCAAGGGAGGGGTGGGCAAGTCGTCGGTCACGGTCAACCTGGCCCTCGCACTGGCGCGTTCGGGGCACCGGGTCGCCATCTTGGACGCCGACGTCTACGGGTTCTCCATCCCCCGGATGCTCGGGTGCGAGGAGGACCCCGTGATCATCGGCGACACGGTCGTGCCGACCCGGGCCCACGGCGTGCGCTGCCTCTCCATGGGGTTCTTCGTCCCCGAGGATCAACCCGTCATCTGGCGGGGCCCGATGCTGCACAAGGCGATCGAGCAGTTCCTGGGGGACGCCTACTGGGGCGAGCCGGACTTCCTCCTCGTCGACATGCCGCCGGGCACCGGCGACGTGACCCTGTCTCTGGCCCAGGTCATGCCCCGCGCCGAGATCGTGGTCGTGACGACGCCGCAGGCGGCGGCCCACACGGTCGCCCAGCGGTCCGCCTTCGCCGCCCGCAAGCTGAAGCTGTCGGTGCGCGGCGTCATCGAGAACATGAGCTGGTTCACCGGGGACGACGGTCAGCGCTACGAGCTCTTCGGGCGCGGCGGCGGCGAGACGTTGGCCGGCGAGCTCGGGGTGCCGCTGCTCGGCCGGGTGCCGCTCGTCCCCGCGCTGCGCGAGGGGGGCGACTCGGGGCAACCGATCGTCGTGACCGACGTCGACGGGGAGGCGGCGCGGGCCTTCATCGCCCTCGCCGAGCGCCTCGTGGCGCTCGGACCGGCCCGCGTCTACCGTCAAGAGCTCACCCTTCGATGAGGGAGCGTGGGTGGTGAAGGAACTCCGCGACAAGGTCGCAGTCATCACCGGCGGGGCGGCCGGCATCGGCCGGGCGGTCGCCGAGCGGTTGGCCGCCGAGGGGGTCCGGCTTGTGCTGGCCGACATCGAGGAGCCGGTGCTGGCCGCCACCACCGCCACGCTCACCGACGGTGGGGCCCAGGTGATCGGCGTGCCGACCGACGTTTCCGAGATCGACTCGGTGAAGGAGTTGGCGGAGAAGGCGCTCAGCGAATTCGGCGCCGTACACATCGTGTGCAACAACGCCGGGGTGGCGGCCGGCTCGGCCATCGACATCACGATCGAGGAGTGGCGCTGGTTGATCGGGGTCAACCTCTGGGGCGTGGTGCACGGCTGCCACGTGTTCGTGCCGCTGCTGCGCGAGCAGAACGAGGGCCACGTGGTGAACACGGGGTCGGTCGCCGGGATCCGGGGCGTCGGCGCGCTCGGCTCGTACTGCACCAGCAAGTTCGCGGTCGTCGGCCTGAGCGAGTCCATCCAGAGCGAGCTCGTCGCGTCGGGCTCGGCCGTCCGGGTGTCGGTCTTGTGCCCCGGCTTCGTGCAGACCCGCATCTTCGAGTCCCACCGCAACATGCCCGCCACGGTCGGTGCCGCCCGGGCGGCGCACGGCATGGTGGAGCCACCGATCACCGGGAACCCGCTCGCCTTCGGCATCCTGCCCGACCAGGTCGCCGACGCGGTCCACGACGCCATCGTGAGCGAGCGCTTCTACATCCTCACCCATCCGGACGCGGCGGAAGCCGGTATGCGGGACCGGCTGGCCTGGATGACCGATGGCGGGATCGAGCCGCCCGCCACCATGGAGCAGTCGATCATCGCCAACTGGTAGCGATCCGAGCCGGGCGCCCGGCGACGTGCCGTCAGGCGTCGATCCCCTGGGGCAGCTTGTCGGGGTCCCAACCGAGCAGGGCGACGGCCTGGCGGCAGGCGAAGCGGTCCGTCATGCCGGCGACGTAGGCGACGGCGGCGTGCACCGCGGCCGGCTCCCCGGCGCTCAACCCCCCGGCTTCGCGCACGGCGGGGATCGCGTTGGGACGGTCGCAGTAGTGCTCGACCAGCGCGCGCAGCACCGCCACCACGGCGTTCGCCTGCGCCACCGAGGCTTCCCGCAGGTAGATGTGTTCGTAGTTGCAGGCCCGGAAATCGCCGAGGACGGTGGCCATCTCCTCGTCCATGGCGACCCGTCCGGACCGCAGGGTCGTAGAGGTCAGCGCGTCGATGAACGCGCCCAGCTGCGCGCCCCGGCGTTCGCCGCAACGGGATCGCACGGCCGGGGGGAGCAGCCCGGGGGCGACGATGCCCGTCCGGACGGCGTCCTCCCAGTCATGGCAGACGTAGGCGATGCGGTCGGCCCAACTCACGACCTCGCCCTCGGGGGTGCGGGGGGCGGGGCGTGACCAGCTGTGGTTGGCGATGCCGTCCAGGGTGGCGCGGCAGAGGTTGAGCGAGGCCAGCGACACCTCGGCCCCCCATGGCGCATGGTCGAACCCGCCGGGGAGGTAGGGGTCGAGTGCGTCCTCGCTGGCGTGGCCGCCCGGTCCGTGCCCGCAGTCGTGGCCGAGTGCGATGGCCTCGGTCAGCTCCACGTTGAGCCGGCAGGCGCGGGCCACGCTGGTCGCCACCTGGGCCACCTCCAGGGCATGGGTGAGGCGCGTGCGGAGGTGGTCCTCGGGGAAGACGAAGACCTGGGTCTTGCCGGCCAGCCGGCGGAACGCCGCCGCGTGCAGGACCCGGTCCCGGTCCCGCTCGAAGCAGGTCCGCCAGGGGTCCGGCTCCTCGGGCCGGGCTCGGTCGCCCGCCCCGCGCGCCCGGGTCGCCCCCGACGCCAAGGCCACATCCTGGGCCGTCTCGCGTCCCTGCCGATCCAGTCCGACCGGCAGGTGGGGCGGCGGTGCGCTGTCGGGCTCCGGGGCGGGACCGACGATCGCACTCGAGTCGGCGTGGGCCAGGCGAAGCCCCGAGGCTCGGGCCTCGTCCGCCGGCGGGTACCCGGCCGGCGCCGGCTCGGGGAACCCGGCCATGGTCGAGGCCCAGCGGCGGCCTCGGTCGGTCGGTGGGGTGGCGGCGGTTCGGGCCATGCCCCCAGTGTGCCCGAGGGCAGTATCGTTCGGGTCGAACCGGCCGCACACGAGGTGGTCGCCACCCGCGGTCTTGGAGAGGAGCCACCCCAGGTGGAGGTACGAATCGGGATCATTCACACGGCCAAGGAGCTCGAGATCGAGCTGGCCGAGGAGGCCGACCACGAAGCGATCCTGAAGGACGTCGAGGCAGCGCTCGGACGCCACGACGGCGTCCTCTGGCTGACCGACCGCCGCGGCCGGCGGGTGGCGATCCCGGTGGCCCAGGTGGCCTACGTCGAGGTGGGGGCACCGGCGAACGAGCGCCGCGTGGGCTTCGGCGCCCCCTGAGGCGCCCACCCACCCGACGTTGATGGCGGGCCCCGAGGGGCGGCAGGGATCGGGCGCCGCGCCGCGCCGCGCCGGGCCGGCCCTGCTCGACCTGCGCCTGGTCTTCGTCACCGGCAAGGGGGGGGTCGGCAAGACCACCGTCGCCGGCGCGTTGGCGCTCCTCGCCGCGCAACGCGCGAAGCGCGTCCTCGTGTGCGAGGTCGACCCGACCGGCGCCCTGTCGGCGCTCTTCGAGGTGGCGCCGACCGGGTTCACGCCGCGAGAGGTGGCGCCCGGGCTGTTCGCCATGTCCATGGACACCGAGGCGTCCCTGCGCGAGTACCTGAAACTCAGCCTGCGGGTCCCCCTGGTCGGGCGGATCGGCCCGTTGGCCAAGGCGTTCGACTTCGTCGCCACGGCCGCGCCGGGTGTGCGCGAGATCTTGACCACCGGCAAGTTCTGCTTCGAGGTGCGCGAGGGCCACTACGACCTGGTCGTGGTCGACGCCCCGGCGACCGGACACGTGGTCAGCCTCCTGGCCGCGCCGCAGGCCATCAACGACCTGGTGAAGGTCGGGCTCATCCGGTCGCAGACGGACTGGATCCTCGACATCCTGAGTGATCCCCAGCGCACGGGGGTGGTCGCCGTGACCACGCCCGAGGAGATGCCGGTCGCCGAGACCCTCGAGCTGACCGGTCGCCTGGCCAGCGAAACGTCGGTCACCCTCTCCGCCGTCATCGTCAATCGCGTCTTGCCCGAGCTCTTCGGACGCCGGGAGGAGGCGGTCTTCGACCGGCTCTGCGAGCCCGAGCTCACGGCCCAGTTGTCGGCCGCCGCCGGTGGGGACGCGAGGCCGATCCTCGAGGGAGCGCGTCTCGCTGTGAGCCTCCGGCGGGCCAAGGCCGTCTACCTCGACGCGCTGCGGAGCGGCCTCGACCCAGCCGTTCCGCTGCTGCTGTTGCCCTATCTGTTCACCCGCTTCCCGGGCCTGCGCACGACCCGGCAGGTGGCGAGCGCCCTCTCCGACGAGCTCGGTTTCTGATGCCGGTCATCGCACGCGACGATCGAACGCCGGGCCGTGAGGGGTCGCTGGATGCGTTGCTGGCCGCCCGCGAGATCGCCATCGTCTGCGGCCCGGGCGGCGTCGGAAAGACCACCACCGCGGCGGCGACCGGCGCCATGGCGGCGGTGCATCAGGAAGGTCGCGTCCTCGTGCTGACCGTCGATCCGGCCCGCCGGCTGGCCGACGCGCTCGGCGTGAAGGGTCTCGGCAATGCCGAGCGTCGGATCCCTGACGAGCTGTTTCGCGAGGCCGGGGTGACGCCGCGCGGCGAGCTGTGGGCGGCCATGCTCGACACGAAGGAGAGCTGGGATGCCCTCATCCGGCTCCATTCCCCCGACGCGCGGACTCGCCAGCAGATCCTGCAGAACCCCCTGTATCGCAACATCTCGGGCCGGTTCGTCCAGAGCCACGACTACATCGCCATGGAGCGGCTCTACGAGATCCACGCCGAGGGCACCTATGACCTGATCGTCGTCGACACCCCGCCGTCGCGCCATGCGCTCGACTTCCTCGATGCCCCGAAGCGAATGGCCGACTTCTTCTCCAGCCGGCTGCTCCGCTGGCTCATCGTCCCCTACCGCTCGCGGGTGATGAACATCGCCTCCAAGCCCTTCTACCAGGTGGCCGACCGGCTCCTCGGCACCCAGTTCCTGTCCGACATCGCCGAGTTCTTCATCTTGTTCAACTCGCTGCACCAGGGGTTCGTCGCGCGGGCCGAGTCCGTGAGTCACCTGCTCGAGGACCGGCGAACCACCTTTGTGGTGGTCTCGACCCTCGAAGCGGCCCCGCTGCACGAGGCCGAGCTGTTGGCCGGTGCGCTGGCCGAGCGGCGGCTGCACCTGGGTGCGCTGGTCTTCAACAAGGTGCTGCCCGACTACCTGCGGGACGCCGAGGCGGCCGACGTGGCGCGCGCGCTGAGCGAGCACGCCGGGCAGATCGCGGCCCAGCTGCCCACCGATCCGGCCATGACCGAGCGCCTGCTGGAGGAGATCGCCCAGAGCTTCCTCAACCTGCGCGTGGTGGCGCGCCGCGAGGCGGAGCAACTGGCCGACGTGACGGCGTCCCCTGACGTGGTGGCCAGCGCACCGGCGTTCGACACCGACATCGGAGACATGGCCGGCCTGCTGCGCCTCGGCCGGGCCCTCTGGGGCTGAGCAGGCGGCCGAACGGTCTTCACGCTCGTCGTACGATGAGCGGATGCCCGAGCTGATCGACCCCGCCGCCGTCGCCTACGCCGAGGCGCATTCGACGCCGCAACCGGCGTACCTGACGGCGGTCGAGGCGGCCACCCGCCGCGACTTTCCGGCCTGGGGGATGATGGTGGGTACCCAGGAGGGCCGCTTCTTGGAGCTGCTCGTCTTCGCCACCGGCGCCCGGCACGTCCTCGAGATCGGGACGTTCACCGGCTACTCGGCGATCTCGATGGCGGCGGGCTTGCCGCCCGGCGGGAGGATTACCACCTGCGAGCTCGACCCGACCCACGCGGCCACCGCCCGGACCAACATCGCGGCCAGTCCGCATGCGGACCGGATCCAGCTGGTGGTGGGTCCGGCGCTCGAGACCATCGCATCGCTGCCCGGACCCTTCGACCTCGTCTTCATCGACGCCGACAAGGAGGGTTACGACGCCTACTTCGAGGCGGTCCTGCCCAAGCTGGCGCCGACCGGGCTGATCGCCTGCGACAACACGCTGTTCGGCGGCTCGGTGCTCCGCGACGCGCCGGCCGGCTCGGCCGGCGCCGCACTGCGCGCCTTCAACGACAAGCTGGTGGCGGACCCGCGCGTCATCTGTTCGCTCACCACGATCCGGGACGGGGTGACACTGATCCGCAGGTCGGACGCCTGAGGGCGTCGCGTGCTCGACTATCACCTCCATCTCTGGCCGCACGAGCAACGTGACGTCGCGCTCCACCTCGATCAGATCGCCCAGTACTGCGAGCGCGCGGCCGCGGCCGGGGTGGTCGAGGTGGCGCTGACCGAGCACCTGTTCCGGTTCACGCAGTCCGAGGCCCTCGTCGACGGGTTGTTCGCCGACGACCCGTCCCCGGCGCTCCGCCGGTCGATGGCCGCCTACTGGGAGCACCACGCGCGGAGCGACCTCGACGCCTACGTGGAACTGGCGCTGGCCGCCAAGGCGTCCGGCCTCCCGGTCGTGGTCGGGCTCGAGGTGGACCACTACCGCGGCCGCATGGACCAGGTCGGGGCGCTGCTGTCCGGCTACCCGTTCGACGTCCTCTTGGGCTCGGTGCACTGGGTGGGGGCGTGGCGGTTCGACGACGTGGCCGACCCCACCCACATGGCCGAGTGGTCGGTGCGCGACGTCGACGCCGCCTGGGGGGACTACACGCTGGCCATCGAGGAGCTGGCCGCCACCGGCACCTGTGATGTGCTGGCCCACCCCGACCTCGTGAAGGCGGCCGCCCACTGGCCGGCCCAGCCGGCCGAGTGGTGGGACCGGATCGCCGAGGCGGCGGCCTCGACCGGGATGGCGGCCGAGGTCTCGTCGGCCGGCTGGCGCAAGCCCTGCGCCGAGCAGTATCCGGCGCGACCGCTGCTCGAGCGGTTGGCCGCGCGCGGGGTCGGGTTCACGACCGCCTCTGACGCGCACCGCCTCGAGCAGGTGGCCGACCGCTCGGCCGACCTGCGGGCCCTCCTCCAAGCCGTGGGGGTGGACCAGCTGCGCGCCTACTCGGCCCGGGTTCCTCGCTCGGTCCCCCTCGGCGCGGCGACCGGCGGGCCCGAGCGCTGACATGCCCACGCCCGCCGAACTCGCGCAGTACCACACCTCGCTCGAGCCGGCCGAGCTCGGCCACCTCCAGCGGCTGCTCGGCTCCTGGTCGTTGCTCGCCGACCTGTCCTTCTCGGACCTGCTCCTCCTCGTCCCGACGACCGGTGCGCCGGCCGGGACCGCGCCGCATCTGGTGGTCCTCGGACAGATACGCCCGAACAACCGTCCGACCCTCGTCGGCGAGGACTTCGTCGGCCAGACCGTGGCGGCGCCGGACTGGCCGCTGTGCAGCGAGGCGCTGCACAGCGGCCAGATCGTGTCCGGCGTGGCCGACCGCATCGTCGCGGGGGCGGTGCTCCCGGTCGAGAACATCCCGGTCCGCTTCGGTGACCGGGTGCTGGCCGTCATCGTGCGGATCTGCCAATCCCCCCAGCTGACGCCGGAGAGCGACTACGAGCGCACCTACCTTGATCTGTTCGGCCGGCTCTGCGCCATGGTGACCCGATCGGCCTTCCCGTTCCCGGCGGAGGACGTCGGCACCGAGGAGACCCCGCGGGTGGGGGACGGCGTGGTCGTGGTCGACGGCGAAGGGCGCGTGGTGTTCGCGTCCCCCAACGCCATCAACGCCTTCCACCGGCTCGGGGTCTTCTCCTCCCCCGAGGGTCGCCGCTTCGCCGACCTGGGTGTCGAGGACGTTGCGGTGGAGCGGGCGCTCGCGACCGGGAGCCCGATCGTCGAAGAGGTCGAGCGCCGGCCCAACGTGAGCGTGCTGGTGCACTGCATCCCCCTCCTCGACGGCAAGTCGGTCACCGGGGCGATGGTCCTCTTGCGCGACGTCACCGACGTGCGACGGCTGGACCGGCTGCTGCTCTCCAAGGACGCGGCCATCCGCGAGGTCCACCACCGGGTCAAGAACAACCTGCAGACGATCTCGTCCCTGCTGCACCTCCAGGCGAGGCGCGCCGGGGCGGGACGCCAGGCGCTGCTCGAGGCGGAGCGGCGGGTGCGCTCCATCGCCATCGTGCACGAGATCCTCTCGCGCGACCCGGGGGACCAGGTGCCCTTCGACGAGATCGTGGGCGCCATCGTCCAGATGGCCAAGGACTCGGTCGTCTCCGCGCGGCCGATCGAGATCACGGTGGCCGGCGAGCTGGGCGAGGTGGACGCCGACGTGGCCACCCCCCTCGCGGTCGCGATGGCCGAGGTCCTGCAGAACGCGATCGAGCACGCCTTCGAACCAGAGAGCCGGATGCTGCGGCTGCCGGGCTCGCGCTCGGCGAAGCCGGGCGACAAGGGGGCGCCCTCGTCCCGGGGGGAGAGACGACGCAAGGGGGAGGCGAGCACCGTCGGCCGCGTCACCGTCGGTCTGGAGCACGACCCGGCGACCGTGCGCGTCACGGTCCGAGACGACGGGATCGGCCTGCCCAAGTGGTTCGACATCGAGCGCACGACCAGCCTCGGCCTCTCGATCGTGCGCGACCTGGTCGTGAGCCAGCTCGGCGGATCGATCGAGATGGCCCGGGTGCCGCGCGCCGCGGGCGGCGGGACGCGGGTGTCGATCGAGGTGCCCCTAGCGCCCTCGCGCTAGGGCAGAGGTTGGCTCAGCCGGCTCGCCGCCGCGCGGCCAGCCAGGCCTTGCGCAGCTTGCGGCGCTCCTCCTCCGAGGTGGCGCCCCAGACCCCGGACTCCTGGTTGGTGGCCAGCGCGAAGTCCAAGCAGGGGTCTTGCGCGGGACAGGAACGGCAGACGCGCTTGGCGGCCTCGATTTGCTCGATGGCCGGCCCGGTCGTACCGATCGGGAAGAAGAGGTCGGGGGCCGTATTCCGACAGGCGGCCTCGCGGCGCCAATCGTCCATGTCCCAATCGACCGTACGGTTCCACATCAGCGCCATCGAGGGTCCTCCACCCGGAACAGATTGTGAACCATTTCACATACGGGTCGCCGCCCTTGCGCCTGCATGCAACTGGTTTGCCTTGAAGGTTACCGGTTGATGAAGACGCTGACAAGGGGTTGACAGCGCCCTGACCTGGGGTTGTCCGGCCGGGGGCAGGACGCCGGCGCTACCGTCTGCGGGGGTCGGGCGCCCCGTGCCTGACCGGTGGGTGGCGCCGGCGCGGACTGGAGGAGGGTCGGTGGGCAGGCAGCGCGAAAGGGCGGTGCGATGACCGCGGTGTTCGCGCACCGCGGCTGCACCGACGGATTCGTCGAGAACACCCTCGAGGCCTTCGGCGAGGCGCGCCGCCGGGGCGCCGACGGCGTCGAGCTCGACGTTCGCCAGAGCGCGGATGGGGGGCTGGTCGTCCATCACGACGCGGTGATCGAGGGCGTGGGACCGGTGTGCGAGATCGCGGTGCGCGACCTGCCCCCCCACGTGCCCCTGCTCGACGCCGCCCTGCGCGCCTGTGAGGGGATGATCGTGAACGTCGAGATCAAGAACGACCACGACGTGCCGGGTTCCTATGACGAGGCGGGCACGCTGGCCATGGCCGTCGTCACCACCGTGGCAGAGCTGGGCTGGCTGGAGCGGACGATCATCTCCTCCTTCGACGTGTTCTCGATCGACACCGTGCGCGCCGCCGAGACCGGCGCCGTCGTCGGCTGGCTGCTGCCCCCCACCGACGACCCCCGGCGCCGCCTCCCCGAGGCGGTCGCGCGCGGCTACCAGGCGTTGCACCCCTTCGTGGCCGGCGTGTCCCCCGACCTGGTCGCCGACGCGCACGGCGCAGGGCTGGCGCTCAACGTGTGGACCGTCAACGCCGAGGCCGACATGCGGGCGATGGTCGGCCTGGGCGTCGACGTGATGATCACCGATCGCCTCCCCGAGGCGCTGGCCAGCGCCCGGGGCACCGGGGCGCAGGACGAATGGCGAGCCCCCGGCGCGGTCGGCGAGACTGGCCCATCATGAACATCGTTGTCTGTGTGAAGCAGATCCCCGACCCGGCGGCGCCACCCTCGTTGCGCCCGGACACCCAAACGCTGGACCGTTCCGGCAAGCTGATTCTCGACGACTCCGACTCCTATGGCGTCGAGATGGCGCTCCAGCTAGCGGGGGGCGAGGGGGACGAGGTGACGCTCGTCTCCATGGCGCCCAACGCGGAGACCTCGGGCCTGCGCACTGCCCTCGCCATGGGCGCGGCCAAGGCGATCCTCATCAGCGACGACGCGCTGGCGGGGAGCGACGCGCTGGGCACGGCCAAAGTCCTGGCGGCGGCGATCAGGCGGGTCTCGCCCGACCTCGTGATCGCCGCCACCGAGTCGACCGACGGCTACACAGGCACGGTCCCGGTGCAGGTGGCAGAGCTGCTCGGGCTGCCCTCCATCACCTTCGCCAAGAGCGTGGCGATCGAGGGATCGACGGTGAAGGTGGAGCGCCAGACCGAGGCCGGCTACGACGAGGTCGAGAGCCCCCTGCCGGCCCTGGTCACGGTGACCGCCGGCGTGGTCGAGCCCCGCTACCCGTCGTTCAAGGGGATCATGGCGGCCAAGTCCAAGCCGGTCGACGTGCTGGCCGTGTCGGACCTCGGCCTCGACGCCTCCGAGGTGGGTGCCGTCGGCGCCCGACAGGCGATCACCGACGTCTCGGCCGCGGAGTCCCGCGGCTCGGGCGAGATCGTCGTGGACGAGGGCGACGGTGCGCAGCGGGTCGTCGCGTTCTTAGAAGAGCTGAAGGTCATCTGATGGCCCACGACAAGATCTGGGTCTTGGCCGAGCACGCGGCGGCCGGACCGACCTCCACCACCCTCGAGCTCTTGACCGAGGCGCGCCAGTTGGGCGGGACCGTCGAAGCCGTGGCTTGGGGGCCGGACACGGCATCGGTGGCGGCCGCGCTCGGCGAGTACGGCGCCACCACCGTCTACGACGTCGGCGACATCGGAGCCGCGCTGCCGGGCGCGCCGGTCTCGGGGGCCATCGCGGCGCTGGTGCAGAGCGGCAACCGTCCCGACATCCTGCTCGTGCCGGCCAGCTACGACGGCCGCGACGTGGCGGGCCGCCTGTCGGTCAAGCTCGACCGGCCGTTGCTCACCAACGTGACGGACCTGGTCGACGGCGATTCCGTGAGCAGCCAGCACCCCCTCTTCGGCGGCACGATGATCGTCACCGCTCGCTTCAGCGGCGAGGGGCCGCAGATCTTCGTCATCCGCGCCAAGTCCTTTGCCGCCGAACCAGCCGGCGGCGGCCCGGCGAACGTCGTGTCCGCACCGGCGCCCGAGGTCGGGGCGACCAACGGCGCAGTGGTGAAGGACCGCCACGCAGAGGAGCGGTCCGGGCCCAAGCTGGACGAGGCAAGCATCGTGGTGTCGGGTGGCCGCGGGCTCGGTGCGGCCGAGCACTACGCGCTCATCGAGGAGCTGGCCAAGCTGCTCGGCGGCGCGGCCGGCGCCAGCCGGGCCATCGTCGACGCCGGCTGGGTGCCCTACTCCTACCAGGTGGGGCAGACCGGCAAGACCGTGAAGCCGACCGTCTACCTGGCCTGCGGCATCTCGGGGGCCACCCAGCACATGGTCGGCATGAAGGGCTCGAAGCACATCATCGCGATCAACAAGGACCAGGACGCGCCGATCTTCTCGATCGCCGACCTCGGCATCGTGGGCGACGTGCACAAGGTCCTGCCGGCCCTCATCGAGGCGCTCAAGTCGCGGAGCTGACGCCGCCGCGAGCCGCGGCGGCCCGGGGGGTACGTCGGGGGGTCCGAAGTGTGTCCGCGCTGGTGGGTCCGAGTCGACCCGTTCCGAGCCTTTCTCCAGGTCACGGCCCGGGTGGTCGCGACCGGCGGCCGGGGCCCGGCCCGCCCGCAGCGCGTCGAGCAAGCTGGGGCCGCGTGTAGCAGACCGCCCGCCTAGCCATGCTCTTCCCGACCGTCGACTTCGCGATCTTCTTCGCCATCGCCTTCACGGTCAACTGGCTGCTCAACCCGCATCCGGTGGCCTGGAAGCTGGCCACGATCGCGCTCAGCTACTTCTTCTACAGCTGGTGGGACTGGCGCTTCGTCCTCCTGCTCGCCACCTCGACGGCGCTCGCCCATGGCGGCGCGCTCGGGATCGCAGCCGCCCGCAGCGACCGGCTGAGGAAGCTGGCGCTCGGCCTGTCCTGCCTCGGCCTGCTCGGCCTGCTCGGCTACTTCAAGTACTACGGCTTCTTCGCCGTCAACGTCGACAACTCGCTCGACCATCTCGGCCTCCACCATCTCATCCCGCTCGTCCAGCCGACGCTGCCGGTCGCCATCTCGTTCTTCACCTTCATGGCGCTCAGCTACGTGATCGACGTCTACCGTCGCCAGATCGAGGTGGCGCGGCCGATCGACCTGGCCGTCTACCTCAGTTTCTTCCCACACCTGATCGCCGGGCCGATCGTGCGGGGTGGGGAGCTCCTGCCCCAGATCCGCCGCCGCCGCGACGCGGAGCACATCGACTTCGCGCGGGCCATCTGGATGATCATGGGCGGGCTGTTCAAGAAGGTGGTGGTGTCGTCGTACTTGGCGACGTCCATCGTCCAGCCGGTGTTCGGGGCGCCCAACCAGCACTCCGGGCTCGAGGCGATCTTCGCCGCCTGGGGCTACGCAGTGCAGATCTACTGCGACTTCAGCGGGTACACCGACATCGCCATTGGACTCGCGCTGCTGCTCGGCTTCCGCTTCCCGATCAACTTCAATGCGCCCTACACCGCCCGCAACCTGCAGGACTTCTGGCGACGCTGGCACATCACGCTCTCGCGCTGGCTGCGCGACTATCTCTACATCCCGCTCGGTGGCAACCGCGGCAGCCGCTGGTTCACGGCCCGCAACATCATGATCACGATGGTGCTGGGCGGCCTGTGGCACGGTGCCAATTGGACCTTCATCATCTGGGGGGCGCTGCACGGGGCGGCGCAGGTCGTCGGCCACCTGCGCCGGGAGAACCGAATCGCCCGCGGGCTCCCGCCGGTGGCGGACGGCCCCGGTCGGGTCTGGTGGCAACGGTTCTGGACGTTCCAGTACGTGTGCCTGGGGTGGGTGTTCTTCAACGCCAGCTCGTTCTCGAACGCCATGTCGGTGCTGGGGCGGGTGTTCGCCAGTTGGGGGCCGTCGCCGCTCGTGACCCCGCTCCTCTTGATCACCATCGCGTTCTTCGTCGCGGTGCAGTTCGTGCCCGCGGACGCGGTGACCCGCATGGAAGGCGTCTTCTCCCGCCAGTCCGCGGCCGCGCAGGTGTCGGCGCTCGGGTTGGCCCTCCTCGTGATCACCACCCTCGGCCCGACCGGCGTCGCGCCCTTCATCTACTACAAGTTCTGATGACGACCGACGACCGAGGGCACGCCACCGGTCCCACGCCCGAGCGCCGCGCCCAGGCCGAGGACGTCACCGACCTGCTCGTCGCGCGTCGGCCGGCCGGCCGTGCGGCCGACTGGCGCCGCGTGCTGTGGATCTCGCTGCTCGCCTTCGCGCTCTGGCTGGTGCTCGACGCGCCGACGCTCCAGCACAACGCACAGGTCTCCCCGGTCGGGACGCGCCGGACCGTGTCGCTCGACCTGGTGGGCCCGATCGCCGCGGTCAGCCGGGGACTCGGGCTGGGCCACGTCGTGTCGGGGCTGAACAGCCTGCTCGGGCGGCAGGGGAACCGGCCCGGCAACGGGGCCCCGCTGGTGCCGAAGCGGTCGACCAAGCCCCCGACCACGACCACCTTGCCGCTGCCGAGCGCCGCCGCACCGCTGCGCCCGAACCCGCACGACGAGCTCCGGGTGCTGGTCGTGGGTGACTCGCTCGGCATCGACCTCGGCAACGCCCTCGTGCCCGACCTCCTCGCCACGGGCGTCGTCCAGGCGACCCTGGACGGCCAGATCGGGACCGGACTGACCCGTCCCGACTACTACGACTGGCCGACGGAGCTGGCCAGCGATCTGCCCGTCGACAGCCCGCAACTCGTGATCGTCATGATGGGCGCCAACGACGGGCAGGACTTCATCGGGCCGCCCGACGTCCCCTACGGGTCGGCCGAGTGGGACTCCATGTACGCGACGCGCGTCGGGAGCTTCATGACCCAGGCGACCAGCACCGGCGCCCAGGTGCTCTGGGTGGGCATGCCGCCGATGCAGAACCCCGTCCTCTCCGCCAAGATGGGCCACCTCGACTCGATCGTCGAGGCGCAGGCGGCGAAGCACCCGCGCGTCGTCTTCCTCAGCTCCGCCACGGTGCTGGGCACCGCGCAGGGCCAATTCACCCCCTACCTCACGACCCCCGACGGCCAGGAGGTCAACGTGCGGGAGCCCGACGGCACGCACATCTCGCCGGGTGGGGCCGAGATCCTGTCCCGGGCCGTGCTGGCGACCTTCCCCCAGCAGCTGCACATCGAGATGCCGCACTGACCGGCGGGCGCCGTCCGGTCAGATGAGGGGCCAGGGGTAGGGGCGCCAGTCGTCGTCGCCGGGCTCGGGGAACTCGGCGCGCGCGACCAGCCGCGCGGCACGGCGCAGCACCGCCTCCTGCTCGTCGTCGTCGAGGAGCTGGCAGATCCCATCGGGCAGCCCGGTCGCCACGAAGCGCTCGAGGTCGCACCGCACCGATTCGGGGAGGGGCTCGCCCGCGAAGTCCCAGATCACCGTGCGGAGCTTGGGCTGGCGGTGGAAGCACAGCCCGTTGTCGATGCCCCAGAGGCGGTCCTCTGCCAGGAGCACGTGCCCGCTCTTGCGGTCGGCGTTGTTGGCCACCACGTCGAAGGCGGCCATCCTGCGCAGCGAGGTCCGCCACCGCGCCTCGTCCTTCAGGGTGAAGTAGTGGGACGCGCCGTCTTCGGGGACGAGTCTTTGCACCGACCCGGTGCCGAAGGGCGCCTCGTGGCGTTCGAGGGTCTCGGGCACCAGGCCCCAGCCGAGCGCCTCGGAGAGGACGTAGGCCGCGACCTCCCGCCGGTGGAGCCCGCTCGGGAAGTCCCACAGCGGTCGCTCGCCGCGGGCCGGCTTGTAGACGGCGAGCACCTCTTCGCCATCGAGGGTGCACGAGACGAGGAGCGTCATGTTCGAGCTGCCGGCGAACCGGCCGTGCACCGTCATCTCACCTCGCTCGAGGAAATCGAGTACGGGACGCTCCTTCGGTGCGGCGGCGCCCGCGGACGGCGTCACGATGCCGGGGGGCGGTGACCGTTCGTGCGCGGACAGTCGTGACCCGAGGGGTCGAGCGGGAGACCGCAGAGCGGGCACGGCGGCCGGCCGGCCTCGACCAGCGCGGTGGCCCGGATGGCGAAGGCGGCCGCCTGCTCCAGCGAGAGGGAGACCCGCGCCACCTGGCCGCTCTCCTCCTCGTCCTCCTCGGCCTGCTCCTCCAACACGATGACCACCCGGTTGTCGTCCTCGTCGAAGGACACGCCGATCGTGCGCACGACCCACTCCGCCTCGGCGTCCTCTTCGAACGCGTCCTCGGGGAGGCTGCCGGGCTGGCCGAGCTCGCGCACGATCCGGGCGAGATAGCTGGCGAGGACGGCGACCTGCTGCTTCTCGACCTTCACGGTCAGCCGCTCCGTGCCCTGCTGGCACTGCAGCAGGAACACCCGGTCGCCGGGCTCGCCCAGCGCGCCCACGGTGAAGCGGTCTGGGCGGGGGAGGTCCCGTTCTTCGCTCATGAGATGGCCAGCTCCGAGAGGGTGGCCGTCGAGTTGACGCACAGCACGACCGGGGGCCCCCCGGCGAAGAAGGCCAGCGCGGAGACCGAGCAGGGGGAGATCACGATGCGCTGGAACAGGTCGAGCGGCACGCCCGCGGCGGTCGCCACCAGGAGCTTGATGGTGTCTGCGTGCGAGACGGCGACGAAGGTCCCTCCGGGGTGGGCGGCCGCCAGCCGGACCATCGTGTCGTTGGCCCGGGCCGCCACCTCGGCGAAGGACTCCCCACCCGGGAAGCGAAAGCCGGCCGGCCAGCGGGCCACCCGGGCCCACTCCGGCTTCCTCGCGACACGGCTGAGGCGCGACCCCGTCCAGTCGCCGGTGTCCGAATCGATGAGGCCGTGCTCGGTCCGCACCCGCAACCCGAGGGCGCGGGCGATCGGCGCCGCGGTCTCGCGGGTGCGTTCGAGGGGCGAGGCGTAGACAGCCACCGGGCGGCGCTCCAGGGCGGCGATGCGCTCCGCCGCCCGCTCCGCCTGGGCCCGTCCCTCGTCGGCCAGGTGGAGACCGGCGGCGTGACCGGGGAGCTCCTTGCCGGTGGTCGGCGTCTTGCCGTGCCGGACGAGCAGCGCCACGGTGATATTGGGGGGCGCCCCCCGCCGGCGCGTCGCCGCGCGCGGGGCGCTCCGATCGACGGCCCTCGTCCTCGCGCCGCGGGCCGGCCCGCGAGCGAAGGTGGAGCTCCTGGGTGGGGACACCGGCGACATCGTACGCTGCGCCGATGGGCCGGCTCGAACCCGAACCGGGCGTGCTCGAGGCGCTACGGGTTGAGATCGAGGCGTGTCGGCGCTGCCCGCGACTGGTCGCCTGGCGAGAGTCGGTGGCGCACGCGCCCCGGGCGTCGTTCGCCGATCAGATCTACTGGGGCCGACCCGTCGCCGGCTTCGGGGACCCCCGGGCGCGCCTCGTGGTGGTGGGACTCGCGCCCGCCGCGCACGGCGGGAACCGAACCGGGCGCGTGTTCACCGGGGACCGTTCGGGCGACTGGCTCTACGGCGCGCTCTTCCGCGCCGGCTACGCCAACCAGCCGACGAGCACCGAGCGCGACGACGGGCTGCAGCTCGACGGGTGTTGGGTGACCGCGGCCGTCCGGTGCGCCCCGCCCGCCAACCGCCCGACGCCGGCCGAGCGCGAGGCGTGCCGACCGTATCTCGAGCGGGAGCTGGCGGCGCTCACGCAGTGCCGGGTGATCGTGGCGCTCGGGCAGTTCGCCACCGCGGCGATCGCGACCCTCTTGGACCTGCGGCCCCGGCCCCACTTCGCACACCTGGCCGAGCATGCGCTGCCCGGCGCGACCCTGCTCTGCTCCTATCACCCGAGCCAGCAGAACACCTTTACCGGGACCCTGACCCAGCCGATGTTCGACGCCGTGTTCGCGCGGGCGCGCCAACTCGGCGCCTGAGCCGTTCGGTCAGGCGGGAGCGGGTATCCGGCCGGGCATGGGCACGGCGGTGGCCGGCCAGCGGCGACGGCTGACCCGGCTGAGCCGACGGAGCAACGCCACCGCACCGGGGTCCTCGTCGATGGAGCGGACCGTCACCGCGCCGCCCTCCACCATGGCGTCGAAGAGCTCCCGGCCGCGCTCGGTGCGGATCATGGTGAGCGTCCAGTCGTTGAAGGCGCCGATCCCCCCGGTCGAGATGTCCGCGTGTTCCGCCGCGAAGTCGGGGCACGCCTTGCAGCCCTCGCGTGTCCACTCGTGGGCTTCCTTCAACGGGACCTCGTGGTAGGAGCCGTCGCGCATCCAGACCTGGAAGACCCCCTTGATGTTCATCTTGGCGATGTTCTCCCGGGCCAGCCCGTACCGGGCCTCGAAGAGCTCCGGGAAGATCGCGTCGTCGAAGGTCTTCGAGCACATGAGCCCGATGGAGAGCACGAAGCGGCGGGCCACCTTGCCCGCCTTGCGGGCCGACATGATGGGCGGCGCAGAGGCCTGGCACCCCATGCCGACGAGGGCGATGCGCTCGGCGCCCCCCTCGATGGCCTGCGCGTAGGCCAGCGGGTTGGCCGAGTAGGTGTAGCGCGACCCGGCAGTGGCCAGCACCTCTTCCCGGGTGCGGACCACGCCCGGGATCGCCTTCCAGGTGGTGCCGTCGCCCTCGAGGGCCGAGACGAGCGCGGCGTCGATGACGTCGTGCTCCAGGGCCCAGATGAGGAGGGCCGAGACGAACCCGCCGTCCTGGCCGACGGCCTGCATGTCCGGGTCGGTGGCCCGCACGAGGACGATGTCCTTCGAGATCCCGTCCACCTCGTCGACGGTGCGTTCGCGCCCGAACAAGAAGGTGTCGATCTCGGGCTCCCATGTCCGAAAACGCGGGCAGGCCCTGGTGCACAGGGTGCAGCCCTTCACGCCGTGGGTGCAGTCCTTCTCCCCGCCGTCGGCGTCGATGTGGAACGGCTTGTACCGGCCCCCCTCGTCGTCGTACTTGAGGACGTCGTAGGGGCACACGACGATGCAGGCGGAGCATCCCGTGCAGAGCCCCGAGGTCACCACCTCGTTGTACAGGTCGGCCCAGTGCGGCTTCTCGGGAGGCATGGCGTCACCCTATCCAGAGACCGAACGGGGGGAGTGAGAGGCCCCCGCCCGGCCCCGGCCGGTACGGTCCCGGCGTGCCCGAACTCATCGAGGTCGAGCGGTACCGAGAGGCCGCGGCGGCGGTCCTCGGTCGAAGGATCAGCCGGGTGGTGGTGGTCGACCCGCGCGTCGTCTCTCCGACCCGGTCCTCCCTCGACGAACTGGTCGGCTGCCGCGTCACCGACGTCCGCCGGCGGGGGAAGCTGCTCCTGATCGACACGTCGGCCGCCGCCGCAGCCGAGACCCGCGGACCCGTCCTCGGGCTTCGCTTCGGGATGACGGGCAGCCTGGTCGTCGACGGCGAACCGGCGATCGAACGCCTCCGGTACTCGTCCCCCGCCAGCGCCGAGCGAGCGGTTCGACTGCGGATCGCGTTCGACAAGGGGGGTGAGCTGGCGGTGCACGATCCCCGCCGGTTCGGTCGGGCCCAGCTCGAGCCCGACGAGTCGGTGCTCGGCCCCGAGGCCAGGGGGATCGGCGTCACCCAGTTCCGCTCGGTGCTCGCCGTTCGTCGCTCACCGGGTCCGCCGCTCAAGGCCCGGTTGCTCGACCAGTCGCGGCTTGCCGGTCTCGGGAACCTCCTGGTCGACGAGATCCTCTGGCGGACGGGCCTGTCTCCGCTCCGGCCATGTGACGCCCTCTCCGACGACGAGGTCCGACGGCTGGCCCGCGGCGTGCGGGGCACCGTCGAGGCCCTGATCGGCCGCGGGGGTTCGCACACCGGGGACCTGATGGAGGAGCGTCGCCGGGACGGGCGGTGCCCGCGCGACGGAGCCGTTTTGGCGCGAACAGAGGTCGGGGGTCGGACGAGCTTTTGGTGTCCGGTCCACCAGCAATGAAAGGTCGGCCCAGGTGCAGAAACATCCATTGGCGGCGGAGACGTCGTCGACGCGGTCGGGCGGTGACCCGAGCTTGCGCCTGAGGCCGGTCTGCCCGATCGCGACGTCGAACGCGTCCAGCGGGACCTGACTGCGTTCAGGCCGTCGTGACGCAACGGTTCAGAGCGTCCTGACCAGCTCCAGCACCTTTTCGGCGTGGCCGTCGGCGCGCACGTTGTACCAGGCCCGCTCGATCTTGCCGGTGGCGCCCACCAGGAACGTCGACCGGATCACGCCGAGCGACTTCTTGCCGTAGAGGGTCTTCTCCCCCCAGGCGCCGTAGGCCTCCATGACCCCGTGGTCGGGGTCCGAGAGGAGCGGGAACTTCAGTCCGTACTTCTCCCGGAAACGGGTGTGCTTGGCCGCGCCGTCCGGCGAGATGCCGAGGACCTTCACGCCGGCCCGGTCGAACGCCCGCAGGTTGTCGTTGAACTGGCAGGCCTCCTTGGTGCAGCCGGGCGTGTCGTCGGCCGGGTAGAAGTACACGACCACCGGCGCCCCCTTCAAGTCCTTGAGCGAGACCTTCTTTCCGTCCTGATCCGGCAGGGTGAACGCCGGTGCCTTGTCGCCCGCTTCCAGTCTGGCCATCGATCCTCCCGACGCTCCTCGGATGACCCTTACGATGGCACAGCCGGCGCGGTGCAGCTCCAGCCGAGCGGCAGCGGTCGCGGGCGGAGGTGGCGGTGGCGGATGCACTCGTCGATCGCCTGATCGGCGCGATCGAAGCGGTCCCGCGGTCGAGTCCGGTCAGGGTGGCGGTCGACGGACCGGACGCGGCGGGCAAGACGACGCTCGCCGACCGCCTGGGGGCGGCCTTGGGGGAGCGGGGGACGACGGTCGTGCGCGCCTCGATCGACGGGTTCCATCGCCCGCGCGCCGAGCGATACCGGCGGGGCGAGCTGTCGCCGGAGGGCTGCTTCTTCGACTCCTTCGATCTCGAGGCCCTGCGCACCGAGCTACTGGACCCGCTCGGACCGGGCGGGAACCGCCGCTACCGGGCCGCGGTCTTCGACCATCGGCGGGACGAGCCCATCGCGGCCGAGGTGCAGGTCGCTCCAGATGACGCCGTCTTGGTCTTCGACGGCGTCTTTCTCCTGCGACACGAGCTGCTCGCCTGCTTCGAGCTTCGGATCTTCCTCTCGGTCGGCGTCGGTGAGCTCCTGCGTCGGGTGCGCCGCCGGGATCTGGCGCTGTTCGGTTCGGTGGAGGAGGCCGAGCACCGCTACCAGCGGCGCTACCTCCCGGCCCAGCGCCTGTACATGGAGAACGAGCGCCCCCTCGGGCACGCCGACGTCATCATCGAAAACGATGATCCCGGCCATCCGATGGTCGTCCGCTGGGAGACGCCGCGGGCCCACTGAGCACGGAGCGGACCCCGATGCGATGGGTCGAGACCGCCCCCTGTTACCCTGGGGATGGCGGCACCGTGTCCGGTGTCGTTCGGACCCGGTGTCCTCCCTCTCAGCGGAACGGGGTCCTGCCGCACAGAGAAAGCCACGCATGACCCTACAGAGCGCTCTTCGGGAGCCACCTCCCGATCCCCCCGCTTCCGTCGACACCTACGAGACCACCCGGACGTTCGAATCCCTGGGCATCGGCGTCGAGCTGACCAAAGCCCTAGCTGACCAGGGCATCACCACCGCCTTCCCCATCCAGGCCCTGACCGTGGCCGACGGCCTCGAGGGCCTCGACGTCTGCGGCCGGGCGAAGACCGGCTCGGGCAAGACGCTGGCGTTCGGCCTCCCGCTGCTGCAGCGCTGCGCCGAGGCGGCCGCCCAGAACCCGCCGCCCAAGGGCGGGGCCCCGTGCCGGCCGCGGGCGCTCGTCCTCCTCCCGACCCGCGAGCTCGCCCTCCAGGTCCACGACGTCCTGGCTCCGCTGGCCGAGGTGGTGGGGCTGAAGGTGGCCGCCGTCTACGGCGGCGCCGACATCGAGAAGCAGGTGGCCCTCCTGCGCAAGCACGTCGATGCGGTCATCGCCACGCCCGGCCGCCTGATCGACCTCGGGAACCGGGGCGAGCTCAGCGTCGCCGACGTCGAGGTGCTGGTCCTCGACGAGGCGGACCGCATGGCCGACATGGGCTTCATGCCCCAGGTCGAGTGGGTGCTCCGGCGGCTCGAGCGCGCGCACCAGACCCTGCTCTTCTCGGCCACGCTGGACGGCGCCGTCGATCGTCTGGTGTCCCGGCACATGAACAACCCGGTCTTCCACGAGGTCGCCTCGAGCACCCAGACCGTGGCGGCGATGGAGCACCGGTTCCTCAACGTGCACCAGATGGACAAGGTGAAGGTGGCGGCCGCGATCTGCCGGGCCAAGGAACGCTCCCTCGTGTTCGTGCGTACGAAGCGCGGTGCGGACCGCCTGGTCGAACAGCTCGAGAAGGAGGGCGTCCGCTGCGCGGCCATCCACGGCGACCTCCGGCAGGCCAATCGGGAACGGGCCCTGGCGCAGTTCTCCTCGGGCAAGCTGCCGGTGCTGGTGGCCACCGACGTGGCGGCCCGCGGCCTGCACATCGACGGCGTGGACATCGTCATGCACTACGACCCACCGGAGGATCACAAGGCCTACCTCCATCGGTCCGGCCGCACCGCTCGCGCCGGGGAGACCGGCGTCGCGGTGACCCTGCTCCTGTGGAACCAGCTGGTGGAGGCCGAGGTGATCCAACGCCGCCTCGGCCTGCGCCTGCCGATCGTCGAGGTCTTCTCCAACGACCCGCGCCTCGCCGACCTGGCCCATTGGCATCCGGACGCCTCCGAGGGCGTGCTCTAACCACCCGTCGTTCCGATTCGGTCCCCCATTCTTCGATGAGCGAGACGGCGCCCATGGAGCTGTGGTCCCCCGACGACGGCGTCCGCCGGATCCTGGTCGTGACCGCGCATCCCGACGATGTCGACTTCGGGGTGGCCGGTTCGGTGGCGGCGTTCTGCGCCGCCGGCATCGAGGTCGCCTACTGCATCGCGACCAACGGGGAGGCGGGCGGATCGGATCGCTCGATACCGAGGGAGGAGATGGCCGAGACCCGCCAGCGCGAGCAGCGCGCCGCGGCCGCCGAGGTCGGCGTCCACCAGGTCACCTTCCTCGGCCACCCAGACGGCGCGGTGACGCCCTCGATGGCGCTGCGTCGGGACATCACCCGCGAGATCCGCCGGTTCCGACCCGAGCGTGTGATCACCCACTCCCCACAACGGTTCTGGGACTTCATCTACGCCAGCCACCCGGACCACCTGGCGGCCGGCGAGGCCGCCGTGTGCGCGGTCTATCCGGACGCCCGGAACCCGTTCGCGTATCCCGAGCTGATCGACGACGAGGGGCTCGAACCCCACAGCGTGGCCGAGATCTGGCTGATGACCACGAACGACAACTCCCGCGCCGTCGACATCACCGACACCTTCGAGACCAAGGTGGCGGCCCTGCGCTGTCACGAGAGCCAGGGGACCCGCAACGACGGGCTGGCCGAGCGGATCCGCGGCTGGGCGTCGGCCAACGCCGCGGCGGCCGGCCGACCCGAGGGCACGCTGGCCGAGGTCTTCCGGGTCGTCCCGACCGGCTGAGCCCCCTTCCGGTGGCCGCCCGGGGCGGCCGGCTCAGCCGGCCAGCTGGCGCAGCACGTAGGGGAGGATCCCCCCGTGGCGGTAGTACTCGGCCTCCATGGGCGTGTCGATTCGCACCGTGGCCGAGAGCTCGCGGACGCGGCCGTCCTCGCCCTTGATGCGCACCGATGCCTCCTTCGGCGTGGTCCCGTCGTTCAAGTCGAGCAAGCCGTCGATCGAGATCACCTCGCGGCCGCTCAGTCCGAGCGTCTCCGCGGACTCGCCGTCGGGATACTGCAGCGGCAGGACGCCCATCCCGATCAGGTTGGAGCGGTGGATCCGCTCATAGCTCTGCGCGATGACGGCTCGCACGCCGAGCAGCGCCGCCCCCTTGGCCGCCCAGTCCCGGCTCGACCCCGAGCCGTACTCGCGGCCGGCCAAGACCACGAGCGGGATGCCCTCGCGTTGGTAGCGCATGGCCGCGTCGTAAATGGTCATCTGCTCTTCGTCGGGGAGATGGAGCGTGACCCCGCCCTCGGTGCCCGGGGCCAGCTGGTTGCGCAGCCGGACGTTGGCGAAGGTGCCGCGCATCATGACCTCGTGGTTGCCGCGGCGCGCACCATAGGAGTTGAACTCGGCGCGCTCGACGCCGTGCTCGACCAGGTAGGCGGCGGCCGGCGTGGTCGGCCCGATCGAGCCCGCCGGTGAGATGTGGTCCGTGGTGACGCTGTCGCCGAGCACGGCCAGCACCCGGGCGCCCTCGATGTTGGCGACCGGTGCCGGTTGGCGGGTCATGCCCTCGAGGAACGGCGGGGGCAGGACGTAGGTCGAGCGGGCGTTCCAGCTGAACGTCTGGCCGGGCGCCACCGAGACGGCTCGCCAGCGCTCGTCGCCCGTGAAGACCGAGGCGTAGCGGCGCCGGAACATGTCCGAACCGAGCGAGGCGCCGATCGTGTCCGCGATCTCCTGGGCGCTCGGCCAGAGCTCGGCCAGGAACACGTCGCGGCCGGCGGCGTCTGTCCCGATCGGGTCGGTGGTGAGATCGACGTCCATGGTGCCGGCCAGCGCGTAGGCGACGACGAGGGGCGGCGAGGCGAGGTAGTTGAGCCGAACGTCGGGGTGGATCCGACCCTCGAAGTTCCGGTTACCCGAGAGGACGGCCGCCACCGCCAGCTCGCCCGCCGCCACCGCCTCGGACACGCCCGGCTCGAGCGGGCCCGAGTTGCCGATGCAGGTGGTGCAGCCGAAGCCGACCAGGTAGAAGCCGAGCGCCTCGAGCGGCGCCACCAGCTGCGCCCGCTCCAGGTAGTCCATGACGACCCGCGAACCGGGGGCGAGCGATGTCTTCACCCAGGGCTTGACGGACAGGCCGCGCTCGACGGCCCGCTTGGCCAGCAGCCCGGCGCCCACCATGACCTGGGGGTTGGAGGTGTTGGTGCAGCTGGTGATCGCCGCGATGACGACGTCGCCGTCTCTGACGTCGTGGCCCGACGCCGGCGCTGAACGCGGCGCACGCCCGAGCGCCGTCCGGTAGGCGGCGCCCGCGCCGGCGAGCGCGACCCGGTCCTGCGGCCGAGACGGGCCGGCGAGGCTCGGGGTGACCGTCGAGAGGTCGAGCTCGACCAGCTCGGAGTAGACGGGCTCCTCCCCACCCAGCTCGTGCCAGAGCCCCTGCGCCTTGGCGTACGCCTCGACGAGGGCCAGGTGCTCCTCGTCGCGTCCGGTGAAGCGGAGGTAGGAGATCGTCATCTCGTCGACCGGGAAGATCGTGCAGGTGGCCCCGTACTCGGGGGTCATGTTGCCGATCGTGGCGCGGTTCTCGACCGGCACCGAGGCGATGCCCGGACCGAAGCACTCGACGAACTTGCTCACCACCCCGTGGCTCCGCAGGAGCGCGGTGATGGTGAGCACGAGGTCGGTGGCGGTCGTCCCCTCCGGCATCTCGCCGAACAAGCGGAGCCCGACGACCGGCGGCAGCAGCATGGACAGGGGCTGCCCCAGCATGGCCGCCTCCGCCTCGATGCCCCCGACCCCCCAGCCGAGTACGCCGAGGCCGTTGACCATCGTCGTGTGCGAGTCGGTGCCCACCAGCGTGTCGCAGAATGCCTGGCCGTTCGGCGAGGCGATGACGACCTTGGACAGGTACTCGAGGTTCACCTGGTGACAGATGCCGGTGCCGGGTGGGACGACCCGGAACCGGTCGAAGCTCTCCTGGGCCCAGCGCAGGAGCTGGTAGCGCTCGAGATTGCGTCCGTACTCGATGTCCACGTTCTGCTCGAAGGCCCGGGGTCCGCCCGACCGCTCGGCGATGACTGAGTGGTCGATCACGAGGTCGACCGGGACGAGCGGGTTCACGCGGGCCGGGTCGCCGCCCAGCGCGCCGAGGGCGTCGCGCATGGCCGCCAGGTCGACCACCGCCGGGACGCCGGTGAAGTCCTGCATGAGCACGCGTTCGGGGGAGAAGGCGATCTCGTGGCCGCCGCTCGCGCCGACGGCTCCGCCCTGGTGGTCGGCCCACCGGGCCACTGCGTCCACGTCGGCCGCGGTCACCCGCAGGCCGTCCTCGTGGCGCAGCATGTTCTCGAGTACGACCTTCATCGCGTAGGGGAGGCGCGACGCGCCCGACGGCAAGCCGGCCGCCCGCAGGTCGAAGATCTCGAAGGTCTGACCGGCGACCGAGAGTGAGGAGCGCGCTCGGAAGCTGTCGGGGTGGGCGGTGCGGGCGTCGGCCATGCCGCCATTCTGCACCCCTCCCGTTCGGGGTCGCCCACCCCGGGCGCGGCGCGCCGGGTGCGAAGATGGGTCATGGTCGGCCCGACAGCGGAGCTCAGCGGGCGGCTCGGCGCGGCCTTCGGCGCGCTCGAGCCGGGCGCCGACCCGGTCCTGCGGCCCTCGGAGCGGGCCGACCGGCAGGCGAACGGGGCGCTCGGACTGGCCAAACGTCTGGGGCGCGACCCGAGGGACGTGGCCCGAGAGGTGGCGGCCGCACTCGAGGTGGCTGACGTGTGCCAGTCGGTCGAGGTCAGCGGACCCGGCTTCATCAACTTCACGTTCTCGCGGGCGTTTCTCGAGGCCCAGCTGGCGGAGATGGCCGCGGACGAGCGGCTGGGCGTGGCGCTGGCTCCCGTGACCAAGACCGTGGTCGTCGACTACTCCCATCCCAACGTGGCCAAGGAGATGCACGTCGGCCACCTGCGGACCACGGTCATCGGGGACGCCCTGTGCCGAATGCTCGCCTTCGTCGGCCACGACGTCCGGCGCCAGAACCACATCGGCGACTGGGGCACCCCGTTCGGCATGCTGATCGAGCACCTGGTCGACCTCGGCGAGGAGCAGGGGGCCCAGGAGCTCTCGCTCGGGGACCTGACCGGCTTCTACCGCCAGGCGCGCGTGTCGTTCGACGCCGACGAGGCCTTCCGCGAACGGAGCCGGGGACGGGTGGTGCTGCTGCAGTCGGGCGATCCGGAGACCTTGCGCCTCTGGCGCGTGTTGGTCGCCCAGAGCGTGTCCTACTTCGACGCCGTCTACGCCAAGCTCGGGGTGCTCCTCACCGACGACGATCTGGCCGGCGAGAGCACCTACAACGACGCACTGGCGGGCGTCGTCGCCGATCTCGACGCGCTCGGACTCCTTGTGGTCGACGACGGGGCCAAGTGCGTGTTCCCGCCGGGGTTCACCAACCGGCACGGGGAACCGCTGCCCCTCATCGTGCAGAAGTCCGACGGCGGCTTCGGCTACGCCGCCACCGATCTGGCGGCGATCCGCCACCGGGTCCGCGACCTGCGCGCCGACCAGGTGTTCTACGTCGTCGGAGCCCCCCAGGCCCAGCACCTCCAGATGTGCTTCGCGGTGGCGGCCATGGCCGGCTGGCTGCCCGAGACCGTCGACGTCGAGCACGTCGCCTTCGGGAACGTGCTCGGCACGGATCACCGCATGCTGAAGAGCCGGGAGGGCGACAGCGTGCGCCTCATCGATCTGCTCGACGAGGCCGTCGACCGGGCGGCCGCGGCGATGGCGACGCGGGCCGAGGCGACCGACGGGGAGCATCCCGACGCCGGCGATGCGGTGGCGCGGATGCTGGGCATCGGCGCCATCAAGTACGCCGACCTCTCCACCGACCGGCTGCGCGACTACGTCTTTGACTGGGACCGGATGCTCGCCTTCGAGGGCAACACCGGTCCCTACCTGCAGTACGCGCACGCGCGGGTGTGCTCGATCTTCCGCCGGGGCGACGTCGGCGCCGAGACCGGTCCGATCTCGCTCGACGACCCGCACGAGCGGGCCCTCGGCCTCTCGCTCTTGAGCTTCCCCGAGGCGCTGGCCGAGACGCTGACCACGCAGAGCCCCCACAAGCTGTGCGCCTACCTCTACGACCTGGCCGCCACCTTCACGACCTTCTATGAGCAGTGCCGCGTGCTGGTCGACGACGAGTCAACCCGGCGCAGCCGGCTCGGACTCAGCCAGCTGACGGCCCGGGTCTTGCGCAGCGGTCTGTCACTGCTCGGGATCGAGGCCCCCGACCGCATGTGAGCGGCAGCCCGCCGCCCCGGGCGCGACGTGTGAGCGACGCGGCGGACGGTGCTGGTCGAGGCCGGCGGGTGGGGGGATCAGCCCGAGACGGCCGCCGGCGTCGCCGCGGCCTCGAGCAGGTAGCGCTCCAGGAAGAACAACATCGCGTCGGCACAGCGCCGCCCGAATCGGGCGTCGGCGTCGAAGGCGTGTGCCTGCTCCGCGTAGATGTGCAGCTCCACCGGCACGCCGAGGTTCCGCAGGGCGTCGTAGGCGACCATGGTGGCGCTGACGGGCACGGTCGTGTCCGCCGTCCCGTGGATCAAGAGCACCGGGGGGCATTCGGCGCTCAGGTGGTGCAGCGGGCTCACCTCTTGGGCCAGCCCGGGCGTCGGGTGGTCGGAGATGGCCTGGACCGGCACCGACCCGCGGACCTTCTCCTCCTCGCGAAAGACGGTCGGGGTGTACACGCCGATGGCGGCCCGCACCGCGCTGCTCACCCCCGGGTTCCCTCCCGATCCCTCGTAGCGGTCGTCGTGCTGGGTCGCCGCGGCGAACAGCGCCAGGTGGGCGCCGGCGGAGTTACCCTCGACGGCGATGCGATCGGGGTCGAGGTGCAGCGCGTCGGCATTGGCCCGCATCCAACGGAGCGCGGCCTTCACGTCCTCGATCTGCGCCGGCCAGGGTGACTCGCCGACGAGCCGGTACTCGGAGGCCACGCAGACGTAGCCGGCCCGGCCGAGCAGGATGCCGTAGCCGTGCAGCTGGTTCCGGTCCCCGCTGCGCCAACCCCCGCCGTGGATGAGCAGGATGCCCGGGAGGCGCTCTTCGCTCGTCGGCGGGCGATAGACGTTGCACTTGAGGTCGCGACCGCCGCCGGTCCCGAACACGACGTCCCGCTCCACCTCGACCCTTCCGGGCTCGACCATTCCATCCCCCAGGCGCATGACACCCCCTGGTCGGGGGCACGTTCTCGGAATGTAGCGCAGGCAGCCGGCCGGCCGGCCGGCGTGGTCGGTTCCGTCGGTGCAACACGGTTGACAGGAATGCCGCGGCCTGGTTCAGTGCGGTCCAAGTCGGGGGGGCAGGAGGGGACATGACAATCACCGGGGAACCCGCGTCGCCGACCGCGGCGGGGATGGATGCCGACACCGCCAAGCTGCACTCGATGGGCTACGCCCAGGAGCTGCAGCGGCGGATGGGGGGATTCTCCAACTTCGCGGTCTCGTTCACCATCATCTCGATCCTCTCGGGCTGCCTGACGGCCTACGGGATCGCCATGACCAACGGTGGACCGGTCGACATGACGTGGGGGTGGATCTTCGTCGGCTTGATGACGCTGATCGTGGGCCTCGGCATGGCCGAGGTGTGCTCCGCGTATCCGACCGCCGGCGGCCTCTACTACTGGTCGGCCAAGCTGGCCAAGCGCAACGCACCCGCGTGGAGCTGGTTCACCGGATGGTTCAACCTGCTCGGGCAGGTGGCGGTCACCGCCGGCATCGACTACGGGTTCTCCCTGTTCTTCACGGCCTTCCTCAACCTGACCACCGGTTGGGCCGCCACGCCCGGGCACACGCTCATCGTCTACGCCGGCATTCTCCTCATCCATGCCGGGCTCAACATCTTCGGGGTCCGCGTGGTGGCGTTCCTGTCGGACGTGAGCGTCTGGTGGCACATCCTGGGGGTGCTCCTGATCGTCATCGTCCTGCTGGCCGTGCCGGCGCACCACGCCTCGGCGTCGTTCGTCTTCACCCGGCTGGTCAATGAGACGGGGTACCACAACCGGTTCTACGTGTTCATGATCGGACTGCTCCTGGCGCAGTACACCTTCACGGGCTACGACGCCTCGGCCCACATGACCGAGGAGACCCACAACGCCGGGGTGGCCGGGCCGAAGGGGATCGTCCGCTCCATCTGGGTGTCGCTGATCGCCGGGTTCGTCCTGTTGGTCGGGATCACCTACGCCATCACCAGCAACTACCAGAGCGCGCTCACGTCGAGCACCGGTGTCCCCCCGGTGCAGATCTGGATCGACGCCATCGGGCGCCACGGCGGTGAGTGGCTGCTCGTGGTGGCGATGGTGGCCCAGGCGTACTGCGGGATGGCCTCGGTGACCGCCAACTCCCGGATGATCTACGCCTTCTCCCGGGACGGCGCCATCCCGGGATCGAACTTCTGGCACCACATCAATCCCCGGACCCGGACGCCGAGCCGGGCCGTCTACTTCGCCGTGGTGTTCGCCTTCATCCTGGCGATTCCCTCGATGTGGAGCTCGGTCGCCTACGGGGCCGTCATCTCGATCTCGGTCATCGGCCTCTACATCGCCTACGTCATCCCGACGCTCCTGCGTCGCCTCGCCGGCAACGCGTTCACGCCGGGGCCGTGGAGCCTTGGCAGATGGAGCGCCCTCGTCGGTTGGGTCGGGGTCATCTGGGTCGGGGTCATCACGGTCCTGTTCGTGCTGCCGACGGCCAGCCCCATCACCTGGCACAACTTCAACTACACCCCGGTGGCGGTCGGTGTCGTGCTGCTCTACGCCGGCGGCTACTGGCTGCTCAGCGCCCGCAAGTGGTTCAAGGGCCCAAGGGCCCAGGGCACCGAGGTCGAACTCGAGGCCATCGAGGCGCAGCTGGAGCGCGCCGGGTGAGCGCGCCAGGGGGCGCACTCTCCCTCGAGGAGCTGCGCCACCTGGTCGAGCAGGGTGAGGTGGACACCGTCCTCCTCGGCATCACCGACATGCAGGGTCGCCTCCAGGGCAAACGGTGCCACGCGCGGTACTTCTTGGAGGAGGTCGTGCCGAACGCGGCGGAGGGCTGCAACTACCTGCTGGCCGTCGACGTCGAGATGAACACGGTCGGCGGGTACGCCATGTCGTCGTGGGATCGCGGCTACGGCGACTTCGTCATGCGGCCGGACCTGGCCACTCTGTGCATGGTGCCGTGGCACCCCGGCACCGCGCTGTGCCTGGCCGACCTGGCCTGGGCCGACGAGTCCCCCGTGGTCGCCTCGCCGCGCCAGATCCTCCGCCGCCAGGTCGACCGCCTGGCCGAGCGGGGCTGGACGGCACTGGTCGGCACCGAGCTCGAGTTCATCGTCTTCCAGGACACCTACGAGGAGGCCTGGAAGAAGGCCTACCGCGACCTCACCCCGGCCAACCTCTACAACGTGGACTACTCGATGCTCGGCACCGCCCGCGTCGAGCCGCTGCTGCGGCGCATCCGAAACGAGATGGCCGGAGCGGGGTTGGAGCCCGAGTCGGCCAAGGGGGAGTGCAACTTCGGCCAGCACGAGATCGCGTTCCGTTACACCGACGCGCTCGGTACGGCCGACCGCCACGTCCTCTACAAGACCGGTGCCAAGGAGATCGCCGCCCAGGAGGGCATGAGCCTCACCTTCATGGCCAAGTTCGACGCGCGGGAGGGCAACTCCTGCCACATCCACCTCTCGTTGCGTGACACCGAGGACCGGCCGGTCTTCGGCAACGACGCCGCCGGCGCGCCGAGCGGGGTCTTCGCCAGCGCGATGGCGGGCATGTTGGCGACGCTGCCAGAGCTGACGTTGTTCCTGGCACCGAACGTCAACAGCTACAAGCGCTACAGCGAGGGGACCTTCGCCCCCACCACCGTCGCCTGGGGTCGGGACAACCGGACCTGCTCGTTGCGGGTGGTCGGCCACGGTGCCTCGCTGCGGGTGGAGAACCGGGTGCCCGGCGGCGACGTCAACCCCTACCTGGCGATCGCGGCGCTGGTGGCCGGCGCCCTGCACGGCGTCGAGCAGGGGCTCGTGCTCGAGCCCGAATTCGTGGGCAACGCCTACGCGGCCACCGATCGTCCTCGGGTGCCGTCCACGCTGGCCAAGGCGGCCCGGCTGTTCGAACACAGCGAGATCGCCCGATTCGCCTTCGGGGGTGAGGTGGTGGAGCATTACGCCAACATGGCGAGGATCGAGCTGGCCGCATTCGAGTCGTCGGTGACCGACTGGGAACGATTCCGCGGCTTCGAACGGCTGTGACGACGGGGGCGCCCGTCGTCAATCCCACGACCGGTGAGCCCTTCGCCGAGGTGCACCAGGCCGATGTCTCAGAAGTCGACGCAGTCGTCGCGGTCGCGCGGGCGGCCCAGCCCGACTGGGCCCGCACCTCGCCCGGCGACCGGGCCCGCCTGCTGCGGCGATTCGCCGAGGCCGTCGATGGGGCCGCGGAAGAGCTGGCGCAGCTCGAGGTGACCAACTCGGGCCACCCGATCACCAATGCCCGATGGGAGGCCGGCAACGTCCGTGACGTGCTGGCCTACTACGCCGGGGCCCCCGAGCGGCACTTCGGCCGTCAGATCCCAGTGCCCGGCGGGATCGACGTGACCTTCCAAGAGCCCCTGGGGGTCGTGGGACTGATCGTGCCGTGGAATTTCCCGATGCCGATCGCCGGCTGGGGCTTCGCGCCCGCCCTGGCGGCCGGGAACACGGTCGTGTTGAAGCCGGCGAGCCTGACGCCGTTGACGGCCCTGAAGCTGGCCGGGCTGGCGACGCAGGCCGGGATCCCCGAGGGGGTCTTCCAGGTGGTCACGGGCGCCGGGTCCGAGGTGGGAGAGCGTCTCATCACCCATCCGGCGGTCCGCAAGATCTGCTTCACCGGTTCGACCGAGGTGGGCAAGTCGGTGATGGCCGGCTGCGCGGCCCAGGTGAAGCGGGTCACGCTCGAGCTCGGGGGGAAGAGCGCCAACATCGTCTTCGCCGATGCCGACATCGAGCGGGCGGCGGCCACCGCCCCCTACGGGGTCTTCGACAACGCGGGGCAGGACTGCTGCGCGCGTTCGCGCATCCTCGTACAGCGCCCGGCCTTCGAACGCTTCATGGCGCTCCTGGAGCCGGCCGTCAAGGCGCTGCGGGTACTCGATCCGACCAGCGAGGAGAGCGAGATGGGGCCGCTCATCAGCGCCGAGCACCGCGCGCGCGTCGCCACCTTCGTCCCCGACGGCGCACCGGTCGCGTTCCGGGGCACTGCTCCCGACGGACCCGGCTTCTGGTTCCCGCCGACGGTGCTGGCGCCGGTGGCCGAGGACGCCGTGCAGTGCCGAGAGGAGATCTTCGGGCCGGTCGTCGTGGTCGTGCCCTTCGAGGACGAGGCGGATGCCATCAGGATCGCCAACGACACCCCCTACGGGCTGTCCGGTTCGATCTGGACGCGCGACGTCGGGCGCGCGCTGCGGGTGGCTCGGGCGGTCGAGAGCGGCAACCTGTCGGTCAACTCGCACTCGTCCGTCCGCTACTGGACCCCGTTTGGCGGCTTCAAGCAGTCCGGGCTCGGGCGGGAGCTCGGTCCCGATGCGTTGGACGCCTTCAGCGACACCAAGAACGTGTTCATCTCGACGGAGGCGTGAGCATGGCAGGAAGACTCGAGGGCAAGGTCGCCGTGATCACCGGCGCGGCCGGTGGGATCGGGCGGGCCAGCGCCCGACGCTTCGCCGCGGACGGGGCCCACGTGGTGGCCGCCGACCTGGACGGTGACGCCGTCGAAGCGGTGGCGGCGGAGGTCGGCGGGGTCCCGGTGCGCGTCGACGTGACCGAGGCCGGCGACGTCCAGGCCATGTACCAGACGGCCATCGAGGCCTTCGGGGGGGTCGACATCTGCTTCAACAACGCGGGGATCTCGCCGCCCGACGACGACTCCATCCTCACCACCGAGGCCGACGCCTGGCAGCGGGTGCAGGACGTGAACCTGACGAGCGTCTACCTCTGCTGCAAGTACGGGATCCCGCACCTCCTGGCCCGGGGCGGGGGATCGATCATCAACACGGCTTCCTTCGTGGCCGTGCTCGGTTCCGCCACCTCCCAGATCTCCTACACCGCCTCCAAGGGCGGCGTGCTGGCCATGTCGCGCGAGCTCGGCGTGCAGTTCGCCCGGTCCGGCGTCCGGGTCAACGCGTTGTGCCCGGGGCCGGTGAACACGCCCCTCCTCCAGCAGCTCTTCGCCACGGACCCCGAACGCGCGGCGCGTAGGCTGGTGCACGTGCCGATGGGTCGATTCGCCGAACCAGAGGAGATCGCGGCCGCCGCGGCCTTCTTGGCCTCCGACGACGCGTCGTTCATCACGGCCAGCACGTTCCTCGTCGACGGGGGGATCCACGGTGCCTATGTCACCCCCCTCTGAGCCTCCCGAGGTGGTCCGTCGCGGCCCCGTCATCGGCATCACGGCGAGCGAGCACGTGGCCACCTGGGGCGTCTGGAAGGAGGAGACCGCCCTCGTCACGGTGGCCTACGTGCGCTCGGTGGCCGATGCCGGCGGCATCCCCGTGGTCCTGGCCCCGGTGGCCGGCACCGCCGACGCGCTGGTCGAGCGGCTGGACGGGCTCATGCTGACCGGCGGGGTCGATGTCGACGCCCGCCTTTTCGGGGCGACGCCCCACCCGAAGGCGCAGAAGCCCGACGAGGTCCGCGACGAGTTCGAGCTGGCGCTGCTGGCGTCGGCCATCGACCGCCGCATGCCGGTGCTCGCCATCTGTCGCGGCATGCAGGTGCTGAACGTCGCCCGCGGCGGCACCCTGCTACAGCACCTTCCTGATGTGGTGCACAACGACAGCCACATGTCGATCCCGGGCATCTACGGCCGGCACCGGGTGCGCGTCGAGCCTTCCAGCCGGGTGGGTGAGCTGCTCGGCCGCACCGAGACCGTGGTGCCCACCCACCACCATCAAGGGGTCGACCGCATCGGAGAGGGACTGCTCGCGTCGGCGTGGGCCGAGGACGGCACCGTCGAGGCGCTGGAGGACTCCGACCTGCCGTTCCTCGTCGGGGTCCAGTGGCACCCCGAGGTGGGTGACGACCTGTCGCTGTTCACGGGGTTCGTCGCGGCGGCCGAGCGCGCCGAGGTGCTGCACCGGGCCTGAGCAAGGGCCCGGCGCCGGGCGTCCCGGTGCGCGGGCCGGCCGGCCGGACAGCCGTGTGGCGGGCGCTACTCGACGTTGGCTCGCAGGACCCCGGACAGGTGTCGGCCCACCGCGAACAGCGGTTCCGTGGAGCGCTCGGCCCGAGCCAGGAGCAGCGCACCCTCGACGGCGGCCAGGGTGAAGGTAGCGAGCGACTGCGCGGCCGCCTCGTCGACGCCCCTGGCTTGGATCGCCTCGGCGATCGCGCTCCGCCACGATCCGAACGCCGAGGTGCAGGCTGAGGCCAGCGCGTCGTTGTCGTGCGCGGTTTCGAGGGCGACCGTGGCCACCGGGCACCCGTCGCGCCAGCCGCTCCGCTCGAGCTCGGCCCCGCCGAGCCGCGTCCAGGCCTCGACGGCGTCGGCCGGGTGCCCATTGGCCAGCGCCCCCCGGAGCAGGCGCTCGAAGGCCTCGCCGGACCAGGCCACGGCGTCGACCGCCAGCTGCTCCTTGCCGCCCGGGAAGTGGTGCGCCTGGGACCCCCAGGGCGTGCCGCTCTCTGCGACCACGCTGCGCCAGCCCGTGGCGGCGTAGCCCTGGCGTCGCAGCAGCGCGGCCGCGGTTCGCACCATGCGCTGGCGGCTGTCGCTCCGCCGGGGCATGTTTCCAGACTAGCGGATTGTAAGACGATCGTCTTAGTATTCCGCCATGCGCCAACTCATGTTCTACGGACCGCACGATGTCCGTTGGGAAGCCCGCCCCGACCCAGAGCTCGACGACGACCGTGCGGCCCTGGTCCGCCCAGTGGCGGTCGCCACCTGCGACATCGACGTCGCGGCGCTGCGCGGGGGCTATCCGCTGGCGGGCCCCTATCCGTTGGGTCACGAAGGAGTTGCGCGGGTGGTGGCGGTCGGTGCTGGGGTGTCCAGCGTCCGCGTCGGTCAGCTGGTCGTGGTGCCGTTCCAGATCTCCTGCGGTACCTGCCCCAACTGCCTGCGGGGCCGGACCGGCAACTGCGCGGCACACCCGCCGCTCTCCACCTACGGGCTGGGGCAGATGGGCGGGCTCGGCTGGGGAGGTCTCTTCGCCGACCTGGTCCGGGTCCCGCACGCCGACGCGATGCTCGTCGCACTGCCCGAGGGGAGCGACCCCGTGGCGCTAGCCAGTGCCAGCGACAACATCCCCGACGGTTGGCGGGCGGTGGGACCGCAGCTGGCCGCAGAGCCCGGTGCCGAGGTGCTTGTCCTCGGGGGCCAACCCGCCTCGATCGGCCTGTACGCGGCCGGCCTGGCGGTGACCCTCGGCGCCCAACGGGTGCACTACGTCGACTCGGATGCGGGCCGGCTCGACATCGCCCGCGCGCTCGGCGCGGAGGCGGCCAATGTCGCGGTCGACGAGCTGCCGCGCAAGGTGGGTGCCTTCCCGATCGTCGTCGACGCGAGCGGCACCGAGCGTGGCCTGCGCTGCGCGCTCAACAGCGTCGCCTTCGACGGGACCTGTACGAGCACCTTCGTCTACCTCGAGGATCCCTCCCTGCCCATGTTCTCGATGTACTCGCGCTGCTGCACGCTGCACACCGGGCGCGTCCACGCTCGGCCCGCGATACCCCGAGTGCTCGAGGCGGTCGCCCGGGGCTTCGACCCGGGGCTCGTGACGTCGGCCATCGTCGCCTGGGACGACCTGGCCGACGCGCTCCGCGATCCGCCCATGAAGCTGGTGGCCATCCGCCCGGGCTGACCGACCGGCGCCACGCTCGGTGCCGGCCGTCCTCGACCCGGCGTGGTGCTGGCACGAGACGGGCACACGGGTTGCCCACCTTGGTCGCCCCCCCGGGTCGGGTGAGACTTTGCTGTGAGGCCGGCCGGACGTCCGCGCCGTGGGAGGTCATGCTCGAGGTGGAACGGCACGGCCGCGCCGGAGCGAGCGTGAACCCCCGGTGATCAGAGTCGCCTGGTACCGGTTCGCGGCCACGTGGTCGCGGCGATGGGCGGGCTATCTGGGCGTGGCCCTGGTCATCGGGCTGGTCGGCGGCCTGGCCATGGGCGCCGTGGCCGGTGCCCGGCGGACCCAGTCCTCGTTCCCCGTCTATGTCGCCAGCACCAATCCCCCGGATCTGGCGGGCGTGATCGACTTCGTGAGCGGTCTCCCGGGGGCGGCCGGCCTTGGCTACGACCCGGCCCGGGTCGCCGCCATCGAGCATCTCCCCCATGTCGGACAGATCTCCGTCTTGACCGGGCTCAACACGATTCCACTCACGAGCGGCGGAGCGCCCCGGGGGGTCCAGGCCTACCCGGCGCAATCGGGAGAGGGCGACGGAAGCCCCAGCACTGCGGGCTCCGGCCTGGACCTGCCTTCGGTGATCACGGGCCGGCTGCCCAATCCGGCCCGCGCCGACGAATTCGCCGTGAGCCCGATCACCGCGCAGATGTTCAAACTGCAGGTCGGCGAGGTCGTCCCCTTCGGCGTCTACACCAACGCCCAGACGCTGTTGCCGAACTTCGGCACGGCCAGGGTCACGCCGTACCGGCGCTTCACGGCCACGCTCGTCGGCGTCGTCGTGAACAGCCAAGAGGTCATCCAAGACGACATCGACACCCTCAACGACTTCGCCTTCTACTTCACCCCGGCGTTGACGCGACCGCTGCTCTCGTGCTGCACCTTCTACTCGGCGGTCGGCATGACGGTGACGGGCGGGAGCCGGTACCTCCCCGCCGCACAGCGCGAGGTGGCGGCGCTCCTGCCGGGGGGGTTCAATCCGCCCACCGCCGCCCCGGTGGCGGCGCTCGAGGCCAAGGCGGAACGGGCGATCAAGCCCGAGTCCATCGCCCTCGGCGTGTTCGGGGCGCTCGCCGCCTTGGCGGCGTTGTTGATCGGCGCCCAGTTGATCGGTCGCCAGCTCCACTTCGCGGCCGACGATCTCGGCATTCTGCGGGCCCTCGGGGCCGCGCCTGCGGTGACGGCGGCGGACGGTCTCATCGGCGCCCTGGGTGCCGTCGCCGCCGGGTCGCTGCTCGCCGTCGCGGTCGCCGTGGGGCTGTCCCCGCTGGCGCCGCTCGGGCCGGTGCGACCGGTGTACCCGTTCCCAGGCGTCGCCTTCGACTGGACGGTGCTCGGATCCGGGTTCGCCATCCTGCTCGTGGGTCTGGGCGCCGTCGCCGTCTGGCTCGGCTACCGGATCACGCCCGAGCGCGCCGACCGGCGCCGGGCCCGGGCCGGCGAGCGACGCTCGCACCTCGCCGCCTCGGCCGCCGCCGCGGGTCTCCCGGCACCGGCGGTGACCGGCATCCGGTTCGCGCTCGAGCCCGGCGCCGGGCGCAACGCCGTGCCGGTGCGCTCCGCCCTGCTCGGCGCGGCGCTGGCCGTCGTCGTGGTGATCGGCACCGTCACCTTCGGCGCCAGCCTCAACACCCTCGTGTCGCGCCCCGCCCTCTACGGATGGAACTGGGACTACGTGCTCACGGCCGGGCAGGGCAACGACATCCCGGGCGCGCAGGTCAGGCAGTTGCTGGACGCGGATCACCACGTGTCCTCCTGGTCGGGGATCAGCTTCGACACGGTCGAGATCGACGGGCTGACGGTGCCGATGATCGGTGAGGCCCCGGGCGCGGCCGTCGCCCCGCCGCTCTTGTCCGGGCACGGCGTGGACGGCCCCCGACAGGTGGTGCTCGGCGCCGTCACGCTGGCCGAGCTCCACAAGCACCTGGGCGACTCCGTCACCGTCCACACCAACCGCCTCGGCGGGGCCAAGGCGGCTCGGATCGTGGGGACGGCGACCCTGCCCACCATCGGTGTCGGGGGGAACCAGCATCCCGAGATGGGGATCGGCGCGGTGTTCGACCGCTCGATCCTGCCGGCCGTTCTCTCGAGCACGGGTGGCCTTCCCGCCTCCGAGGCGGGCCCGAACGCCGTCCTGGTGCGGCTCCGGGACAGCTCGGCGGCCGCGTTCGGCTCGCTGCAGCGGATCGCGCGGGCGACGAGCAACGCGGCGGACAGCGGGGTGCTGGTGTTGTCCGTGCAGCGGCCCGCCGAGATCGTCGACTACCGCTCCATGGGGACGATCCCCGCCTTCCTGGGTGTCGGCCTGGCCTTGGGAGCCGTGGTCGCCCTCGGCCTCACGCTCGTCGCCTCGGTGCGGCGACGGCGACGGGAGCTGGCCCTGCTGAAGACACTCGGGTTCACCGGTCGGCAGCTGGCGGCCACGGTCGCCTGGCAGGCGAGCGTCGCCGTGGCCATCGGCACGGTGGTCGGGGTGCCGCTCGGCATCGTGGTCGGCCGGAACCTGTGGAACGTGTTCGCCCGGGAGATCAGCGTGGTGCCCTACCCGAGCGTCCCGGTCCCGCTGATCGTGCTCATCGCCGTCGGGGCGCTCGTCCTGGCGAACGTCGTGGCCGCGCTCCCGGGGTGGAGCGCCGCCCGCACGCCGACGGACCTGTTGTTGCGGGCCGAGTGACCGGAGCGGCCCCGATGGGAAGGATGGGCCGCTAGGCCTGGGCGGCGTCGGCCGATTCGAGGAGCACGAGCGGGATCACCCGGTCGGTCCTCGTCTGGTAGGTGGCGTAGCCCTGGTAGGCGGCGGTCACCCGCGGCCAGAGCGCCGCCCGTTCGTCGGGCGTCGCCACCCGGGCCCGCATCGCCTGCTTGGGCTTCCCGGCGAAGGCCACCGTCACCTCGGGGTGGTCACGCAGGTTGAGGAACCAGGCGGGCGGTTGATCGTCGCCACCACGGGAAGCGACGATCACGATGGCGTCGCCCTCCTGTGTCGGCGACGTCAGCATCACCGTGCGGGGCTGGCCGGTCTTGCGCCCGATCGTCGTCAGCTCGACCACCGACATGCCCGCCACGCTCCACCCGATCCAGCCACCACTCAGCCTGAGCAGTGCCTTGTGGACGGCGTTCATGGTCTTCAGCTGGAGGTCCGTTGGCACTATTCGCAGACTAGGGCGGGCGGGAGATCTCCGGCCGGTTGGTCCCGTCAGGGTCGGCAGAGGACCTCGCCGTGCAGGCAGGCGAACCAGCCGTCTTGGTCCCGGGCCCACCGGCGCCAGGCCTCGGCCATGGCGGCGAGATCGGTGGGGTCGGCGAGACCCAGCTCCGTGGCGCGGTGGGCGAGCGGCGAATCGCTGATCCGATCGGCCCAGAGCTCCCCCCACCACTCTCGCTCGGGCGGCTCCGAGAAGCACCAGACCGAGGCGGAGGCGACGACCTCGCTGAATCCGGCCCGGCGCGCCCAGGCCGCGAGGTGGCGCCCGGCGTCGGGCTCGCCACCGTTCGCCCGGGCGACCGCCTCGTAGGTGGCGAGCCAGCGGTCGAGGCCCGGATCCGCCGGGTACCAGGTGAACGCGCGGTAGTCACCGTCGCGCGCCGCCACCAGTCCACCCGGCTTGCAGACGCGCCGCATCTCGACCAGCGCGGCGACCGGATCCGCCAGGTGTTGGAGCACCTGGTGGGCGTGGACGACGTCGAACGACGCGTCGTCGAACCGCAGATCGGTCACGTCGCCCGTCTCGAACACCGCGGTCGACTCACCGTTGTCCCTGACGGCCAGCTCGATGACGCCCGGCGCGGCGTCGATGCCGATCGTCTGCCCCGGGGCGACGCGGCGGGCCAGGTCGGCCGTGATGGTGCCCGGGCCGCAGCCGACGTCGAGCAGGCGCATGCCGGGCACCAGGTGCGGGGCGAGGTAGGCGGCGGAGTTCTCCACCGTCCGCCAGGTGTGCGCGCGAAGCACGCTCTCGTGGTGACCGTGCGTGTAGATCGCGTGATCGTGCACTCGGCGTCCTTGCGGGTGGCGGTCGGGCAGAGCTTGCAGCGGCCCCAAGCAGTCTAAAACTGACGGAGATCGATGACACATGGGGCCCTCATGAAGGGTGGACCCAGTGACCGAGAGAGCTCGCTCGCTGGCGCTACGGTGCACCAGAATTCGCCGGGACGGCCAGCGAGATCGAGCACGCAGCTCGCCCGACCCGGAGGTCGTCTCAGACCCGGGCGCGGTTATCGACGCCCTGGTCGTTGGGCGCCCGGTCCGAACAGGGACTAGAAGTGGTGCATGCCCATCTTGGAGCGCGGCGAAGCTCGCATCAGCTTCGAGGTCCGCGGCACTGGGCACTCCCTCTTGCTCTTCGCTCCCGGCGGGATGGCGTCGACCGCCCAACTCTGGGGCGAGCTCCCCACCAGACCGGGCGAGCCGGCGCCATGGATCGATCCACGGGTCGAGCTCAGTGACCACTTCTGCGTCATCAGCATGGACCAGCGCAACGCGGGGGCATCTTCAGCACCCGTCTCGCGCGGAGATGGCTGGGCAACGTACACCGCGGATCACCTGGCCCTCCTCGAACACCTCGAAATCACTCGCACCCACCTCATGGGGGGCTGCATCGGATCGTCCTACGCGCTGGCGCTCTGTGACTCGGCTCCTGACGCCGTGACTGCCGCGGTGCTCCAGAACCCCATCGGCCTGCACGCCGGCAACCGCGGCGAGTTCCTGGCGCTGTTCGACCGCTGGGCCAACGATCTGCGAACCCGGCGGAGCGACGTCGACGACGCTTCGCTCAGCGCGATGAAAGACGCGATGTTCGAAGGAGACTTCGTCTTCAGTGTGCACCGGGACGCGCTCCGCCGATGCTCTGTGCCTCTCCTGGTACTGCCGGGCGACGACGCCTTCCATCCCTATGCCATCGGTGAGGAGATCGTGGATCTGGCCCCTAAGGCAGAGCTTCTCTATCCCTGGGAGGGACCGGAACGCCACCGCATGACCGTCGCGGGCATCCGCGAATTTTTGTTAGCGCACACCCCGTAGACGCGCCTACGAGCTCACCGTCAGGAGCGGCCGCCACCCGCGCGGTTCTTGCCGCCCTTTCCCTCTCCCAGGTACAACGTCAGCGCCCCAGGCAGCGCCCCAGGCAGGACTTGAACCTGCGCACCCGGCTCCGGAGGCCGGTGCTCTATCCGCTGAGCTACTGGGGCTGGGGCCACTCACCGTATCGTGTGTGCCCATGACCGGCGTTCTTCGGCCCACACTGCGAGCGCGGCACCGAGTCACGCGAGCGCGTCCAGGCGCCCGGCGATGAGCGACCTCTCCGCCGCCCCCGTCGAACGGCACCTGCTCCCGTCGACCGCCGCCATCGCCGACAACGGCCGGCTGTCGGTCGGCGGCGTCGACCTCATCGCGCTGGCCGAGGAGCACGGCACGCCGCTGTTCGTCTACGACGAGGCGCACCTACGCGCGCGCTGCCGAGAGGCGGTGGCGGCCTGGGGGGACGGGGTCGCCTATGGCACCAAGGCGTTCCTTTGCAAGGCGATGGCGAGGTTGGCCCATGAGGAAGGGATGTGTCTCGACGTTTCGACCGCCGGGGAGTTGGCGGTGGCGCTGGCCGCGGGGATCCCGGCCGATCGCCTCGTCTTCCACGGGAACAACAAGTCAGAGGCCGAGCTCGAGTCGGCGCTGTCCGAGGGGGTGGGCCGCATCGTCGTGGACTCCTTCGACGAGCTGGCGCGCCTGGGGAGGTTGACGGACTCCCCGAGGGCCTCGGGCCGCCCGCGGGTGCTGGTGCGGGTGACGCCGGGGGTCGAGGCCCACACGCACGAGTTCGTGCGGACCGGACAGGAGGACACCAAGTTCGGGTTCTCCATGGCCTCCGGTGCGGCGGCCGAAGCCGTCGCCGCGCTCGAGCTTCTGCCGGGCGTCGAGCTGGTCGGCCTGCACGCCCACATCGGCAGTCAGGTCTTCGATGTCTCCTCGTTCGAGCGCACGGCCGAGATCTTGGGGGCGTTCTTCGCCCCACTCGACCTGGCCGAGCTCGTGGTCGGCGGCGGGCTCGGGGTCGCCTACGTGAACGGTGAGCGGGCGCCGTCGATGGCCGAGTGGGCCAGCGCGACCAAGGCGGCGTGCTCCCGCGTCGGGGTGGGCGCCGGCGTGCGGGTGAGCGCGGAGCCCGGCCGGTCGATCGTGGCGACGGCCGGCATCACGCTGTACCGGGTCGGGACCATCAAGCGGCTGCCCGGCGTGCGCACCTACGTGGCCGTCGACGGCGGGATGAGCGACAACCCGCGCCCCGTCCTCTACGGCAGCGGTTACGAGGCGCTGTTGCCGCGGGAGGCCGACGCCCCCCGGCCGCTGGCCGCGCGCCTGGTCGGCAAGCACTGCGAGACGGGCGACGTCGTCGTGTCGGAGGCCCACTTGCCCGAGGACCTGCGGGTGGGCGACGTTCTGGCCACCCCGGTCACCGGCGCCTACGGCTACTCGATGGCCTCCAACTACAACAAGGTCCCCCGGCCGCCGGTCGTCTTCGTGTCGGACGGGACGGCCCGCGTGGTGGTGCGCGGCGAGAGCATCGACGACCTCCTGCGCCTCGACCTCTGATCCGACCCGGCTCCCGAAAAGCCCAGCTCACAGCGTGTGGTTCCGGTGGGCCGGGGACGCGAACAGGTAGCGTGAACCCATGCCCGGCCAGCCCAGCCAGGAACCGGCGGTGCGTGTCGCCGTGCTCGGCTCCGGAAACGTCGGCGCCGCCCTGGTCGAGCTGCTGGCGGACCCGGCCCGGGCCGGGGAGATCGCGCGGCGGGCGGGGGTGGGGCTCGAGGTGGTCGGGATCTCGACGCTCGATCTGGACGACGTGCGCTCCAGCGCCCCGTGGTTCCCGAGGCACCTCCTCACGCTCGACGCCAAGGGCCTGGTCGAACGCGACGACGTCGACGTCGTCGTCGAGCTGATCGGGGGCATCGACCCCGCCAAGTCACTGATCGAGACTGCGTTGGCGGCCGGCCGGCCCGTCGTGACCGCGAACAAGGCCCTGCTCGCCGCCCATGGGGGCCCGCTGGCGGCGCTGGCCGCCTCGAACGGTGTCGACCTGTTCTACGAGGCCGCGGTGGCCGGCGCGATCCCGATCATCCGGCCGCTGCGCGAGTCGCTGGCCGGGGAGCGGATCAGCCGGGTCATGGGGATCGTGAACGGCACGACCAACTTCATCCTCACGTCCATGACCGAGGAGGGGCGCGAGTACGACGAGGCGCTGGCCGAGGCGCAACGGCTGGGCCTGGCCGAGCGGGACCCGTCGGCCGACGTCGAGGGGCGCGACGCCGCCGCCAAGGCCGCCATCCTGGCCAGCCTGGCGTTCGGCTGCGACGTCGTGGTCGACGACGTGCACTGCGAGGGGATCACCGGTGTCCGTCGGGTGGACGTCACCTTCGCCGAGCGGCTCGGCTACGTCGTGAAGCTGCTGGCGGTGGCCGAGCTGGTCGACGGCGGACCCGACCTCTCGGTGCGGGTACACCCGGCCATGGTGCCCAAGTCGCACCCCCTGGCCGTCGTGCGCGGGGCGTTCAACGCCGTCTTCATCGAGGGCGAGGCCGCCGGCGAGCTCATGCTCTACGGGCGGGGGGCCGGCGGTCCACCGGCGGCCAGCGCGGTCCTCGGCGACCTGGTGGTGGCGGCCCGGCACCTGCGCAGCGGGGCCGCCGTCCCGGCGCCGACGCGGCGGGTCCCGGTCGTCATCCGGCCCGTCGAGGACCTGACGTCGGTCTTCTACCTGAGCATCGACGTGCTGGACCGGCCCGGGGTGCTGGCCTCGGTCGCCCGGGTCTTCGGGGACCACGGGGTCTCCATCCGTTCCATGGAGCAGCTCGGGCTGGGCGACGAGGCGCGGCTCGTCTTCCTCACCCACCTGGCTCGCGGTGGCGCCGTGACCGCGACGATCGAGGACCTGGGGCGCTTGGACGTGGTCGATCGCGTGGGCGGCGTGCTGCGGGTGGTGGGGCCAGAGGATCCGGACCTGCTCGGGGCCGGAGCCTGACGATGCCCGGCTGGCGGGGGATCGTCGAGGAGTACCGCGAGTTCCTCCCGGTCGAGCCGGACACCCCGGTCGTCACCCTGCTCGAGGGCGCGACGCCGCTCCTCAGCGCGCCCGCGCTCTCCGCCCGGGTCGGCGCCCAGGTCTGGCTGAAGGTCGAGGGCGCGAACCCGACCGGCTCGTTCAAGGACCGGGGCATGACCATGGCGATCTCGCGGGCCCTCGGCGAGGGCGCGAAGGCGGTGGTGTGCGCCTCGACGGGCAACACCTCGGCCTCGGCCGCCGCGTACGCCGCGCGGGCGAAGCTGACCTGCGTCGTGCTGATCCCCGAGGGCCACATCGCCCTCGGCAAGCTGGCGCAGGCCCTCGTGCACGGGGCCCGCGTCCTCCAGGTGCGGGGCAACTTCGACGAGGCGCTCCGCATCGTCCGCGAGTTGCCGTCGCGGGCCCCGGTGACGGTGGTCAACTCGATCAACCCCTACCGGATCGAGGGCCAGAAGACCGGCGCCTTCGAGATCGTCGACGTCCTGGGTGACGCGCCCGACGTCCACTGCATCCCCGTCGGCAACGCCGGCAACATCACCGCCTACTGGAAGGGCTATCGCGAGTACCAGGACGCCGGCCGGGCCACCAAGCTGCCGGTCCTGCTCGGCTTCCAGGCCGCCGGGGCGGCGCCCATCGTCCTCGGTCATCCGGTGGCCGAGCCCGAGACGGTGGCGACCGCCATCCGGATCGGCAACCCCGCCAGCTGGGCCGCCGCCGCGGCGGCTGCCACCGAGTCGGGCGGCGCCATCGCGTCGGTGACCGACGAGCAGATCCTCGAGGCCTACCGGTTCTTGGCCGAGGAGGAGTCGGTCTTCTGCGAGGCGGCGTCGGCCGCCGCGGTGGCGGGGTTGCTCCAGACCGGGGTGCCGCCGGAGTCGACCGTCGTCTGCGTCCTGACCGGGCACGGGTTGAAGGACCCCGACCTGGCCATCAGCCAGATTGACGTGCCGAGCGTGGTGGACGCGCGCATCGAGGCCATCCTGGAGTTCCTCGCTCCCTGACCCGGCCGCCCGACGGCGGGCTCAGACGCCGAGGCCGGCGGCCGCGCGCCCGAACTGCCCGAGGGAGCGCCCGAAGAAGTGCTCGACCTCGCTCGGCGAGATGGGACGGGCGAAGAGGTATCCCTGCCCGTCCCGGCAGCCCTCGTCTTGGAGGTGCCGCAGCTGCTCCTCGGTTTCGATCCCCTCGGCCACCGTGCGTAGGCGCAGCGCCTGGCCCAGCTGCACCATCGTATGGATGAGCGCGCCGCCCTCGACCGACTCGACCATGCCGTTCACGAACGAGCGGTCGATTTTCAGCACGTCGATCGGGAACTGTCGGAGGTAGGAGAGGGACGAGTAGCCGGTGCCGAAGTCGTCGATGGCGAGGGTGATCCCGAGAGTCTTCAGCGCGCGCAGCCGGTCGACCGCCGTCAGCGCGTCGCGCATGAGCGCGCTCTCGGTGATCTCGAGCGTGAGCGCGCGCGGGTCGAGGCCGGTGTCGTGGAGGGCCCGACGCACGTCGTCGAAGAAGTCGTCGGACTCGAGCTGGAGTGCAGAGACGTTGACCGACACGGCCACGTCGTAGCCGCGCTGGTGCCAGCGCCGCGTCTGTCGACAGGCCTGGAGCAGCACTTCGCGGCCCACCTGGACGATCATGCCGGTCTCCTCGAGGAGGGGGATGAAGTCGTTCGGCGCCACGACACCCCGCGTGGGGTGCTGCCAGCGGAGCAGGGCCTCGACGCCGTTGAAGGTCACCTGCTCGAGATCGAAGGTCGGCTGGTAGACGAGGAAGAACTGGTCGTCGTCCAGGGCCAGCCGGAGGTCGAGCTCGAGGTCGAGCCGGCCGCGCACGGCGGTGTGCATCTCGGGCTCGAAGACGACGAAGCGGTTCTTGCCGGCCGCCTTCGCCTCGTGCAGCGCGATGTCGGCGTCGCGCAGCAGGTCCTCCGCGGAGCTGCGCTGCCCCCATGCGATGCCGATGCTGGCGGTCACGCGTAGCCCCGCCCCGTCGCGGGGGCCGTGGAACGGCTCGACCAGGACGTCGAGGAGGTGGCGGGCGATCACCTCGGGCCCGGAGGCGACCGACACGCCCTCGGCCAGCACGATGAACTCGTCGCCGCCCACTCGACCGACGGTGTCCGAGGCCCGCAGCGCACTCGTGAGCCGGCTGGCGATCGCCTTCAACAGATGGTCGCCCGCCGCGTGGCCGAAGGTGTCGTTGACGCTGTTGAACCCGTCCAGATCGATGAACAGGGCGGCGAGCGGCAGGTGGTCCCGCCGGGCCCGGGTCAGCATCTGCGCGGCGCGGTCGAGGATCAGGTCCCGGTTGGGCAGCCCGGTGAGCGAGTCGTGCAGGGAGCGGTGTCGAAGCTCGTTCGTCTTCTCTTCGGCGATCTCGAGCGCGCTGGCGCGGGACTGGGCCAGGCTGGCCAGGAGGAAGAAGAGGAGCACGGTCGCCACCAGCCCCCCGCCGAGGACGCCGAGACCCTGCACGGTGGCCGACCCCACGGTCGGCACGAGCCCGATGACCACCGTCCAGTTCCCCTGGGCGTGCAGCCCCATGGAGCGCATGCTGGCCCCGGGCCTCGCCGTGCCGGCGTGGATCACCTGGAGGCTGGGGCCGGTCGGGCTGTGGTAGCTGACTGTGAGCGACAGGCCGGGGGCGGCGCGCAGCACCGGAGCCGCCAGCGCCTTCGGATCGAACACGCTCCCGGTCCACCCCATGAGTGCGGCCTGGCGCTGGGCCGTCGTGGCGAGCGGGGCCCCCGGGCGGTAGACGGGCATGGTGATCTCCATCGGGCTGCCGATGCGCAGCGCTCGCTGGAGCGCGGCCTGGTGACCGGCGGCGTTCGTGCCGGCCGGAGTCAGCACCGCGGCCAGCGAGCTCACGGTCGGCAGGTTCCGGTCCGCGGCGGCCGCCAGCAGGGGTGCGAAGGAGCTGTCGCAGTAGTCGTAGCCCGGGTCGAGCAGTCGCTGGATGTCGGCCGGCGTCACGCCGGCGACGGAGTTGATGCCCTTGCCGTGCGCCATCAAGACGGTCGGATTGACGGCGGTCAGCCGGCCGAGGCAGTACTGCGCCCGGTTCCCTGGCGGTTCGAGGGCGAAGTTGCCGCTGGCGGGAACGCCGAGTGGCGGGTCGGCTGCCGCTGTCGCCTGGTAGTCAGGCAGGTCGCTGAGGGGGACGCGCTCGATGTAGGCGAGCCCGAGGGTGCCCGCGTAGCGCTGGGGACCGAGGTTGGTGAAGAGCGCCTGGAGCTGGGCGTTGGTGGCGTTGGGGTTGGTGACCACCAATGCGCGCACGGTGCGAACCAGGTCCTCGTCCCGCTGGATCTCGGAGGTCAAGGTGACCGCCGCCGTGTTGGTGGCGATCCGGAGCTCGGTCTGTTGCTGGGAGCGCACGTACCCGCTCCACCTGACCGCGCCGATGGCCGATCCGGTCAGGCCGATCGCGAGCGCGATCCAAGCGACGGACATCCGGCGGAAGATCCGGCGCGATTGGCGCGTCGGATCGTCGGGGGCCCCGTCGGCACCCGACCGCGACGTAAACCGCTGTTGCACGTGCGGCATCCGTGACCGAATCCAAGAAAGAGGGCGCGTAGCAAAAAGATTACGATGTCGGGTCCCAGAAACGGTGTAATGGTCGATCGCGGGCCGCGTTGGGTCGCCCTCAGGGCCCAAAAGATCGGCGGTTGCCGGCGCGTCTTCCCAGTATGTGACGCTCGGCTCCGAGGCGCGCCCGGCCACCTATATCGGAAATCCGATGTCCGGGCCTTGCGCCGCGCGGGGGCACGAGAACCGGCCGGCTCAGACGGATCTCGGACGGTTCTTCCCGGTTCATTTCGGCCGGTGTCTCCGGTCCTGGTGGGCACCCGCCGAGGGCCAGCGGGCGGGCCGTCGGCCCGGCCGAGCCGTCGGTCGCGGCTCGACCGCCACCCGCGGCGCTGCGCCGCCGTCCTGCGGCATCGCTCGCCGCCTCCGGCAACGGATCGTCCGTTTGGGTCCGGCGAGGCGATTCTCGGAGGATCGAACACCCAGGCGGGGTGCCTGGCCGCCCGCAGCGCCAGTCGTTGGCGGGTGTGTTGCCGCGCTTCGAGCGAACCCGCTATCATGGGCACATCCCCACCTGTACTCCGGGACGTCGGTCGCGGCTCCATTTCGGACCCTGACGAAGATCCCGAGCCGGTGGCGATGGGGGTCGGACCATCCAGCCGGATGATCCCCCTGTCCCTGTTCCCGAAACGTCGCAGTGACGCAGGTCACCTGGGCGACGGTTCGAAGAAATGAGGAGGCCGATGACTGCCGAACAGCAGCTCGAACGGTCCGTACTCGAGTCCAAGGAGCGAGACGAGCTCCAAGCCATCGCGCAGGCGATGTCGCTGAAGACGACCACTCGGTCGAAGAAGGCCGACATCATCGACCAGATCCTGGAGGCGGCCGGCGTGCCGTCCAACGGTGATCGGTCGCTGCCCCGGCCCGGCACCAACGGCTCCAGCGCGCTGAACGGCTCGACGATCGAGGCATTCAGCGCCGAGGACGCCGACGAAGCCGTCGGCAACGGCCGAGTCACGTCCGGGGCCGTGGCCTCGTCCGAGGACCTCGATGCCGACGAGCTCGAGAGTGATCAGCTCGATGCCGAGGACGGCGACGCCGAATCCCTCGATGCGCCCGGTCGCAACGGCGTGGCCAGCAACGGCGCCTCCGCCGGCGACGGCGAATTCCGGTCGGGGGGTGCCCGGACGACCCAGCAACGCCAAGGGCCGCGACACCCCGGCCAGCAACAGCACAGTGCGGCCGGCGCCATCGACCCGAACAACCGGCGGGGCCGCCGCCGCCGCGGCCGCGAGCGCGGGCCGGGTGGCGAGCGCGAGCTGCAGGGCAGTGCCACCCAGGACAGCGCGTACCAGGGTGACCTGGTCGAGGTGCGCGGCCTGCTCGACCTCCGTGACGAGGGCTACGGCTTCGTGCGCTGCGACGGCTACCTCCCGTCCTCCAAGGACGTGTACGTGTCGATCAGCCAGGCGCGGCGGTTCGCGCTGCGCAAGGGTGACTTCATCGAGGGAGCCTTCCGGCCGGCCTCCAACAACGAGAAGTACCCGGCGCTCCTGCGGATCGACGCCGTCGCCGGTCTCGAGCCCGAGGCGGCTCGCAACCGCCCGCGTTTTGAGGATCTGACCCCGCTGTTCCCCGACTCCAAGCTCGTCTTGGAAATGCCGGGGGACAAAGACAACCTGACCGCCCGCATCGTCGACCTGCTCTCGCCGATCGGGAAGGGTCAGCGTGGGCTGATCGTCTCACCGCCCAAGGCCGGCAAGACGACCGTGATGAAGCAGATCGCCCACTCGATCGAGGCCAACAACCCGGGCGTCCACCTCATGGTGCTCCTCGTCGCCGAGCGCCCCGAAGAGGTCACCGACATGCGCCGTTCGATCTCGAGCGGCGAGGTCGTCGCCTCGACCTTCGACCGTCCGTCCGAGGAGCACACCATGGTGGCCGAGATGGCCATCGAGCGGGCCAAGCGCCTGGTGGAGCTCGGGACCGACGTGGTGATCCTCCTCGACGGCATCACGCGCCTCGCCCGTGCCTACAACCTGGCCCAGCCGGCCACCGGCCGAATCATGTCGGGTGGTGTCGACTCGGGCGCCCTGTACCCGCCGAAGAAGTTCTTCGGTGCGGCCCGCAACATCGAAGAGGGCGGCTCGCTTACCATCCTCGCCACCGCCCTGGTCGAGACCGGCTCCAAGATGGACGAGGTCATCTTCGAGGAGTTCAAGGGCACCGGGAACATGGAGCTCCGCCTCGACCGGCGCCTGGCGGAGCGTCGCCTCTACCCGTCCATCGACGTGAATGCGAGTTCCACCCGCCACGAGGAGCTGCTCTTCGACCGGGGCCAGCTCCAGCAGGTCTGGAAGCTGCGCCGGGTGCTCAACGCCCTGGCCAACGAGGGCAATGCGGCACCGGGTCTCGAACTCTTGATGGACAAGATCCGCACCACGAAGTCCAACGACGAGTTCCTGGCCGAGATCGCCAAGGGCGCCACGCCCAACGGCTGACCGGCGGAGATCGGGTCGCGGGAATACCGGCCGCCGGTTTGGCCTTGGACTACTGCACGAGTAAGGAGCGAACGATGAAGGCAGGCATCCACCCCGAGTACACCACGGCCAACGTCCGCTGCTCGTGTGGGAGCACGTTCACCACGCGCTCGACCAAGTCGGACCTCCACGTCGAGCTCTGCAACGAGTGCCACCCCTTCTTCACCGGCAAGCAGAAGCTGGTCGACTCGGGTGGCCGGGTCGAGCGCTTCGAGCGCCGCTACGGTCGCCGCAAGACCAAGTAGGCCCCTCCTCGGCCGCCGTCATGGCGGCCGGGCGGACCCACGCCGAGTTCGGGGACCCGGTGCGCGCGAGTGCGCCCTAGCCTGATCAGGTGCTCGACGACCGGCTGACCGCACTCGAATCGGAATTCGAGGCCATCGAGGCCGAGCTGGCCGATCCCGCCACTTCCGCCGACCTCGACAGACTGCGGGACCTGTCGCGGCGGCACAAGGAGCTGGCCGAGGTCGTCGACAGCTGGCGCCGGCTGCGTCAGGCTCGCAGCGACGGCGAGACGGCCCGCGAGATGCTGGAGGACACCTCTGGCGACGACCGGGAGATGCTGCGGGCCGAGATCGAGGCGGCCGACGCCAGCATCGCCGTCCTGGAGGACCGTCTCCGCGAGCTGCTGCTTCCGAAGGACCCCAACGACGGACGCAACGTCATCGTCGAGATCCGGGGGGCCGAGGGCGGCGAGGAGGCGAACCTCTTCGCGCGCGACCTCTACACGATGTACACGCGCTATGCGGCGGCCCGCGGCTGGGGGGTCGAGGTGCTCTCCGAGAGCCCGTCACCCCAAGACGGGCTGAACGAGGTGGTGTTCCTGGTGAAGGGCCCCGACGCCTGGACCCGCCTCGAGCACGAGGCGGGTCCCCATCGCGTCCAGCGGGTCCCCGTCACCGAGTCCAAGGGCCGCATCCACACCTCGGCCGCCACCGTCAGCATCCTGCCCGAGGCCGACGAGGTCGACGTGGCCATCGACCCGACCGACCTCAAGATCGACGTCTACCGCTCCACGGGACCGGGCGGGCAGTCCGTGAACACCACGGACTCGGCGGTGCGGATCACCCACCTGCCGACCGGGATCGTGGTCGCGATGCAAGACGAGAAGAGCCAGATCCAGAATCGAGCCAAGGCCATGACGGTGCTGCGGGCGCGTCTGCTGCGCGCCGAGCAGGAGCGCCGGGCGGCCGAGGTGGCGGCCCAGCGGCGCAGCCAGGTGGGCGGTGGTGGTCGTTCCGAGAAGGTGCGGACCTACAACTTCAAGGAGAACCGCGTCACCGACCATCGCATCAACCTGACGCTGCACAAGCTCGATCAGGTCCTGGCTGGCGACCTCGACGACCTGGCCGAGGCGTTGATGGCCGACAAGCGCGCTCGCCAGCTGGAGGACGACGACGGAGCCCCATCGTGAACCGGGAGACGACGGTGGCCGACCGCGGCCGGGTCGAGACGGCGATGGCCGAGCAGCTGGGTTCTCGACGGGAGGCCCGCTGGATCGCAGCGGAGGTGCTGGGCGTCCGGGGCGTGGCTGATCCGGTCAGCGACGCCGAGCGTTCCCAGCTCGAGGCGTTGACCCGACGGCGACGCGACGGGGAGCCCCTCCAGTATGTGCTCGGTCACTGGCCGTTTCGCACCCTGGACCTGCTCGTCGACGGCCGCGTGCTCATCCCGCGGCCCGAGACCGAGCACCTGGTCGACGTCGCCCTCGGCGTGTTGGCCGAATTGCGATGGGCCCGTCCCGGCCCGGTGGTCGCAGATCTCGGGACGGGATCGGGCGCAATCGGCCTGGCCCTGGCGGCCGAGGCGACCGGCGTGGCCGCGCCATCGGCGGTCTGGTGCTGCGACGCCAGCGAGGACGCGTTGGCGGTCGCCCGGCGGAACCTCGAGGCGCTGCGCCAGCGCGACGCGGCGGCCGCGGCGGTCGTGGGGCTTCGGGGTGGCGACTGGTGGGAAGCGCTGCCGGGGGCGCTGGTCGGTCGGGTGCAGCTGGTGGTGTCCAACCCGCCCTACGTCTCGGCGGCCGAGTGGACCGAGCTCGACGCCGTGGTCCGCTGCCACGAGCCGAGAGCGGCGCTCGTCGCCGGCGACGGTCGCGATGCCACGCCGGGAATGGCGGCGGTGGAGGACGTGCTGCGCGGTGCCCCGCGATGGCTGGACAGGCCCGGGACCGCGGTCGTCGAGATCGCGCCGGCCCAAGCGGCCGCCGCCCAGGCGTTCGCCCGCCAGCTCGGCGCCACCGCGGTCCGCGTGGCACCGGATCTGGCCGGACGCGACCGTGTGCTCGTCGCGACCTGGCGCTGAGCGACCATCCTCGGCCTCGGGGCGTCGGTGCAGGTGATCACAGCGGACGAGCTCGCGGCGGCGATCGCCGCACTCGAGTCGGGGCTCGTCGTCGCGGTCCCCACCGACACCGTCTACGGCCTGGCCGCGCGCCTCAGCACGGAGGGCGTGGCGGCGCTGTTCTCGCTGAAGGCGCGATCCACCGAGCGGGCGGTGCCGGTGATCGTCGGCAGTCTCGAGCAGGCCAGGGCGGTGGCCGCCGACTGGCCCGAGAGCGCCGACCTTCTGGCCCGGCACTTCTGGCCTGGCGCACTGACGCTGGTCGTCCCGGCATCGGCCGTCATCGGCGGGCTGGTCGGGGGGTCGGGGGACACCGTCGGTGTGCGCTGGCCCCGGCACGGCGTGCTCGGCGCGCTGTGCGCCGCGCTGGGTCCGCTCGCGGTGACGAGCGCCAACCGCCACGGTGTCCCGCCGGCCACGACGTTAAACGAGCTCGGCACGGCCTTTCCGGTGGACGCCGGACCCGCGCTCGCGGTTGACGGGGGTCTGTGTGACGGGATCCCCTCGACCGTCGTGGACTGCACGGTGGAGCCGGCCCGGTGCCTGCGCGACGGCGGAGTGCCCTGGCGCGACATCGACGCCGTCCTGTCGGACGCCGGCGGGCGTTAGCGGAAATCGAAGCGGCCGCCCGAGAGCCGCCCGGCGGTTCCCAGGACCTCGGCGCCGACCAGCGTCTCGATGACGCCGGGGTCCTGGCTGTTCGCCCAGACCCGCTCGCCCTTGGGTGTCCGGGAGACGACGATCGCCTGCTCGGCGGCGCCGTCGCGGTCGTAGGTGACGGTGAACGTCTCGAGTGAGACGTCGCCGTCGGCCTCGGCCACCCACGCCCGATTGGGCAGCGCGTCCACCGCCGGCTGGACGTTCTCGGCTCGGAAGCCGGGCCCCTCGGGGGGACGGCCCGAGTACAGGCCGAGGGCGTGCTTGGTGGCGAACCACCCGTTGCCCGTGGTCATGCCGACCGCGTCCGGCTGCGCGCGGAGCTTCGGCACGAGCGAAGCGATGCCGTGGCTCGTGTAGTTGTTGCCCGGCCCGCCCGCGAACGTGAGGCCGCCGGTGAGCGTGAGCCGCTCGATGGGCCCGTCGAGGTCGAGGCCGAGTTCGGCGGCGGCGATCTCGACGATGCAGGGGAAGCAGGAGTACAGATCGACGAACGCCAGGTCATCGACGCCGATACCCGCCAGCTGCAGCGCCCGCCGGCCCGAGAGCCGGATCGCGGGCGAGGCCCCGAGCTCGTCTCGTTCGGAGAGGAACCAGTGGTCGTTGGCCTCGGCCCCCGACAGTGGGAACACCCAGCGGTCGCTCGGAATGCCGGCCGCCCTTGCCGCATCGACCGAGCAGCACAGGTAAGCGGCGCCCTGATCGACCTGGATGTTGGCCGTACAGCGCTTGGGATAGGGGAAGGCCACCATGCGGTTGGCGGGGCTCGGCGTCACGAGATCCTGCGCGGTGCTGGCCGCCGTGATCCACGCGTAGGGGTTGGTCGCCGCCACCGACGAGAACCGGGACCACAATTCCCCGATACGGGCCAGCTGGGCCGTGCGGGTGAGGCCTTGAGAGACCCGCAGCGCGTTCTCGAGGAGCGGGTAGGCCTGGATCGGCAGGAGCATGCCGTGCTGCTGCTCCACCTCGGTCGACGGCGCGCGGTCCGTGCCGAACTGGCGCGGGGCGGCCGCGTCGTCCGCGGCCAGGCCGATCCAGGAGAGGCGGGGCCGGTCGGGGTGTCGCCGGATGACGGCGCGGGTGTGTCCGCACTCGGCGCCGGTGACCGCGACGACGTCGAGGTCTCCCCTGGCGATCGCGGCGGCCGAGTCGAAGAGGAGGGACTGGGGCATGTTGCCCCCGATGGCCGTGAGAAGGGTCTCTCGCGGTTGAATGCCGAGGCGCTCGGCCACCGCCAGGGCCGGGTTGGTCGGATGCCAGTCGAGGCTGCGTACCACGCGCACGCTGTCCGCCCGCCCCAGCAGCCGGGCGCCGGCGCAGCCGGTGTCACCCGGGGCGGCCCCGGTGCAGTCTTCGGCCGCCGCGCGCAGCGCAGCCACCATCAGGTCGAACGGCGACGGGCGGTCCTCGAGCGCTCGGCCGGGCTCCGGGCGGCTGGTGACCTGGCCGACCCCCACCAGGATGGGGGTTCTCGGGTCGAGCGCCATCGCCGGGCGAGCGTACCGGCGGGGGCCGGCCGGTGCTCCCTCCTCGCCGGGGCGGGTCCCGGTCGATCAGTACACTCGGGCGCGTGAGCGCCGCCGGCTTGCCCCTCGAGAACTGGCTGGCGTCGGACCCCGAGGTGGCGGGCCTCATCGCCCAGGAGACCACCCGGCAGACGACGACGCTGCAGCTGATCGCGTCCGAGAACTTCGTGTCGCCGGCGGTGCTGGCCGCCTGCGGCTCGGTCCTCACCAACAAGTACTCGGAGGGCTACCCGGGCCGTCGGTACTACGGCGGGAACCGGGTAATCGACGAGATCGAGGACGTGGCCCGCGACCGCCTGGCCAACCTGTTCGGCGCCGAGCACGCCAACGTCCAGCCGCACGCGGGGGCGAACGCCAACCTGGCTGCGTACCAGGCGCTGCTCAAGCCCGGGGACACCGTGCTCGCCATGCGCCTCGACCACGGCGGGCACCTGACCCACGGGTCACCCGCCTCGATCACGAGCAAGATCTGGCGCTTCGTCTCTTACGGCGTGTCGCCGGCCAGCGACGACGACGACAAGCCGGGCGAGGTGATCGACTTCGACCGGTTGGCCGATCAGGCGAAGGCCGAACGACCCCGCCTCATCGTGGCCGGTTCGACCGCCTACGCCCGGGTCATCGATCCGCTGCCCTTCCGCGAGATCGCCGACTCCGTCGGCGCCCTCTTCATGTTCGACGCCGCCCACCCGGCCGGGCTGATCGCCGGAGGCGTCCACCCCAATCCGGTGGGGATCGCCGATGTGGTGACCCTCACCACCCACAAGACCCTGCGCGGCCCGCGCGGCGGGGCCATCCTGTGCGCCGAGGCCCACGCCAAGGCAATCGACAGCGCCGTGTTCCCCGGCCTCCAAGGTGGTCCGCTGGAGCACGTGATCGCGGCCAAGGCGGTGGCGTTCGGCGAGGCCGCGCAGCCCTCCTTCGCGGACTACGCGGCCCGGGTCGTCCGAAACGCCAAGGCCTTCGGGGTGGCGCTGCGCGCAGAGGGCTTCCGGCTGGTCTCGGGAGGCACCGACAACCACATGGTCCTCGTGGATCTCCGGAACTTCGACCCCACGCTGACCGGCAAGGTGGCCCAGGAGGTGCTCGACCGTTCGGGCATCACCTGCAACCGCAACACCATTCCCGACGACCCCCGCTCGCCGTTCATCACCTCGGGCCTGCGCCTGGGGTCCGCGGCCGAGACCACCGCCGGGATGGGACCGGACGAGATGGTGACGATCGCGTCGCTCATCTCGCGGACGCTGCGCAACCGCGGCGACGAGGCTGCACTCGCCTCGATCCGGGGGGAGGTGCACGAACTGTGCAACGCCTTCCCGCCCTATCCCACGTGGGTGCCGACCGGCTGAGCGAGAGGCCCCGCTAGGTGCCGCCGCTGGTCTGGTACGCAGTGGTGCTGGTCGTGGCGGCAGCGGCGACGGCCGCCTGCACCTGGCCGGCGCGCTGGTTGGCCATCCGGGTGGGGCACGTCGACGTCCCCGACGACCGCAAGATCCACACCCGTACCGTCCCCTACGGCGGGGGGGCTGCGATGTTCATGGGCTTCCTCGTCGCCATGTTGGTGGCCGCACTGCTCTCGCCGCTCCACGTCGTCTTCGCCAACTCGTCCGAGCCGCTCGGCGTGGTCCTGGCGGGGGCCGCCATCTTCTTCGTGGGGCTGATCGACGACGCCCGCGGCATGTCGGCGCCGGCCAAGATGGCCGGCCAGGTCCTGGCCGCCAGCATCTTGTACTTCCTCGGCGTCACGATGTACGAGATCAAGATCCCGTTGGCGGGGTTGATCGCGCTGACGCCCAACGTCTTGCCGCTCATCACGGCCCTCTGGGTGATCGCGCTCACCAATGCCGTCAACTTCATCGACGGGCTCGACGGGCTGGCCGCCGGCCTGGTGGCCATCGGCGCGGGCGCACTCGCCGTCTACGGCCTGCGGCTCATGCAGCAGGGAGCGCTCAGCCCCGACAACGTGGGCCCGCTGGTGGCCGCCATCACCTGCGGGGTGTGTCTCGGCTTCCTGCCCTTCAATTTCCATCCCGCCAAGATCTTCATGGGTGACGCGGGCGCGCTGTTGCTTGGGCTCCTCATGTCTGCGTCGACGATGGTGATCGGCGGACGCGTGCCCGAGTCCACGCCGCTCAGCGGTGTGACCTACTTCTTCTTCGCCCCCCTCTTCATCCCGTTCTTCATTCTCGGCGTTCCGCTCGTGGACATGGCATTCGCCTTCCTACGCCGAACCGTCCGCCGGACGCCCTTCCACACGCCGGACAAGGAGCACATCCACCACCGGCTGCTGCGCCTCGGGCACGGGCCCCGGCGCACCGTCGTCATCCTGTGGGCCTGGACGGCGCTGCTCTCGGGTTTCGTCCTGTTCCCGCTCTTCGTCCAGCGGGTGAACGCCTTCATCCCCTTCGGCGCCGCGGCGCTCGGGGTGGGCCTGTACACACTGTTCCATCCCGGCCTTCGCCAGCGGGGAGGCCAGGTGGAGCAAGAGCCGCCGCCGGGTCCGGAACAGCCCCGTGAGCAGGTCAAAGAGCGCGCCCACGCCCGGCGTTGACGTTTTGCCGTGCGTGGGGCGGGATGCGATGATGTCCCGCGTGTTAACTGCTCACCTCGGCACGGTCGAGATGGCAGAGGTGTTCCCTCCGGGGGCGGGCATCAGCCCAGCCTGCATGTGACCGGAGCCAATCTTGGTGGAGGTCCAGTTGATCGCGCCGCAGAGTGCGTCGCGGGGGCATGACAGAGTCGGGATCGCCACGTCCGGACGAGTCTCCGGCTCCCGTCAAGCCGCTGCCCAGCGCCGTGGCGTTTCTGGGCATGGGCACGTCGGCGGCGGGCTGTGTTGCCGTGGGAGTGGTCCTCGGTCTGCTGGGCGATCGGGCGTGGCACACGGCACCGCTCTTCTTCCTCATCGGCCTGGTCCTGGGGCTGGCGGCTGCGGTCGCCTCCGTCGTGGCGCAGATCCGGCGGTTCCTGTAGCGCTGGTGAGGGCCTAGGCCATGCTCTCCGGGTTCGCCGACCTCGAGCTCCCGGCGTTGGCGCGGGCGCTACGGCGGACGGTCATCTCCGCGCTCATCGTCGGTGCCGTCGGAGTCGTCGCGGCGCTGATGCTTTCGGCCTCCTACCTCGCTCTCGGCATCGGGCTCGGAGTCGCGATGGCGATTATGAATCTCCGATTCCTCGACTCAGGCGTTTCCAAGGTGCAGACGCGAGGCGAAACGAACAAGAAGGTGGTTCGGCGGATCCTTGGCACCCGCACGGCGACCCGACTGGCAATCATCACGGCGATCGTCATCGGTTTGCTCGTCCTGAACGGCCCGCTCGGGATCGGGACCGTGATCGGCCTCGTGATCCTTCAGCTGCTCTTCGTCATGAACATGGCCCGGGCCATCATGTCTACGGGTGTGAGCTAGACGTGACCAGCGCGAGCGCGTTCGCCTCGATATCCCTGGCGACCGGGAAGATCACCATCGGAGATCATCCGGTAACCACCAAGATCCTCGGCTTGACCGTCGATCTCGACGTCGTGTGGTCCACGCTGGCCGCGGCCGCGGTGGTGATCGGCCTCGGCCTCTTGCTTCGGTCCCGGGTCAGCGTCGACCGCCCCGGGAAGCTGCAACTTTTCTGGGAATTCGTTGTCGAGCAGGTCCAGGACCTTGCGGATTCGGCCATCGGCCCCGAGGGTCGCCCATTCGTGCCGTTGGCGGTAGTCATCTTCTTGTTCATCTGGACCTGCAACTGGATTGAGGCGATCCCGAGCGGTCACAGTCCCGAGTGGTTCCCCGCGCCCACGTCGGACGTGAACCTGCCGTTGGCGATGGCGGTGACCGTCATCGCGCTCGTGCACTACAACTCGATCAAGGCGCGAGGCATCCGCGGGTACGTCCGGCACTACTTCCAGCCCTACAAAGTCATGGTTCCCATCAACGTGATCGAGGAGATCACCAAGCCCATCACGCTCACCTTCCGACTCTTCGGCAACCTCTTCTCCGGTGGCCTGATGCTGGCGGTGCTGGCCGCGCTGCTCCCGGTGTATCTCCTGCCGGTCGGGGACTTGGTATGGAAGCCGTTTGACCTGTTCATCGGGCTGATCCAGGCGTTCATCTTCGCTCTGCTCACGATCATGTACCTGGGTCTGGGAATGAGCGTCGAACATGACGAGCCGGTGGGTCGCCACTCGTCCCAACCACTGACCACGATCGAAAAGTAAGTCGACATGAAGGAGGAACAATGGCAGCAGACACAGTAGAGAGCGCGGTGCGGGTCGCCGGCGCCCTGGTTGGCGGCGGGCTGGCGCTGGGCGGCGGCGCCATTGGCGCGGCCATCGGTGACGGCCTGGCCGGTAGTCAGACCATTGCCGCCATCGCGCGGCAGCCCGAGATCGAAGGCAAGGCGCGGCAGTACTTCTTCATCACGGTCGGATTGGTCGAGGCAATGTACTTCATCAACCTGCTCTTCATGATCGTGTTCGTGTACGTCTTCGCCGCCAAGTCGGTCAAGTAGGGATACAGGGTTTTCACCGAGGCCTCGACATGCAGACCGGAAGCGTCTTCATTCTCCCCAACGGCACGTTCTTCATCGAGCTGGCGATCTTCCTCGTCATCGTCTTCGTGACGGCGAAGTACATCCTCCCGCCGCTCAATCGGGCGGTTGAGAAGCGCCAAGAGCTGATCCGCTCGTCGCTGGAAGCGGCCGACAAGGCGCGAACCGACGCCGCGGCGGCCGACGAGGAGCGACGGGCCGTGCTCGACCAGGCCCGGCACCAGGCCCGGGAGATCGTGGCGCAGGCCAACCACACGGCAGAGCAGGTCCGGAGCGAGGCCCAATCACGCGGCCAGGCTGAGTTCGACCGGATCGTCGCCAGCGCGGAGGCTGAGCTGTCGCTGACGCGCCAGCGGGCGATCGAAGAGTCGGCCGGCCGCGTGGGCGAGATCGTCCTCGACACCGTCGAGAAGATCATCGGGAGAGAAGTCGACGCGTCGGCCCATCGCGAATTGCTGGACGAGGCGGTCGAGGCGTTGAAGAGTGACATGCGGTCCGGGGACCGCGGGGCCGGGGCCGAGGCCCGCTCGTGAACCCGGCGATCGAAGGGTACAGCGCCGCGGTCTTTCAGGCCTCGGGGGAAAGCGAGACGCTGGCGGCTGAGCTCCGATCGATCGAGGAGCTGCTGGCCACCCACGCAGAGCTTCGCCTGGCGCTCATCGACACCGCCACACCGCCCGCGGCGCGGCGCGGCGTCCTCAGCGACCTCTTGTCGGAGCGGGTCTCCCGCCCCGCCAGCCGGCTGGCCACCTTCGTCGTCGGATCGGTCGGGGGCCCCGAGATCCCCGCCGCCCTGGCCTGGGTGGCCACACAGGCGCGGCACCGGGCGGAGGGCCAGGACTTGCCGCCCCAACCGCTCAGCTTCCTGGCGGCCCGCGAGCGCGTCGGCGGGTTCGCCGCGGCGATCTTCGAGGAGGTCTCGAGCGCCGACCTCGAAGAGATGGAAGATGAGCTCTTCCGGTTCGCCCGGACCGTGGAGTCCGCGCCGGCGCTCCGGTCCGTCCTCACCGACCGGGACCGCCCGGTCGCCGCCCGCCAGGGGATTGTCCACGACCTGCTCGAGGCCAAGGTGCAGCCCGAGACCCTCCGACTGGTCGACTACGCAATCGCCGGGGGCCGGGCTCGCGATTTCGTGGGCACGCTCGACTGGCTGGTGGAGACGACCGCCCGCGTCCGAGGTTGGCGGGTGGCACACGTGCGAAGTGCGAGAGAGGTCGATCCCGACCAGCGGGCCGAGTTGGCCGAGTCGCTGTCCCACCTCGTCGGGTTTCCGGTCGAGCTCCAGGTAACTATCGATCCGAGCCTGCTGATGGGCGCGGTGGTGCAGGTCGGAGACCTGCGGGTGGACGCCACGACCCGGGCTCGCCTCAATGCGCTGCGCGAACACCTTGTTCCGGTCGGGTGGGAGCCGGGTGGCCTCGGCGACGCCGAAAGCCGTTCTGAGCCAGAGGGAGCTGATTGATGCCCGAGCTGACGATCAACGCGAGCGAGATCACCGCCGCGCTGGAACGCCACCTGTCGGAGTATTCGCCGATGGTGGAGGCCGAGCAGGTCGGTCGCATCGTCGAGGTGGGTGACGGCATCGCGCGGGTGTCTGGTCTTCCCGGCTGCGCCGTCAACGAGCTGCTCGAGTTCGAGGACGGCACGCTCGGGCTCGCGCTGAGCCTGGACGAGGACACCATCGGTGCGGTTGTGTTGGGCGAGGTCGACCACCTGGAGGAGGAGCAGATCGTCAGGGCCACCGGGCGGATCCAGACCGTCCCGGTCGGCGACGCCCTGCTCGGTCGCGTCGTCAGCGCGCTGGGCGAGCCCCTCGACGGCAAGGGACCGATCAACGCGCTCGAGACCCGACGCATGGAGGTTCAGGCACCCGGGATCATCGGCCGCCAACCGGTGTCCGAGCCGTTGCAGACGGGGATCAAGGCCATCGACGCCTTGACCCCCATCGGCCGGGGCCAGCGTGAGCTAATCATCGGCGACCGCAAGACGGGCAAGACCACGGTCGCCGTCGACACGATCATCAACCAGCGTGGCCAGGGCGTGAAGTGCATCTACGTCGCCGTGGGGCAGAAGAACTCCTCAGTGGCCCAGACGGTCGCCACGCTGGCCGAGCACGAGGCCCTGGAGTACACGGTCGTCCTCGTGGCGTCGTCGGGCGACCCGGCGCCGTTCAAGTACCTGGCGCCCTACTCGGGGTGCGCGATGGGCCAGCACTGGATGGAGCACGGGGAGCACGTCCTCATCGTCTACGACGACCTCTCCAAGCAGGCCGAGGCGTACCGCCAGGTCTCCCTCCTCTTGCGTCGGCCCCCGGGCCGCGAGGCCTACCCCGGCGACGTCTTCTACCTGCACTCTCGGCTGCTCGAGCGCGCGGCCAAGCTCTCCGACGCCCTCGGTGGGGGTTCCATGACCGCGCTGCCGATCATCGAGACCAAGGCGGGCGACATCTCCGCCTACATCCCGACGAACGTCATCTCGATCACCGACGGGCAGATCTTCTTGGAGTCGGACCTCTTCTACTCGGGCGTCCGCCCCGCCATCAACGTCGGCAACTCGGTCAGCCGGGTGGGCGGCGCCGCGCAGGTGAGGGCCATGAGGTCGGTGGCCGGCAGCCTGAAGCTCGACCTCGCCCAGTTCCGCGAGCTCGAGTCCTTCGCGACCTTTGGCTCCGAGCTCGACAAGGTCTCCCAGGCCCAGTTGGACCGCGGCTACCGACTGACCGAGCTCTTGAAGCAGCCCCAGAACGCGCCGGTCCCGGTCGCCGAGCAGGTGCTCGTCGTCTACGCCGGGGGGAACGGGTGGGCCGACACGGTGCCGGTTCCCGAGGTCCTGCGGTTCGAGTCCGAGCTGCGCGAGTACTTCCGGGCCCACCACGCGGATCTGCTGGACTCCATCGCCCAGACCGGGAACCTGCCGCCGGCGGCCGATCTGGACGCTGGCCTCCAATCGTTCCTCGACGGGTTCGACACCGGGAAGGCCGACTGACGAATGGCCGGCGGTCAGGAGCGGGTTCTCCGGCGGAGGATCCGCAGCGTCCAGTCGACGAAGAAGATCACGAGGGCGATGGAGCTCATCGCGGCCTCCCAGATCGTCCGCGCCCAGAACCGGATAGTGGCCAACCGGCCCTACCGGAGGGGCATGGCACGGATCGTGCTGCAGGCGGCGAAGGCCGACTCGCGGGCCGCAGCGAAGCTGCTCGGGACCCCCGAGTCGCCGAGCGCGGTGGGGATCCTCGCCATCGTTGGTGACCGGGGTCTGTCGGGCGCCTACAACTCCTCGGTGTTCCGCGCCACCGAGCGGCTGGCCGCCGAGCATGTCGCGGCCGGTCGGACGGTGCGGCTCTTCACCGTCGGCAAGAAGGCCCCGCCTTACTTCCGCTACCGGGGCATGGCACTCGAGCGTTCCTTCGTCGGCTTCAACGACCGCCCGACCTTCGCCAACGCCCGAGAGGTTGCGGCTGTGGCCAGCCAGCCGTTCCTGTCCGGTGAGATGGATCTCCTGGTGATGGTGTCGACCCGCTTCGTGTCGGCGGGCAGTCAATCGGTCGCGGCCCAACAGCTGTTGCCGCTGCCATTGCCCGAGACGCCCGAGGAGGTCGAGGAGGCATCCGGCGCGCCAAAGGGATACATCTCGTTCGAGCCGGACGCCGAGAAGCTGCTGGCGGAGCTCACGACCCAGGCGATGGAGTCCGAGATCTTCTCGGCGATGCTCGAGGCCACGGCGGCCTTCTTCACGGCACAGCAGCGGGCGATGGCTGCCGCCTCGGACAACGCGGATGAGCTCATCCGGACGCTCAGCCGCATCATGAACCGCGCCCGACAGGACGCCATCACCACCGAGATCTTGGAAATCGTCGGCGGCGCAGAGGCGCTCCGCCACTCGAAGGGAGCTTGACCCCGTGACCACGACCACTGAGGAACCGCGCGCCGCGGCGGGCCCGCACTTGGAGCAGGGCCGCGTTGTGGCGATCGCCGGACCGGTCGTCGACGTGGAGTTCCCTCCCCACGCGCTGCCCGAGATCAACATGGCAGTGGAGATGGACCTCGAGCTCGAGGGCGCCAAGGTGACCGTGACGGCCGAGGTGGCACAGCAGATCGGTGACGGCAGGGTCCGCTGCGTGTGTATGCAGGCGACCGACGGTCTGGTGCGCGGTGCACCGGTGCGCAATACGGGAGCTGGCATCTCGGTCCCGGTCGGCGACGCCGTGCTCGGCCACGTGTTCAACGTCCTCGGCCAACCGCTCGACACCGACGACATCGGCCCGGTCGACGACCGCTGGGAGATCCACCGCAGCGCTCCGGCCTTCGACCAGCTCGAGCCGCGCTCACAGATGTTCGAGACGGGCATCAAGGTGGTCGACCTGCTCGAGCCCTATGTCCAGGGCGGGAAGATCGGCCTCTTCGGCGGCGCCGGCGTCGGCAAGACGATCATCATCCAAGAGATGATTCACCGGGTCGCCAGCCAGCACGGTGGGGTGTCCATCTTCGCCGGCGTCGGGGAGCGGACCCGCGAGGGCACCGACATGTGGCTGGAGATGCAG
>DATNIB010000048.1:0-6962 GCA_035604685.1 Acidimicrobiales bacterium | reverse complement strand
CCCACGAGCGCGGCGAGAGCGACGGTACGTGCCCGGGGAGCGGTGCCAGTGATACGGGCCGCGAACCAAGCACCGTATGCTCCCGCCGCGGTGGCTGCGGCCCGGATGGTGACGTCCCGCGCGAGTTGACCGGCAAGCGAGGTTTCCGGCCCTTCTCGGGCTAGATCGACACGGCGAGTCCGGGACGGCTGCACGGCGATGGCCATGGCCGGGGCGAGGTCGGTGAAGAGGTTGACGGCGAGAAGTTGTCGGGGAGTGAGCGGCGGTTGACCGGTGAGCAGCGCCGCGCCGACGGTGAAGGCGACCTCGCCGAGGTTGCCGCCGAGCAGAATGGCAAGGGCGTCGCGCACCGACGCCCACATGGCGCGACCTTCGCCGATGGTGTCGATGAGCACGCGGACGTCGTCCGACGTGACGACGAGGTCGGCGGCGTCTCGCGCCGCCGACGTGGCCCGAGGCCCGAAGGCCACGCCGATCTCGGCGAGGCGGATGGCCTGGGCGTCATTGGCCCCATCGCCGGTCATGGCCACGACCCGGCCAGCCCGTTGGAAGGCAGAGACGATGCGGACCTTGTCGGCCGGGGTGACCCGGGCGAACACGGCCACGTCGTGGACGACCTGATCGAGCTGAGCGTCATCGAGTTCATCAAGCTCTGTACCCGTGAGCACTCGGCGACCGTTGAGGAGCCCGAGGTCCGTGGCGATGGCTTCGGCTGTGCTGGGGTGGTCGCCGGTGATCATGACCACGTTGATCCCTGCCTGCCAGAGCTGGTCGAGCGGGGCGGAGGCGGTCGGCCGGGCGGCGTCGGCAACGCCGACGAAGCCAAGGAGCTCCAGCCGGTCGATCCTTTCGTCGTCGAGGTCGTCGCGATCCGAGGCGGGACGCTCGGCCACCGCCAGTACGCGCAATCCCTGGCGAGCGAGGCGCTCGACTTCGACCACGGCCGACCTCCGGGCAACGTCGTCAAGGACAACGTGTTCGCCGGGGGCTCGACGTCGTGTGGCGCATCGAGGGATAACGACCTCGGGCGCGCCCTTGACGCTGAGCAGCGGGCCGGCCCCCGCTCGTCCGAGTACCGCGTGGTAGGCGCGGCCGGGTTCGAACGGAAGCGACACCACCTTCTGCCAACCCTCCACGCCGTGGCCTGGGCGCACGCCGGCCAGGTGCGCACCGTCGACGATGGCCTGATCGGTGGGGTGGGGCAGACCCCCGGTCCGCGGCCGGGGCGTGGCCCGCAAGGCGGCGGCCAGCACCCCGCGGCACGCCGGTCCCAGCTGGGAGACCGGCTCATCGACGTCACCGTCGGAGACCTGACGCAACTGAAGGCGTCCCTCGGTGAGCGTGCCCGTCTTGTCGAAGCACAGCACGTCCACCCGGCCCAGTGCTTCGAGAACGTCGGGGGTTGCGGACGAGGACCCCTCGCCCGGCGAGACGGTGGGCCGCGCTGGCCTGGGCGACGGTGGCCACGAAGGGAAGTCCCCGCCAAACTTACTCCGGATGCTACCGCCTCGCGCGGTGGCCGGCCGCGAACCAAGCTGTTGAGCGCGAGGCCGGCGCCGGCACCGAGGACGATCGGAACAGTCGTCTTAGTAAGGGCCCGTAGCCGGGTCTCCACACCAGTCGGTGGCGGTGTGGCCGAGGTGAAGCCTCTGCGGGCCTCCGTGGACGATCCGGTGGCCACCACCACGGCCGTGCCGCGCCCAGCGGCCACTGCCGTCCCTCGTACACCATGGAGCTGCGATCGGCGACCGGGTCCCGCTCGTCCACGGGCTTGGGGTCCTTCACCACCGGAAGGGATTCGCCCGTCAGTGACGACTCGTCGGTCTCCAAGCCAACCGCGTCGAGCACGCGGCAGTCTGCGGGGATGGCATCACCAGCGGCGAGGCTGACGACGTCGCCGACAACCACGGAGCGACTACTCGTGCTCACCTCGGCCCCGTCACGCAGCACCCGGACGGTGCTTTCCGATATGGCCGATGCCAAGCGCCCGATGGCTGCCTCGGTGCGGAGACGTTGCGTGGCCCCGACGGCGGCGTCGATGCCGAGCACGCCGGCGATCATGGCGGCGTCAGCGATCGACCCGACCGCGGCCGAGAGCGCCGCTCCTGCTCCCAGGATCACCGTCAGGGGGTTGGTGAGCTCGCTGGCGAGGAGGCTGGGAAGGCTAGGTGGGTGGGTGTCGTCGGTGGCGGGACGTTCTTCCGTTGCCTCGCCCGATCCGCCAGCCAGACGTCGGAGGACCTCGGCGCCGTCCAGGGCGTGCCAGGCGACCGGCGTGCCCTCGCGGCGGGGACGGCGGCGGGGCAGCTGAGCGCCGGTCCACGTCCCAACGCCGAGCGCGGCCAGGGTCGAAAGCTGCACGACGACCATTGCCCGCCTGCCGGCGCCGGGCAAGGGGCTGATCGCCAACAGACTGGCCGCCACCGAGCCTGCGGCCGCCACGGCGACGGCCTGGCGGCTGGCGGTCCGCGCGAGCCGAGTGATGTCGACGATGGTGGCCGCCTCGGCGAGATGGATGCACAACAGGTCGGCGCCCCACGGGGGGTGGGCTTCCTTTGTCCCGACGACCCCGATGCCGCAGTCGGCGGCCCGCAGCGCGGCGCCGGGTCGCGTCGACACCAGCGCCACCACGCGGTCTTCGGCCTGAAGGGCACGGATCGAGCGGGCGAGGTGCTCACCGTCCCCCACGACCCGGTCGGCACCCAGGGCGGCGGCCACACCACGATCGCCGGCCACAGCGAGCAGGTGCCCGGCCCGCTGGATAGCGGCGGCGAGGTCGGCCGCCGCTTCGTGTAGCTCGGGCTGGACGCCAACCAGACCCACGACGGTCCCGCGTTTGCTGAGACCAAGGGTGCGGAACCCGGCCGATCTCAGCTCGCGGGCCTTTGTCCGCGACCCGCGCGGCCAGCTGCCCACCACCCGCCCGACCGGCGCCAGCGCCCAGTCGTCCTCTGTCCGGACCACCTCAGGCTGCGCGGGGTCGAACAGCGCGTGGGCCACCACCTCGACGCGGGCCGGGTCCTCATGGCCAACAGCGCGGATCTCGCCGATGGCGAAGCGACCGGTCGCAAGCGTTCGAGCGTCGACCACCACGGTGTCTACCCGGTCGAGTCGGCGCAGCACACGCGGGTCCATGGGCACCACCTGGCGTGCCGCCAGCCCTCGCCCGACCTGGGCGGCGAACCCGTCACGCCCGAGACGCGCCGCGCGGGGAAGGCCTGCCAGCAAGACGTCGGCAGTGCGGCGAAAATCCCGGGTGACTGCGAGGGTGATCCCGCCGCCGGCCAGCGAAGCCAGTGAGGCTGCCTGCCCGTAGGTTTCCACCAGTCCAGCCGGAAGGGGAATGGGACGGGGTTCGGACTCCGCCGCGGCCAGAGGCTCCGCCCGTGGTCCGCCGTGGAGGAGAAGCTCGACCGCCAGCCAAGCTCGGCGACGGGCCGTCAACTCGGCAACCGTGGTGAGCCGGTGAGTGGCGTCGACGACCAATCCGAGCGGCCCCTGCCCGAGACCTTGCAGTATGGCATTGAGCATGGCCGCGGCCGTCGCCGTGCTAGGTCGTTCCTCGATCATGCGCCGAATCGGAGCCAGCGAGTCCAGCGCGGGCACTGCACTGGCCACCTCGATGGGCAACCGGGGCAGACGCATAAAGCGCGCCGCCATTCCGATCCCCACGCCGGCGCCGTCGGCGACCAGGGCGACCACTCCCCGTCGGATGGGCCTTTCGTCAGCCGGGTGGTCGGGCAGGTCGGCCGGGAACTCCTCCCCGAGGAGACCATGGGCTTCCTCGACTCCGTCTAGAGCTCCCACCAGGTCGTCGAGACCGACGGTGTCGTCCTCGAATACCACCGCCACCTGGGCCAAGATCGGGTTGACCTCCGCCCAGTGGACCCCCTCCAGGGCGACGAGCGCCCGCTCGGCCGCTCTCGCCACGTCTTCGCCGTCGGCCCGGTGCACGCCCCGCACCGACATGTATGCCCGGCCGCGTCCGGTCTGTACGACGTGTCGCGTCTGCCGTGGCGCACCGCCGGTGAAAGGAGCTCGCTCGAGCCGCTCAAGCACGGCTCCAGGCCACGCGGTCAGTCCCGCAGGAACAAGTCTCACCGAACGCTCCCACCCGCAGATCCGACCGGACGTATCTGCTCGGCCGGGTGGCTGTTCATCACGTCCATGCCGCTGGCTAGGGAAGTTCAGCGGAGACGGTGGCGGGCCACGACCACGCCGACCCCCACGGCAAGTGCCAAGGGAAGGTCGATGGCGCCCATGAGGGCTGCACCGGCGAGGCCGCCCCAAAACCCGAGCTCAACCGCTCGGGCGGGCAGGCGCGCGTGCAGGACTGGCACAATGTAGCTGCCGTCCCCGGGCGGGTATGCAACCTTCGTGCTTTCGGCCCGAGACTGGGATTTCTCCTCCGTCACCTGAACTCCCTTCAGAACACCCCCACATATACGCACGATCGCAGACAACCCCGACGGCGGCTAGGGCCGAAGGTCGCCATCCTGGCTTGCAAGCCTCCCTAGCTGTGATCCAGAGTGGGGAAGTCCCCCTCGCCAGAGGCCCTTCGGAGGGTCTGCGTGCTTATCCGCGTCATCGTAGGGCTCGTCACCGCGCTGGTGGCGAGCTGGATCCTGCTCACGCTCGCGCTGCTAATCGCCCGGCCCCGCGGAGAGGGCGTTCGTCACGTCGCCAGTTTCCTCCCGGAAGTCGCCCACCTGCTCCGGGACCTCCACCGGGATCCGACGGTCCCGCGCTCGGTTCGCTGGCGGCTGTGGGTGGCGCTGGTCTACAACCTCCAGCCGTTCACGATCATCCCGGACTTCATCCCTATCATCGGCTTCGCCGACAACATCGTGGTCACGGTGTGGGCTCTCCGCAGTGCCGTCCGCAAGGCAGGTAGGGACGCTGTGATCCGCCACTGGCACGGATCCCGGGAGCAACTGGTTCTGCTCTTCCGAGTCGCCCGGCTGGGCACCCTCCCGGAGCAGGACCACGACACGGTTGGATGAGCTGCCATCGCCGTGCACGATGCAGCACTTACGGCCGTGATGGAGTGAATGCCCGAAGGGGACGTGGTAGTTGTAGCGAGGTGTAGCAGCCGTAGCAATGCCACATGCCTCCCCGCCGCAATACGGGGAGGACGCAAGAGGGGGAAATCCAAGATCGTGACGCCTAACCTGGCCAGCCGTGGACGTGCCACTGGGCTGAAGTGCGGCGCCTCCCAGAGCGTCGGCAATTGTCGCCTATCCGGTATCGCTCCGAAGCCCGAATGCTTGCGGCCCTGAGCAGACCGCTCGGGAACACCCGTACCGCAGGTGACGGCCGGAGGGCCAGAGCCTCCAAGTAACCCAGGGCGATTCAGACCGCTCGAACATAATGCCGGGGTGAGTGCGGGTAGCGGAAGGGGGGTAGGACCCAGGCCATCCGCAATCAATCAGCGCTTGGGCGAATACTGACTGGGTCGGCCCGAGACACGACCGCACGCACAGGGCACTTCCAGAATGGCCTGTCGATGTGCTGGTGGCAAGGAACGTCGACGTGCCTGAAGGGTGAAGGGTCCGGTCATCGATGGACCCCGCCGAACCCGGTTGAAGTAGCGGACCGATGCACATAGATTGCCTGGAAAACGCCAGCATCGGGGACGTTGGCGTGAGTGGCGCGATCGGCGGTGAGAGGAGCCCTCATGTACAAGGCGATTGTCGTTGGCACCGACGGGTCAGACCGCGCCGCAGTCGCCGTCAGAGAGGCCGTTGCCCTAGCCAAGATGACAGGGGCCAAGCTTCATGCTGTTCATGCGGTTCACCCCGCAGCCACGACGGGATTCTCTGACGTGCCCGGAGCGGCGCAGGTCACAAGTGCCGGTCTGCGCGACCACGCTGATCGCGTCGGGACGCAGCTGCTTGCCGAGGCCAAAAGCCAGGGGGTGTCTGCCGAGGTGCACAATCCCGAGGGTGACCCGGCTGATGCGCTCATAAGCATTGCTGAGGCCGTCGATGCCGACCTCGTGGTAGTTGGGAACCGAGGCATGGCTGGGATGAAACGCTTCGTGCTTGGGAGCGTTCCTAACAAGGTGTCGCATCAGTGCCCCTGCAGCCTCCTCATAGTCGACACAGACCGCACCTGAGCCTCAAGCCCCGCCCGCCTTTATTCTGATCCAAAGCACCCTGAGAAGACTTCACTGCAAGCAATAACGCCGCGCACAAATGCCCGGCTTGTTCGCCCCCTGGCCGACACGGGCTGGGCGGGCTCCCGAGCAGGATCATCCGGGACTGTCGTTTCCGATCGGGTCGCTACCGAGCCTGGTAGCGCATCATCCGCATCTCGAGCGCCCCACCAGAGCCGGTCAGATGATGGTGTGGTGCTCGGTGAACCAGATCCGGCTCTGGGCATGATCAATAAACCGACGCTCATCCGCCGCCAACTCTTCGGCCGCGGCGAGCGCCGCCGGCTCCGCTCCCTTTGCGGCCATCTCGTCGAGGCTCTCAAAGCACAGGACGGCGACCCCGTCATAGACGTCGGCGGGGCAGCCCCGGTCTTCCTGGACGATCGATTCCAGGCCCGTGTTCAGGGTCAGGTGCAAGACGTAGGACAGCATGCCCAGCGTCTCGGCATGGCTGGCAACGAGCGGAGCGTGCTCGTCGCGCCAGTATCGGTGGAACTCCTCGACACTCATGTCGTCCCGTCGGCGGGCGCACAGAACTACGTCGATCATGACCAACCTCCTCGCGAGTACGGACGATTGCCCTAAGGAGACGCCAGTCACCGACCCTCCCAACCTTGTGCTCGCTAGCCTGGCACAGGTGGACCTCGCCGCGCGTCGTGAGCGCTTCTATCGAGCCTTCGGAAAGTTGCACACCCGTTTGCTCTTGCGAACGAATGGTCGTCCGGAGCATCTCACCCCGCGTTTGCGGTGCCTGGTACTCGAAACAGTGGGCCGGAACTCCGGACGGCCGCACCGAGTCGTGTTG
>DATNIB010000047.1:0-11001 GCA_035604685.1 Acidimicrobiales bacterium | reverse complement strand
CTGGTCGCTGGCCGGGCTCGACTGGACCACGTTCAGATAGAAGTTGCCGTCGTTGGGGTCGTACACGGACTGCTCGAGACCGCCCACCGCGTGGGGGTAGCCGATCTTGGCGACCACCTGGTCCTTGGTCGGATCCGCGTGCACCGAGATGAGCGAGACGTAGTTCTGCGTCTCGGATGGATTGGTGATGAGGACGAGGTGCTGGGCCGGATCGTAGGAGAGCTCATCGGCCCGGCAGGTGCCGCCCGTGCTGATGTCCGCGGCCAGGCTCCCGGATCCGGGCGAGGTGAGCGTGAACACCCGCACCGAGCTGTTGCCGTCCCCCGCCCACACCTGGTTCGAGCCCCCCACGGTGAGCGACAGCAGTCCGTCTGGCCCGCCGCCGCCGATCGGGCCGCAGGCCGCCGCGCCATGGCCGAACGACACGAAGAGGCCCTGTCCGAAGGTCCCCTCGTCGGTGAAGGTCTTGGCATCGATCGCCTCGATGCCGGACTGATCGGCGAGGTAGACGGTCGGCTTGCCGAACGGGGTCCCGTACCAGGTGAGGTCGTAGAGTCCGAAGTTCGCCGGCTTGACCGTGGCGATCCTGTGCACGGGGGACGTCGCCGCGACCGCCAGGCCGCCACCGGTCAGCGCGACACCACCGGCCAGTCCGAGAACGGCCACGGACGCCCGCAGCCAGCGCTGACTCATGGCGTTCCCCCTAACGATTGGCCGTCGGACCAACTCGCGGAATGCTACCGGTGGGCCGACCGAGCATCTCCTGAGGGGCCGCGGCGGGCGGACACGGCGCGGCCGCGACTGGCGCCCCACCTCGTCCCGTCAGGAGAACGGGATCGAGCTGTACTCGGCCAGCTTGTGCAGCGGATGGATGGCGTCGATCTTGCGGATGGTCCCCGAGCGCGAGCGCATGACCAGGGACTCGGTGGTCGCGCCGTTCTCGAGGTAGCGGACGCCGCGCAGGAGGTCGCCGTCGGTGATGCCGGTGGCAGCGAAGAAGCAGTTGTCGCCGCGCACGAGGTCGTCGGTCGTGAGCACCGCGGTCAGGTCGTAGCCGGCGTCGTTCGCCGCCCGGCGCTCGGCGTCGTCGCGGGTCCAGAGTCGGCCCTGGATCTCCCCGCCCATGCACTTCAATGCCGCCGCCGCCAGCACGCCCTCGGGAGTGCCGCCGACGCCGAAGAGCACGTCGGCACCGGACATGTCGGAGCGCCCGGTGGCGATGGCCGCGGCCACGTCGCCGTCGGTGATGAGGCGGATCCGGGCCCCCGAGGCGCGCACCTCGCTGATCAGGTCCTCGTGACGGGGGCGATCGAGGATCACGGCGGTCAGGTCGCGCACCGGCTTGCCGAGCGCGTTGGAGAGCGCGTGGAGGTTCTCGGTGGGCGATCGAGTGATGTCGACCGACCCCTTGCCCCGCGGCCCGACGGCCAGCTTCTCCATGTACACGCAGGGACCGGGATCGAACATGGTCCCGCGCTCAGAGACGGCGATCACGGCCAGCGCCCCGCCGCGCCCGAGCGAGGCCAGGTTGGTGCCGTCGATCGGGTCGACCGCGATGTCGGTCATGGGGGGCGAGCCGTCTCCGATCCGCTCGCCGTTGAACAGCATCGGCGCGGAGTCCTTCTCGCCTTCGCCGATGACGACGACCCCGTCCATGGAGATGGTGGAGAGGACCACCCGCATCGCGTTGACGGCCGCCTCGTCGGCCCCCTCCTTGTCGCCGCGCCCCATCCAGCGGCTGGCGGCCATGGCCGCCGCCTCGGTGACCCGCACCAGCTCGAGCGCCAGGTTCCGGTCGGGGGCTTCGCCGTGCGTCACCACTGGCCTCGACGATAGTGGGCGATACTGGGGCGGTGGACCGGCTCGTGATCCGTCCGAACGGCCCACTGTCGGGCACCGTTCGGGCGGGTGGCGCGAAGAACTCCGCGCTCAAGCTGATGGCGGCGTGCCTGCTCGCCGAGGGCCGGCACGTCCTGGTAAACGTCCCGCAGATCCTCGACGTCGAGATCATGGCCGAGATGCTGACCGCGCTCGGTGCCACCGTCAGCCGCTCGGCGACGGGTGACCTGGTGGTGGACTCGCCGGCCACCCAGGACCTCGTGCCCGAGGCCCCCTACGAGCTGGTCGAGCGCATGCGGGCCTCCGTGGTGGTGCTCGGGCCGTTGCTCGCCCGCTGCGGTCGGGCTCGGGTCTCCATGCCCGGTGGCGACGACTTCGGCTCTCGCCCCATCGACTTCCACGTGAACGGGCTGGCGTCGATGGGCACCCACTTCGAGACCGTGCACGGTTTCGTCGACGGCCAGGTCCGCACCGGGGGCGACCGGGGGCGCCTGGTCGGCACCCACATCGTCCTCGACTACCCGAGCCACACCGCGACCGACAACCTCATGATGGCGGCCACCCTCGCCAAGGGCACCACGGTCATCGAGAACGCGGCCCGCGAGCCCGAGGTCCGCGACCTGGCCGACTACCTCACGGCCATGGGCGCCACCGTGCGCGGGGCCGGCACGGCGCGCATCGAGGTGGAGGGAGCCGACGTCCTCCATCCGTCGTCGCACACGGTCATCCCCGACCGGGTCGTCGCCTGCACCCTCCTGTGCGCCACCGGCCTGGCCGGAGGCGAGGTGACCGTCGAGGACGCTCGCTACGACCACATGGAGATGGTGCTGCGCAAGCTGACCGACATCGGCGTCGGGATCGACCAGACCCCCGACGGGATCCGGGCCCGGTCGGGGCACCCGCTGCGCTCGGTCGACGTGGCCACGTTGCCCTATCCGGGCGTGGCCACCGACTACAGCCCGCTGCTCGTCGCGATGCTGGCCGTGGCCGACGGGGTCTCCATCGTGACGGAGAACTTCTTCCAGGGCCGCTTCCGCTATGTCGACGAGCTGCGGCGCATGGCGGCCGACATCCGGACCGAGGGCCACCACGCCGTCGTGCGCGGCGTGCCTCGACTCTCGGGCGCCCGAGTGCGCGCCCCCGACATCCGCGGCGGCGCCGCCCTCGTGCTGGCCGGCCTGGTGGCCGAGGGCGAGACCGAGGTGGAAGGGGCCAGCCACATCGACCGCGGCTACCAGGACCTCCCCGGCGTCTTGCGGTCGCTCGGGGCCCGGGTGGAGCGCCGGTGAGCCCGGCCATCTCCCCGAGCGCCCAGCCGGGGGACGAGGTCGGCGCGCGACGGCGGTCGAGCGACCCGACTGAGCTGTTCGACGCGGCCCGGCGGGGGGAGCGTGGCGCGCTGGCCCAGCTCCTCTCGATGGTCGAGCGGGGCGGCGAGGCGGCCCGCACCGTCGCGCGGATCGGCTACCGCGCCGCCCCGCCCTACTCGGTGGGGCTGACCGGCGCGCCCGGGGCGGGGAAGTCGACCCTCTGTGACCGCCTGATCAGCGAGGCGCGCGGAGGCTGGCCGACCGACGGCGGGCCGGCCGAGCCCGTCGACCAGGTCGCGGTCCTGGCCATCGACCCGACCTCGCCGTTCAGCGGCGGCGCGATCCTCGGGGATCGCATTCGCATGCAGGGCCATGCGACCGACGCCAGCGTGTACATCCGGTCGCTGGCGACCCGCGGCCATCTGGGCGGCCTGGCCCTCTGTGTGCCCGACGCGCTGCGGGTGCTCGGTGCCGCCCTCCTGCCGCTCGTCCTGGTCGAGACCGTGGGCGTCGGTCAGATGGAGGTGGAGGTGGCCTCCGCCTGCGATACGACCGTCGTGGTCGTCACCCCGGGCTGGGGCGACTCGCTGCAGGCCAACAAGGCCGGGCTGCTCGAGGTCGCCGACCTCTTCGTGATCAACAAGGCCGACCGAGCGGGTGTGGAGGAGGCCCGGCGGGACCTGCGCCAGATGCTGGAGCTGTCGGCGCTGGCCGGGTGGCGCCCTCCGATCGTGGCCACGGTCGGGACCGACGGCCGCGGGCTGGCCGAGCTCTGGGCCGAGATCGCCAGGCACCGGGCCTTCCTCACCGAGAGCGGGCTCCTCGGCCGCCGGCGGGCGGCTCGCCTGGACGACGAGCTGCGCCGAGTCCTGGCCGTCCGGTTGGAGGCACGGGTGGCCGCCCTCGTGGCCAGCCCCACCTTCGCCGGCGTGCTCTCGGCCGTGACGGAGGGCACCCTCGACCCCTACGAGGCGGCCGACCGACTCTTGGCCGACTCCGGCGGGGAGTGAGGACTCGTTCGTCGGGTACCGTTCAATGGATGTCGAACTCGCGGTCCGACCGGGGGTGGCACCGCGCCCGGGGTGACCTGTGAACGATCCCCGGCTGCGCCCACCGCCCATCGATGGTCCCGCCGACCCGACGCGTCGGTGGTTCCAGCACGCCGTCTTCTACGAGGTGCTGCTGCGCGGCTTCTACGACGCCAACGACGACGGCGTGGGCGACCTCCAGGGGCTGCGGGCGAAGCTCGACTACCTGCAGTGGCTCGGCATCGACTGCGTGTGGTTGCTGCCCTTCTACCCCTCGCCCCAGCGCGACGGCGGCTACGACATCAGCGACTTCTTCAACGTCCACCCGGACTACGGGACGCTGGAGGACCTCCAAGAACTGCTCCGCGACGCCCACCAGCGCGGCATCCGGGTCGTGGCCGACCTCGTCATGAACCACACGAGCGACCTGCACCCCTGGTTCATCGAGTCGCGCTCGTCGCGCACGAATCCCAAGGCCGACTGGTACGTATGGAACGACGACGACCAGCGCTGGCCGGAGGCCCGGGTGGTCTTCACCGACGTGGAGCGGTCCAACTGGACCTGGGACGACGCCCGCCAGCAGTACTACTGGCACCGCTTCTACTCCCACCAGCCCGATCTCAACTACGAGAACCCCGAGGTCGCCGAGACCATGGTCGACCTGGTGCGGTTCTGGCTGGACGTCGGGTTCGACGGCTTCCGCCTCGACGCCGTGCCCTACCTCTTCCAGCGCGACGGGACGGCCGGCGAGCACCTGCCCGAGACCCACTCCTACATCCGTCGGATCAGGAAGCACCTGGAGGCCGAGTACCCCGGGCGCGTCCTTTTGGCCGAGGCCAACGGCTGGCCGGCGGACGTGGCCGACTACTTCGGCAACGGGGACGAGTGCCACCTGTGCTTCCACTTCCCCCTCATGCCTCGACTGTTCATGGCGGTGCGCCGCGAACAGCGCTATCCGGTGACCGAGATCCTGAGCCAGACGCCCGAGATCCCCGACGGCTGCCAGTGGGCCATCTTCTTGCGCAACCACGACGAGCTCACGTTGGAGCAGGTGAGCGACGAGGACCGCGACTACCTGTTCTCCGAGTACGCCAAGGACCCGCGCATGAAGCGCCACATGGGCATCGGCCGACGGCTGGCCCCGCTCCTCGACGGCGACCGCCGGCTGGCCGAGCTGCTCTACGCCCTCGTCCTGTCGCTCCCCGGCAGCCCGGTCATCTACTACGGCGACGAGCTCTTGATGGGCGACAACATCTACCTGGGTGACCGCGATTCGGTGCGCACCCCCATGCAGTGGTCGCCCGACCGCAACGGCGGCTTCTCCAAGGCCGACTTCGCCCAGCTCTACCTGCCCCCGCTCATGGACCCCGTCTACGGGTTCAGCGCGGTCAACGTGGAGGCCCAGCAGCGCAACCCGGGGTCGTTCCTGCACTGGCTGCGCGGCATGCTGCTCCACCGCCGGTCGCTGCCCATGCTGGGCGTGGGCTCGATGGACCTCCTCGACTGCCCTAATCCGTCGATCCTCGCCTACGTCCGGGCCGGTGAGGTGGCCGACCTGGCGATCTCGCCGGAGGGCCGGCTGCCGGGGACGGCCCCCGAACCGACCGGCAGCCCGCTGGTTGTCCCCACCTGGGAGTCCTGGGAGGAGAGCGCGCGTTCGGTCGTCACCCCGCCGGCCGGAGTGGTCGCCCCCGACCTCGTCTCTTTGGGCCGGCGCCACCAGACGGTGCTGTGCGTGCACAATCTCAGCCGCTTCGCCCAGCCTGCCGAGCTGCACCTCGCCCGCTGGGCGGGGCTGACCCCCGTCGAGGTGCTGGGGCGGGTGCCGTTCCCGCCGATCGGCGAGGAGCCCTACACCGTCTCACTCGGCCCCTACGGCTATCTGTGGTTCGAACTCGTCGACCGGGCCCCCGGGCCGGAAGGGGGAGCGGGATGACCGGGACCATGCTCGATCTGAGCGCGACCCGCCAACAGTCGCTGGCCAAGCTGATCAGCGCCTGGCTGTCCCAGCGAGGGGTGACCGAGGACGCCCCGGCCGTCGTGCGCGAGGTGGAGATCCTGGTGCCCGGCCGGCCCGGGGTCCTCGACGTCTTGGCCGAGGTGGGCGGCCGCACCGCCCACGCGGTCCTCGGTCTGCACTCCCCGGGGGCCGAGCCCCGGTCGATCGGCGGCGGGGACGACCCCGGGCTCGGCCAGTTCGAGGACGAGGCGGGCCCCTGCCTGGTGGTGGACGCGCTGCGCGACGCGGAGCTGGCACCGCTCGTGCTGAGCACGGTCACCGGTGATCCGGTGCCCGAGGTCCTCTCGGTGGGCGGCGACGAGGGCGGGGTGGTGCTGTCCTTCACCGACGGGCGCTCGCTGACCGTGTTCCCCTGGGTGACCGACGGTCCCCACCCGGGCATCGAGATGCTGGTGGCGTTGGACGAGGCGGGCTTCAACCACCTGGCGGCGCCGGTCGCGCTCTGGCGGCGCGGCGGGCGCGACCTCGGCCTCGTCCAGGAGCTGCTGGTGGGCAGCGCGGCCGGCTGGGCACTGGCGCTCACCTCGCTACGCGACCTCTTCGGCTCGGGCTGCGCCCCCGAGGACGCGGGCGGTGACTTCGCCTTCGAGGCCCGCTCGCTCGGCACGATGACGGCGCGCATGCACCTCGCGCTCGACCGGGCCTTCGGGCGCCGCAGCGGCCAGATCGCCGATTGGGCGGCGACGGCGCGCGCCGCGCTGGAGGCGCACGACCCGGCCTGGCTGCGGGCGCCCGGCGCCCTCGAGGCGATGGCGGCGCTGCAGCGGATCGACGCCCGGGCGGCCGTCATCCGCACCCACGGTGACTTCCACCTCGGGCGGACGGCTCGCACCGACCAGGGCTGGGTCGTGGCCGACTGCCTGCCGGCCGGCTATGCGGCCGGCTCCGACGAGCCGAGCTGGCGCTCGCCCCTGGCCGACGTGGCCGACATGGCGTGGTCGTTCCACCACGTGGCGGCCACCGCCGTCTCCGAGCGGGATCAGCTCGGTCGAGCCGAGTTCGTGCGGCTGGCCGGCGACTGGGAGGCCCGCAACCGCCGGGCCTTCCTCGGCGGCTACCTGGCCACGGCCGGGATCGGGGGCCTGGTGCCGCCCGACCGCGACGTCGTGCGGAACCTGGTGGCCGTCTTCGAGCTGCAGCGGGCCGCCTTGCGGGCGGGGCAGTCGAGGCGCTGACCGCCACGCCTCGGCGTGGCCGGATCGCTGGTTAGCCGGCCGGGACGCGCACCCGCAGCTCCTCGGCCGCGGCCTCGGGGGGCACGATGTTGATGGCCACGCCGGTCCCGAGCTCGAACCCCGCCCGGGTGGTGGCCTTGGGCCAGACGTGCGCGTGCCAGTGGAACGGGGCGTTCACCCGGTAGGGGGCGGAGTGGAAGACGATGTTGTACGCCACGTCGCCGATCTGGTCGCGCAGGTTGGCGAGGCAGGTGCGCAGCGCCCGTCCCACGGCGACCAGGTCCTCGGTCGGGCTGGTGTAGAGGTGCGGGCTGTGGCCGCGCGGCACCAGCAGCATCTCGTAGGGGACGGCGCTCCAGAACGGGCAGACGACGACCACGCGATCGTCCGCGTAGGCGATGCGGTGGCCCGCCCCCTCCTCGGCGTCGACCGTCGTGCAGAGGAGGCAGCTGTCGGCGAAGCGGGCGAAGCGGGCCTGCTCCTCGGCCAGCTCGCGCGGGACGAAGGACATGCCGAGCAGCTGGCCGTGCGGGTGGGCGAGGGAGGCGCCGGCCTCTCGCCCGTAGTTCACGATGGCCTGGCTGTAGCGCAGGTACGGCGCCTGGGAGTGCTCCTCGATGCGGTCGCGCAGCGCCGCCATCACGAGTCCGGCCTGCTCGTCGGAGAGCATCGACCACGAGGCGTCGTGCTCGGGGGACAGGATCAGGACCTCGTGGATCCCGCCGGCGGTGGCCTGGGTGAACACCGGGCCCCGGTTGGCGACCACGAACGGCTCGTCGCCCTCGAACGCCGGGTAGAGGTTCGGGACCACCCGGACCAGCCAGGCGCCGGTCGGCCCGTAGGTCTCGAGGGCCGGCGCCGTGGCTTCCTCGTTGCCCGGACAGAAGGGGCAGGGCCTCGAGCCGTCGTCCAGGACCGGGGTGCCCGGCTGGGGGAAGGCGAAGGGGCGCTCCGCCCGGTTGGTGGAGACGACCACCCAACGACCCGACAGGGGGTCGAGGCGCAGCTGGGTCTTGGTGCTCTCCGAGCTCACCGGTGACTCCGATCGGGCGCAGGAGCCGTCCGGTCCGCCGGCTCCGTGGCCATTGCTTTCACGTGTCCCACGGTATCGCTCTGACAAGGGGAGTCGGCGCGACCGCGCCCGCCTTGCGCCGGCCGGTCGCCCGCCCGCCCGCCGGCCGCCCCGGGGAGGGCGCCCGGGCGGCTCGCCGGGGCGAGCCAGAATGCTCGCATGCTGACCGGGTGGGGGGCGCTGGCCGGTGGCGTCCCGCCCGGTCATCGGCTCGGCCCGGGGTTCGACCTCTTGCTGGTGGCCCACGTGGCGTGCGTGATCGTGGGGCTGGGGGCGATCGCGGTGAGTGGTGTCCAGGCCGTGCGGGTGCGGCGCGTGGCGCACGGGACGCCGGTCCCGCCTGCGCTCCTGCGCTACTTCGGGCCCGGCCCCAACTGGGTGGGGCGGACCCTCTTCGGCGTCCCCATCTTCGGGTTCGCCCTGCTTGGCGCGTCGGGCGGCTCCTTCCGCCTCGGTGACGACTGGGTGGTGCTCGGGCTCGTGCTGTGGGGGGTGGCCGCCCTCTGTGCCGAGGGCCTGCTGTGGCCGGCGGAGCGGCGGGTTCAGCGCGCCCTGGCCGAGCCCGCCGGGCCCGCGGCACCCGACTGGCGCCGGGCCGCCGGGCGGATCGGCGCGGTCTCCGGGTTGCTGGTCGCGGTGCTGCTGACCGCGACGGTGCTCATGGTGGCCCAGCCCTAGCGGTCGGAGGGTCGAACCCGACGGGGCGGGCCGCCCGAAGGCCCGGCCCTACCGTTGCCTGCGACGAGGCGCCGGCACCAGCCCGACCGTCTCCGCCAGCAGGGCGCGGGCCCGATCGAGGTCGCCCTCGCGCACGAGCGAGGGCAGCGGACCGTCCAAGAGCGCGGCCCAGTCGACCGCATTCGTCGGCCGGCCGGCCGCCATGAGACGGTGGCGGGTCTCTTCCAACAGCTCGGCCAGGGGGCCAAGGCCCTCCCCGAGGGTGTCACCCACCCGTCGACGGAGCCAGCTGGCCAACGCCGGGCTGGCGCCGCCGGTCGACACCGACACCGACACCGATCCGTCGCGGTGCACCGAGGGGAGGATGAACGTGCAGCGAGTGGCGTCGTCCGCGCTGTTGACCCACACGCCGGCGGCCTCCGCGTCTGCCGCGACGGTCCGGTCGATCTCGGGTCGCCCCGTGGCGGTCACGACGAGTCGGTAGTCGCCGGCCTCGCGAGCGTCATACGGCCGCCGTTCGACCCGCACCGAGCCCGGTCCCTCGCTCGTCGCCAGGTCGTCGATGGCCGGGTCGACCTCGGGTGCCACGACGGTGACGAGCGCGCCGCACCGGTGCAGCTCGCGCACCTTGCGGGCGGCCACCGGCCCGCCCCCCACCACCAGGCACCGCCGGCCCTCGATGCGGAGCACCACCGGGTACATCGGCACCGGGGAGGGCACGGGCGCCTCAGCCGGTCGCCGCGGACTCGGAGACCAGCTCGGGTGGGCCGACCATGCCGGCGGCGACGGTGATGTTCGTCGCCTCGTCCACCAGCACGAAGCTGCCGGTGATGCGGTTCCGGCGGTAGGGGTCGACGGCGAGTGGCGTGGCGGTGTGGAGCCGGACGACGCCGATCTCGTTGTCGACGAGCTGGTCGACGGCCACCAGGTGCAGCTCGTTCACGTCGAGCCGGGCGCTCACCTCGGTCACCCGAGCCGGGGTCACCCGCGTCGTGTGCTTGACCCGCAGGCGGTCGCCGGCCCGCAGCGGTCGCTCGCCGAACCAGCAGACGGTGGCCTCGAGCTCCGTCGTCACCTCCGCCGGTTCATCGGCCGCGGCCAGCAGGTCGCCGCGCGAGACGTCGAGCTCGTCGGCCAGGCGCACCGAGATCGACAGCCCGACGGCGGCCTCGTCGAGCGGGCCGTCGTAGGTGTCGATGCGCTCGATCGTCGTGTGGTGCCCCTGGGGGAGGACCACCACCTCGTCGCCGGGGTGTAACGGGCCGCCGTCGACGGTGCCCGCGTAGGTGCGGCCGCCGCCGGGCTGGCGCAGGATCCACTGGATGGGAAGGCGCGCCCCGGTGCCCCGGTGGGTGCCGTGGGCCGACGCCCACCCGCCGGCTGGCGCCGACTCCAGGGCCTCGAGCACGGTCGGTCCCTCGTACCAGGGGGCGTCTTCGGAGCGGCGCACGACGTTGTCCCCGCGCAGGGCCGAGATGGGGATGACCGTGCACGAGGTGATCCCGAGGCGCCGGGCCAGCCGGTCCATGTCGGCCGAGACCCGCTGGTAGGTCTCCTCGTCCCAGTCGACCAGGTCCATCTTGTTGGCCACGACGACGAGCTGGTCGACGCCGAGCAGGGCGGCGATGCAGGTGTGCCGACGCGTCTGCTCTCGCAGTCCGGTCGTGGCGTCCACGACCACGAGGGCGAGGTCCGCCGTCGAGCACCCAGTGGCCATGTTGCGCGTGTACTGGACGTGGCCCGGGCAATCGGCGATGACGAACTTCCGGTTCGGCGTAGACGCATAGCGGTAGGCGACATCGATCGTGATGCCTTGCTCGCGTTCGGCTCGTAACCCGTCTGTGACGAAGGAGAGGTCCACGCCGTCGGCCCCACGCCG
>DATNIB010000046.1:0-57739 GCA_035604685.1 Acidimicrobiales bacterium | reverse complement strand
CCGCCACTCCTTCAGCGCGGTAGCGGGCCAGGCGTCGGTAGAGCCAGCTGCGGTCCAGGCCGTAGGACCTGGCCAGCTCTCCGATCGGGCGACCGGTCCGCAGGTGCACCTCGATCACAAACCGGCCCTTGTCCATGAGCGACCCTCCCCGCTAGGTGTCGCTTATGTCTTGACACAGTCGAACCCGCCGATGTGGCTTATCTCATGAAGTGAGACACCGCTCCGGGCACTGACCCTTTGACGCATCCTCCCTACTCATCGTGCTGCAGTGCGCCGGGGTCAGAGCTTGTAGCCGATGCTCCGCAACAGGCGCTTGCGGTCGGCCTCGTCGGCGGGGGTCTCGATCCCCGCGGGTGGCATGCCGTCGACGACTCCGAGGATCCCGCGACCGAGGTCGGTCTGACCGATGAGGACCTCGATCGAGTTGGCCGTGGCGCAGTACACCGTGCACACCTCGGGGACCTGTTTGAGCGCGTTCAACACGTTCACGGGGAAACCATCTCGAAGGAAGATGATGAAGGAGTGCCCGGCCCCGATCGCTTCGGCGTTTCGGGCCGCGAGGTCGACGAGATCGTCCGCGTTCCCCGATTGGCGGATGAGGCACGGACCCGATGCCTCGCAGAACGCGATCCCAAAGCGCAGGTGCGGGCTTGCGCCGGCGAGGGCCTCGTGGAGGTCCTCGATCGTCTTCACAAAGTGCGCCTGCCCGACGATGACGTTCAGGCCCTCGGGCTTCTCGATGGGAACAGCACTCAGCTCCACGTCTATCTCCTGTCTCATCTGGCCTACCCGCACGCTTCGACGATCGAGTACCCGGCTGACCGAATACCGTTGATGATCGCCGGCAGGGCGGCGACGGTTTGGGATCGATCCCCGCCCCCGTCATGCATGACGATGATGGCGCCGGGCTGTAAAGCGCTGAGGACTCGTTGGGCGATGACCGAGGCGCCGGGCCGCAGGTAGTCGGAGGGATCGACGTCCCACATGAGCTCACCGAGCCCCCGTTGGGCGAGCTGGGAGACCACCGCACCGTTCGTGTACCCGTAAGGCGGCCGAAGGCAACTGACCGACCGATGCGTCACCGAGGCAATGAGATTGTCCGTGGCATCGACCTCACCCACCCAACCGGCCGGCGACTGGGTGGCGAGATCAACGTGCTCCCAGGTGTGGTTGACGAGGGCAAAGCCTCCGGCGGCCTCCTGTTGGAGCTGCGCCGGATCGGCGGCGCCCTCAGAGCCGATGATCTCGAAGCTGGCCGGGGCCCGATAGGCCTTGAGGATCCCCAGGATCTGTGGCGTGTACACGGGTGAGGGGCCGTCATCGAAGCTGAGGGCAACCACCTTGCTCCCGGGTGGGTAGGGCGAATTTGGGAGGTCGGACAGGTTGAAGAGGACCGAGCCACCCATCGGGGTCGGTCCTCCGACGTAGACGTGGGCCAGGCCTCCCCAGTCGACGGCGCTCGGATCGGTGCCGACGGTCGGTCCGTAGGTGGCGAAACTCAGGTCATAGGCATTCCACAGGTGACCCTGAGCGCCGTCGTTCACGTACTCGACCAGGTCGTTGTTGGCGCCCCGGACGTACACATGGACGAGCCCCTGCGACGCCATGTAGAGCGCGTCAGGAGTTCCGGCTACGAACGTGCCCGCTCCGGCGTACACGCTCAGGTCATAGGCGTTCCAGACCCGTCCGCCCGCCCCGTCGTTCACGTACTCGACCAGGTCCCCGTTGGCACCCTGCACGTACAGGTGGATCAACCCTTGCACGGGGTGGTAGAGGGCGTCGGGGTTCCCGCCGACGGGCCCGCCCCCGCCGGCGTACACGCTCAGGTCATAGGCGTTCCACAGGTGACCCTGAGCACCATCGTTCACGTACTCGACCAGGTCGCCGGTGACGGTCCGCGCGTAGACGTGGACCAATCCTTGCGCCGTGTCGTAGAGGGCGTTGGGGTTCCCGCCGACGGGCCCGCCTCCTCCGGCGGAGGCACTCAGGTCGTAGGCGTTCCACGCCCGGCCGCCAACTCCGTCGTTCACGTACTCGACCAGGTCCCCGTTGGCGGCCGGCGCGTAGACGTGGACCAATCCTTGCGCCGTGTCGTAGAGGGCGTTGGGGTTCCCGCCGACGGGCCCGCCTCCTCCGGCGGAGACACTCAGGTCGTAGGCGTTCCACGCCCGGCCGCCAACTCCGTCGTTCAGGTACTCGACCAGGTCCCCGTTGGCGGCCCGCGCGTACACCTGGACGAATCCGCTAGCCGCGTCGACCAGCGCATCGGGACTCCCGCCCGATGCACCGCTCCCCGCTACCACGCTCAGGTCATAGGAATTCCACACCCGGCCGCCGACTCCGTCGTTCACGTACTCGACCAGGTCCCCGTTGACTCCCTGTCCGTAGACCTGGATCAACTCCTGCGGCCCGTACACAACCGCGCTCGGGGACCCGAAGATCCCCGGCCCTGCGGCATCCTGCGTTTGGTTGTAGGCGTTCCACACCCGGCCGTTGGCGTGGTCGGAAATGAATTCCTGCAGCGGCACGGGAACGAGGGCGGCTGAGGCGGGGGCCGCCGCCCCGAGCCGGGTTAACGGCATCCGGGACGAGGCCAGCGGAAGAAGGCCGACAACCAGGCACAGCCAGAGGATCCCGCGCACCCGGGACCGCCCCCCGTGAGCACAACGCCTGAACAGATCGCTCGGCGTCAAGGTTCACCCCTGATGTGCCGGGAAGCGGGCCGCAGACGGGCCGGCGGTCGCGCCGACGTCCGAAATAGACGGGGGCCCGGATACTCGGCGCCGCCGTTTGCGTGCTTCACGATGCTTCCTTCCTTGGCGGAGCGCCGAGGATGCCGCTTCTCATGTTTGGAGAGGATCCGATGTCCACGCCAGGGCCCAAAGTCCTTTGCTCGGGCACGTTCGAAGTGGGTGGGCCCGTAACAGGACCCGCCCCCGTAGCAGCCTTCCAAGAGTGGACCAGTACGCCGACTCCGTCTTCTCTTCGCCCGGCCCGTGCTGGCGGATGGTCCAACCGTCCGGGTAGGCGCTCCTGACCATTGCCCGGAGCCCGTCGTGTGGGTTGGCAACCACCGGCTGAGCGATGGCAAGCGGAATTCGAGTGCGGTCGTTCGCGGGCCACGTCGAGGGCGTGGAGGAGGCCGAGCGGGTGGGCCATCGTTAGAAGGTGGAAGCAAGCAGCGGGAGATTTGGAGCGCTAAAACAGGAAAGCGCCCTCCGAAGGGGCGCTTTCTGTGGGGCTCCAAACGAACCTCTCGGTCTGTTTGCGCCCTGCCCTGCCGACTGAGCCGACCAGGCGTGAGGCCAGTTTGCACCCGTGGGGGGCCGGCGCCTAGGGCCGAAAGTCCATTAGTCCCATTCCCGAGCCCGAAGTCGAGCGGGTCGGCCGCCGAGGCTTCGAGCCGGCCCCTGACGTCTGGCGTGAGCAAACCAAGATCATGGAACCTCACACCTTCCGTTCATTGTCGAAGAAGCTCGTCATGTCTCTCGCGATCTGATGAAGGCTCGGGGCAAGCGGATTCGGGCCAACTTGCACGAACATGTGGCCCATGTTCTGGACCAACACAAGTTTCGTCTGATCCCCCGCTGCTCTGAGGTCTCTGTAGAGCCCAATCGATTGCGATTTGAGAACCAGCGTGTCGTCGACACCCTGAACAAGAAGGATGGGCGGCGAGTTCGGAGCAACGTAGTGCGTGGGGCTGGCAAGCACCAGGTTCCGGTGATCGTTGCCGAAGACTTGCTGAATGTCGGAAGGTTCAGAGAACCCTGATGCTCGCTCAGTGAGGTTCGCGGGGCCGAATATGTCGGCTACCGCCATCAGGTTGCTCGGTTCCGTCGCATATGGTCCGACATCGAATGCCGAATGCGGACCGGTGAGGGCCGCGAGTGCAACGAGTTGTCCCCCAACACTGGTGCCGAACGCGTATATCTCGCTTCCGTTCAAGCCATACCTAGATGCCTTGGCTCGCAGATACCTGATCGCACACTTGACGTCCTCGATCTGCGTGGGAAACTTGAACTGCGGGGCAAGCCGATAATTCACGCTGGCGACTGCATACCCATCTGAAGCCAATGCATCAAGGAACACCGGGTTCAGGTCCGATTTGTCGCCCGAGGTCATACCTCCGCCGTGGACGTACATTGCGATGGGAAGCGGGCGGGTGACCGCGGCGCGAGGAATATAGAGATCCAGCGTCTGAGAGCTGCAATAGGTCAGATTCCGGTCGGCAGTACCAAGCGGAAAGCTCACATTGGGCGGGGAGCTGCTGCACCCAGCCATCAGCCCTACCAGGAGTAGTCCGGCAGGGAGGAGCATTCGCCGATGCACCTCAACCAGCTTGGCATCGGCAGTCGAATGTCGATAGGGCCGTTGGTCACTGGCCGCGACTGGTCGCCGTCTCGACGGCGCGGAGTGCACCGAACCGGATTCGCTGCCCCAGCCGATGGGCCCGCCACGCCGGGTTCGGTCTCCACGGCCTCGTCCGGCCCGACGGACCCTTCTCGATGATGAGGGCCATCGACGTGGCGACGTACCGGCCGAGCTGGATCTTGAGATGCGGGCCGGACCAGGGCGGGTGGTCCACGTGCAGATCCGCCGGACTCGTCCCGGTCTCGTAGTCGATGTCCACGGCGTGGCCCAACGACCGGAGCGCCTTGACCAGGTAGTCGAGGTCTCGTCTTCGATAGAGGACCGTGTCGCCGACTCCCACCGTGCGCGTGTTCGAGCCGACGTTGAACTCCGTCGTGTGCACCGCGTACCCACCCGGCCGGAGACAGTCCATCTGCCGGAGGATGAACTCTTGTCCCGCGGCGAGCGACCCCAGGTGCTCGAAGGCACAGGCCGACCAGGTGAAGTCGAAGCCGTGGAGGTCGCTCGGGATGTCGCGCATGTCCACTTCGCGGAACGTGACCGCCCGATCGAACACCGACGGGTCGCAGATGCCGTCCTGGTTCAGCTGGGCCGGGCCGGACGCGTGCTGGTCGGTGGCGGCCCAGTGCGCATCCGCGGCCTGGCCGATATCGGTCGCCAGGATCTCGCAGCCCTGGCTGGCGAAGAGGGCGGCGAGCGGGTCCTGTCCCACCCCGAACCCCAGTCCCCGGCAGCCCTCCCGGAGCACCCCGCGCTCCGAGAGGGCCTGGATGATGAAGATCCACTCCCAGACCTTGCGGTGCGGGAGCACGGGCAGGCCGCTGTGCGTGCGGTCCCAGGCCGACCTGATCCGGTCCGCCCAGCCGAGGAGCTCGGGGGCGTGCAGGCTCTCTTCGGTGCAGAGGCACGAGCGCAGTCGAGCGGTCCCCATCCGTTACCGGCGCACTCCGTCTCCGCCGGGCGGCGTGGCGCGTCCATCCGGTGCCGATCGGACCACGAACCGCCGGTGCTCCAGGACGGGCAGCGTCCGGCGCACCTGCGCCACCGTCGCGGCGTCCAGGTCGGCCACGGCCAGTGCCGACGCGTCGTCGGCCTCGCCGTCTAGCTCCGCCAAGGGCGCGCCGAGCGGATCGACGACCATGGAGTGGCCCGCGTAGCGCGGGCCGGGTTGGGCGGCGGCCACCACGAACGCGGTGTTCTCGATGGCCCGGACGCGCACCAGATCGCCCCACTGGTCGGCCTTCCGGGGGCCGGCCACCCAGGCCGCGGGAACCGCCAGCACCGTGGCCCCGGCGTCGACGAGGACGCGCGCCAGCTCGGGGAACCGCAGGTCGTAACAGGTCATCACGCCGAGGCTGAGGTCTCCGAGCGCCGAGACGGCGAGGTTGTCGGGGTCGGGGTCGCCGGTCCGCAGCTGGTCGGACTCCCGCCAGCCCAGCGCGTCGAACAGGTGCAGCTTGCGGTAGCGGTGGAGGAGGCCCGCGCCGCTGACCACGACCACGGTGTTGTAGACCCCGCCGTCGGCCGACTCGAACATCCCGGCCACCACCGTCGTCCGCGTGGCCGTGGCCGCGTCCCCGAGCGCGGTCACGAACGGGCCGTCGAGGGGTTCCGCGTGCGGGCGGAGGTCGCTCCCCGGCGCGCCGAAGGCGTACATGGCGGCCTCGGGGAGCACCACGAGGGTGGCCCCCCGGTCCGCCGCGATCACGATCGCCGCGGTCGCCCGGCGCCGGTTCTCCGCCTTGTCGAGCACCGAGCTGAACTGGGCCGCCGCCGCGCGCACCGCCCCCAAGCTACCGGCGCCCGAACCGACCGCCCGGGCCCCTGGGCCCGTTGGGCGACGTCTGGTACCCCGTGACACACTGGAGGCCGGCGCCCGGGATCGGCTTGGTCGTGGGGCCAGCGGCCCGGACCCAGGGGCGGAGACGAACAGCGTTGCTGGTATTCACCTTTCCCGGTCAAGGCTCCCAACGCGCGGGGATGGGCGCGCCGTGGATCGACCACCCCTCCTTCGAGGTGGTGGCCGAGGCGTCGACCGCCGCCGGACGCGACCTCACCTCGCTGCTCCTCGACGCGCCCATGGAGGAGCTCACCCCCACCGCCAACGCCCAGCTGGCCACGTTCGTCCAGAGCCTGGTCGTCCTCGACGCGGTCGAGCGCCTCGGCCTCTCCCCCGCCGCCTGCGCCGGCCACAGCCTGGGTGAGTACACCGCCCTCGTGGCGAGCGGTGCCCTCTCCTTCGAAGACGGCATCCGCCTGGTGGTGGCGCGCGGCGAGGCCATGACCCGGGCCGGCGAGGACGCGCCCGGCACCATGGCGGCCCTCCTCGGCATCTCCGACGACGACGCCGAGGCCGCCTGCCAGCGCGCCGAGGGCGACGTCTGGGTGGCCAACTACAACGCCCCGGGCCAGGTGGTCATCGCCGGCACCTCCGACGCCGTCGCCACCGCCTCGGCCCTGGCCAAGGACCTGGGCGCGAAGCGCGTCCTGCCCATGGCCGTGTCGGGGGCGTTCCACACGCCGCTCATGGCCGCCGCCCGCTCGTCGCTGCGCAAGGCCCTCGGCGACGCGGTCTTCCTCACCCCCGAGGTCCCGGTGGTGGCCAATGTGGACGCCCGGGTCCACACCGATCCCGCCGACTGGCCCGGGCTGCTCTCGGCGCAGCTGTGCAGCCCGGTCCGCTGGCGCCAGGGCGTCGAGACGCTGGCCGGCCTGGGCGCCACCACCCTGGTCGAGCTCGGCCCCGGCGGGGTGCTCACCGGCCTGGCCCGGCGGGTGGCGCCCGAGCTGACGGCGCTGTCGGTGGCCGTCCCCGACGACCTCGACAAGCTGATGGACGCGGTGGCGGCGACCACCGAGGCGGCCCACCGGGAGGACGCCCTCCACCAGGTGGGAGAGCACCTCTACATGTCCGAGCGGGTGGTCGTCAGTCCGAGCAGCGGCATCTTCGCCCCCGAGCAGTCGCTGGCCGCGCCCGGCGCGGGCCTGCTGCCCGGCACGCTCGAGTCGGGGGCCGACTCGACCATCGACGTGGGCGACCTGGTCGGCCGGGTGGGCGTGGCCGAGGTGCGCACCCCGTTCCGGGGCGAGGTCGTGCGCTGGCTGGCGGCCGAGGGTGAGCGCGTCCAGCAGGGCCAGCCCCTGCTCTGGCTCCGCGTCAGCGGGGACGGTCGATGAGCGGGGAGGACGCGCCCGACGGAGCGGCCGGGCAGGGCCGCGTCGTGTTCGTGAGCGGCGCCAACCGAGGCATCGGCGCCGCCTGCGCAGCCTGGTTCCTCGCCCACGGGGACCGCGTGGCCGCCGGCTACCGCGCCGACCCGCCGCCCGCGCCCGCAGGGGACGCCGAGCGCTACCTGGCCGTCCCCTGCGACGTGACCGACCCCCAGTCGGTCGACGCCGCCTTCGGCCTCGTCGAGGGGCACTTCGGCCCAGTCGAGGTGCTGGTGGCCAACGCCGGCATCACGCGCGACTCGCTCATCCTGCGCATGGACGAGGACGCCTGGCGGGCCGTCGTCGACACCAACCTGGGCGGCGCCTTCCGCGTGGCCAAGCGCGCCATCGCCAAGATGCTGCGCCTGCACCGCGGTCGCATCATCTTCATCTCGTCGGTCGGCGCCTTCGTCGGGCTCCCCGGGCAGGCCAATTACGCCGCCTCCAAGGCCGGCCTGGTGGGGATGGCCCGGGCCCTGGCCAGGGAGGTTGCGAGCAGGACCATCACGGTGAACGTGGTCGCGCCCGGGATTGTCACCACCGATATGATCGCGGCGCTCGGCGCAGAGCGGGTCGAGCAACTTCAGGGCATGGTCCCGCTGGGGCGGGCCGCCTCCGCAGATGAGGTCGCGGCGGCGGTGGGCTTCCTCGCCTCGGCGGGCGCCGGCTACATCACCGGCGTGGTGCTCCCCGTCGACGGGGGCATGGGGATGGGGTTGTGAGGCCGGGGTTGGCGGCGACGACAAGGAGCAGATGACAGTGGACAGCGAAGCAGCGTTCGACAAGTTCAAGGAATGCGCCGTCGAGGTCCTCCAGGTTCCGGCGGACAAGGTGACCAAGGAGGCCCGCTTCGCCGACGACCTCGACGCCGACAGCCTCGACCTGGTCGAGCTCGTGATGGCGCTCGAGGAGTCCTTCGACGTCACGATCGACGAGAACGAGCTGGAGGACATCGAGACCGTGGGGCAGGCCTTCGACCTCGTGAGCTCCAAGCTCTAATGCGGCTCGGCCAAGGCCCGAACGGGCCTGTGGCGGGGCGCAGGGTGGCCGTGACGGGCCTCGGGGCCGTGTCGTGCTGCGGCATCGGGATCGAGGCCCTCTGGGAGGGGCTCTGCCGGCCGACCATCACCGGCGAACGCAAGATCCCCGACTTCGACCCGTCCCGGTGGTTCGGCCCGAAGGAGGCCCGCCGCCTGGACCGCTTCGCGCAGGTGGCCGTCGCCGCGGCCGAGCTGGCGGTCGCCGACGCGGGCGAGCTGGGCGCGGATCCGTCGCGGGCGGGCGTCATCTTCGGCGCCGGCGTGGGCGGCTTCCACACGCTGGTGGACCAGATTCACACCTTCTACGAGAAGGGCGCCAACCGGGTCTCCCCGTTCTTCGTGCCGATGATCATGGGCAACGCGGGTGCGGCCAACGTGTCGATGCGCCTCGGCTGGCGCGGGCCGTCCGAGGCCATCGTCACCGCATGTGCGTCGGGCACCCACGCCATCACCAACGCGGCGCGCCTCGTGGCGAGCGGCCGCTGCGACGTGGCCATCGGCGGCGGGTCTGAGGCCGCGATCAACGACGTCGCGGTCGCGGCCTTCGGCAACATGACGGCCCTCTCGAGCACCGGCCAGTCCCGCCCCTTCGACGTGCGGCGCGACGGCTTCGTCATGTCCGAGGGGGCCGGCGCGCTGGTCTTGGAGGACTGGGAGCGCGCGCACCAGCGCGGGGCGCGGATCTACGCGGAGTTCCTGGGCGGCGCCAGCACGGCCGACGCCCACCACATCACGGCCCCCGAGCCCGGCGGGAGCGGCGCGGTCGCCTGCATGGAGCTGGCCCTCGAGGACTCGGGTCTCGTGCCCGCCGACGTCGCCCACATCAACGCCCACGGCACCTCGACCCCGCTCAACGACCTGGCCGAGGCCCGGGCCATCGCCAAGGTGTTCGGCGAGCCGGGCCCGCCGGTGACCTCGATCAAGGGCGTGACCGGCCACGAGCTGGCGGCGGCCGGGGCCATCGAGGCCGTCGCCTCGGTCCTCACCATCGACCGGGCCCTCATCCCCCCCACCTACGGCTGCGAGCAGCAGGACCCCGAGATCCACCTCGACGTCGTGACGGGCGAGCCCCGCCCCTTCGTGCCCGGGCCGGTCCTCTCCAACTCCTTCGGGTTCGGCGGCCACAACGGCTGCCTGGTGCTCGCCCCGCCCCGCTGAGCCGGGTCGATTCGCCGATGCAGCTGGAGGTCGCCATCGACTGCGCGGACCCCGACCGCCTGGCCGGGTTCTGGTGCGCGGCGCTCGACTACCGGCCCGGCCCGGCCGCGCCCCCCTACGTCACCCTCCTACCCAAGAGCGGTGCGGGGATCCCCGTCGTCCTCCAGGCGGTCCCCGAGCCCAAGCGGGGGAAGAACCGGGTCCACCTGGACCTCTACGTGGAGGACCACGAGGCCGAGGCCGCCCGGCTGATCGCCCTCGGCGCGTCCCGGATCGACCTCGGCGTCGCAGAGACCGCCGGGTGCCACTGGATCGTGCTGGCCGATCCCGAGGGCAACGAGTTCTGCGTCTGCCGGCGGGACGAGGCGACGACCGCCTGAGACGCTAGGCGTCGATGGCGGCGCGGACCTCGGCCACGAAGCCGGCCGCCGCGTCCGGGCCGTGCCCGTCGAGCAGGCGCCGCACGACCGCCGAGCCCACGATGACGCCGTCGGCCGTCGCGCACACCTCGGCCGCCTGCTCGCCCGAGGCGATGCCGATGCCGACGCACACGGGGCGGTCGGTGTGGGGGCGGATCTTGGCCACCACGGCCGCGCTCTCGGACCCGAGCGTCGACCGCTCGCCCGTCACCCCCATGCGCGCCATCGCGTAGACAAAGCCGCGGGCCCGCGCGCAGATCCTGGCCGCCCGGGCGTCGGGCGTGGAGGGGGCGACCAGCAGGACCGTCTCGACGCCGGCGGCCGCCGCCTCCTCGGCCCAGGGGTCGAGCTCTTCCAAGGGCAGGTCGGGCAGGATGGCGGCCGCCACCCCGGCCGCCGCCAAGGAGCGCGCCATGCGCCGCTCGCCGGCCCGGAACACCAGGTTGTAGTAGGTCATGACGGCGACCGGCACGCCGAGGTCAGCCCCGGTCAGGGCCTCCAACACCGCGAGCGGCGTGGTGCCGCGGCCGAGCGCGGCGAGCGCCGCCTCCTGGACGACCGGCCCGTCGATCATGGGGTCCGAGAACGGGATGCCGACCTCGAGCGCGTCGGCGCCGGCCGCCACCAGGGCGTGCGCGGCCTCGAGCCAGTCGGGGCTCATGCCCGCCATGAGGTAGGGGATGAGCAGCTTCTTCCCCGCCGCCCGGCGCGCCCGCAGCGCTGACTCCATGATGCCCGGGTCGCTCACGGCCGGCCGAGCCGCTCGGCCACCTGCGCCACGTCCTTGTCGCCGCGCCCCGACAGCGTGAGGAGCACGGTCGCGCCCCGCTCGATCTCGCTGCCGGCCGCGCGCACGATCCAGGCCAGCGCGTGGGCCGGCTCGAGGGCGGCGATGATGCCCTCGGTGCGGGCGAGGAGGGAGAGGGCCGAGAGCACTTCGTCGTCGTTGGCCAGGGTGTAGGTGGCCCGGCCGGTCTCGGCCAGGTGCGCGTGCTCGGGCCCGATGCCCGGGTAGTCGAGGCCGGCCGAGATGGACTCGGCCTCCAGGATCTGCCCCGCCTCGTCCTGGAGGAGGCGCGACTTCATGCCGTGCAGGACGCCGGGGATCCCGTTGGTGGCGGCCGCCCCGCCGGCGGCTTCGACGCCCACCAGGCGGGCCTTCGTGTCGACGAACGCGCTGAAGGTGCCCGCCGCGTTGGACCCGCCGCCCACGCAGGCGACCACCACGTCGGGGTCGGCCCCACCCAAGAGGGCCCGGCACTGCTGGCGCGCCTCGGTCCCCACCACCCGCTGCAGCTCGCGCACGAGGTAGGGGAAGGGGTGGGGGCCCATGACCGAGCCGATGCAGTAGTGGGTGCGCTCGACCGTCGCCACCCACTCGCGCAGCGCCTCGTTGACGGCGTCCTTGAGCGTCCGGCTGCCCGAGCGCACCGGCACGACCTCGGTCCCGAGCAGCTCCATGCGGAACACGTTCAGCGCCTGGCGCTCGGTGTCCACCTCCCCCATGAACACCGTGCACTCGAGGCCGAACAGGGCCGCCGCGGTGGCGGTGGCCACCCCGTGCTGGCCGGCCCCCGTCTCGGCGATGATCCGCGGCTTGCCCATGCGCCGGGTAAGCAGCGCCTGGCCGAGCACGTTGTTGATCTTGTGGGACCCGGTGTGGGCCAGGTCCTCGCGCTTTAAGAGCAGCCGGACGCCCAGCTGCTCGGAGAGCCGGTGGCACTCGGTGACCGGGGTGGGCCGCCCGGCGTAGGAGGCGAGCACGGCGTCGAGATCGCCCCGGAAGGCGGGGTCGGCCCAGGCGTCGCGGAAGGCGACCTCGAGCTCGAGGCAGGCCGGCATGAGCGCCTCGGGGACGAACCGCCCGCCGAAGTTCCCGAACCGGCCGGTCGGCCCCGGGTCGCCCATCGCACTGGCCGCGGCGCGGCGCGGGCTCACCCCCGCATCCAGTCGTAGGGGCCCGACTCGTCGCCGGGCTCCCCCTCGCCCGGGATCTCGGCGGCCGGCGGCTCGTCGCGCACTGCGCGCGCGGCCGCGCGGGCGGCGGTGACGAAGGCCCGCAGCTTCTGGGGGTCCTTCTGTCCGGCGGCGGACTCGACGCCGGTCGACACGTCCACCCCGAAGGGGTGCAGGTGGGCGATGGCGTCGCCGACGTTGTCCGGCGTTAGGCCGCCCGAGACGAACATGCGCGTGGGATCGGCCACCCCCTCGGCCAGCCGCCAGTCGAAGACGGCCCCCGAGCCCGGGCTCGAGCCGTCGATCAGGAGGAAGTCGGCGCCGAAGTCCGAGAAACGGGCGATCGCCGGCTCGCCCGCCGCGAACGCCTTAATGGTGCAGGGCACCCGCTCGCGTACCCACCGGGCGTCGTCGGGCGGCTCGTGCCCGTGCAACTGCACGGCTCCCAGCCCCAGCGCGTTGGCCACCTCCACCGTGCGCTGGCGCGACTCGTCCCGAAAGACCCCGACCGTGAGCACCTCTCGCGGCAGGCGCTTCACGATGTCGCCCACCGCGGACGGCGTCATCTGGCGGGTGGACGGGGCGAAGATGAACCCCAGGGCGTCGGCGCCCAGGGCGACCGCCAGCAACGCGTCGGCCTCGGACGTGATGCCGCAGATCTTGACGAACACCGAGCGCCGCCTAGCGCGAGGAGGCCGGCACGGTGCCGGCCCCGGGGACGGGGCGCCCGGCGACCCGATGCCCGACGAGGGCGGCCACCGCGGCCGCGCGATCCCCGGCCCGCACGAGGGACTCACCGACCAGGACGGCCGAGAACCCGGCGGCGGCGAGGCGGGCCGCGTCGTTCTCGCCGCGTATCCCCGACTCGGCGACCGCCACCACCCCGCCCGGGATGGCCGCACCGAGCCGCTCGGCCCGCCCGTGGTCGACCTCGAAGGTCTCCAGGTCGCGCTGGTTCACGCCGACCAGCCGCGCGTCGGTGGCGAGTGCGCGCTCGAGCTCCGCCTCGTCGTGCACCTCGACCAGCGCATCCATCCCCAGCTGGCCGGCGAGGTCGGCGAACCGGACCAGCTCGTCGTCTCGGAGGGCGGCCACGATCAACAAGACGGCGTCGGCGCCCATCGCCCGGGCGTCGTAGACGTCGGCCGCGCTGACGGTGAAGTCCTTGCGCAGGACCGGCAGCCCGCTGGCCGCCCGCGCGGCGACAAGGTCCTCGCTCGAACCCGAGAAGTACTCGGCGTCGGTCAGCACCGAGAGGCAGGTGGCGCCGCCCCGCACGTAGTCGCGGGCCACCGCCGCCGGGTCGAGGGACGGGTCGAGGTCGCCACGCGAGGGGGACCGGCGCTTGACCTCGGCGATGACACCGAGCCCGGTGGCGGCCTGCGTGGCCAGGGCCTCGGCGAATCCCCGGGGCGCGTCAGCCCGAGCGGCCGCCCGCCGCAGCGACTCGAGCGGCCGGGTGTCCGCGGCGGCCGCGGCTCGGTGGGCGGCCACGATGTCCGCCAGGTAGCTGCCCATCGCGAGAGCGTAGTGGTCGGCCTCGGCGGGTCCGGGCTGGTCGGCACCCGGACCGGCCGGTTGCCGGTGGTATTAGACGAGCGGCAGCGCCCGCACGTCGGCCCGCAGACCGCCGTCGATCTTGACCGTCACCCGGGCACTGAACTCGACGTTGCGGTGCACGTAGGCGAGCGCGCCCACGGCGTCGAGGCCGGGGCACTGCGCGGCCGAGGTCACCCGGCCGACCGGACGCGCCGCGTCCGGGACCACCAGGTCGACGCCCAGCAGGCTGGCCGGCTCCACCGCGGTGGCGAGCACCAGGCCGCAGAGGCGCCGGGCCACGCGGCTACCCCGAGCGTCGATCCGCGCCACCAGCTCCTGTCCCGTGTAGCAACCCTTGGTGAAGCTGACCGTGCGCTCGACCAGGCCGGACTCGGCCGGGATGGTGTCCTGGTCGAGCTCGCGGCCCATGACCGGCACGCCGGACTCGATGCGGCACGCCTCCCAGGCCGGCCCGTCGCACCACTGCGCGTCGGGCGGAACCTCGACCGTCCCGGTGGGGCCGAGGAGGTCGACCCCCTGCCACCCGTGCCAGTCGACCGGCACGCAGTACCCGTCCGCGGCGGCGACCGCCACGCCGCCCAGGTCGCCTCGCAGGGCCACGCACTCCCAGTCGAGCGGCTCGATCGTCACCTTGGCCCGCAGCAGGAACCGGGTGAGGCGGCTCCCGACCGCCGGCCCGAAGCCCTGGTCCACGTCGAGCAAGAAGGATGCGTCGTCGCGGCGGAGCACCCGGATGAGCGCCACCACCTTGCCCTCCGGGGCGAGCAGCAGGGAGTCGGTGGCCTGGCCCACCGAGAGGCCCGACAGGTCCTGGCTGCACTGGCCCTGGAGGTACTCGGCGGCGTCGGCACCCGACACCGACAGCACGTCGCGCGCCAGGCGGTAGGCACCGTGGCCCCGGCGCAGCGCCGCGTACTGCGTCTCGAGCACTCCGGCCGCGCTCATCCGACGACCGCCGGCCGTCGGCCCCCGGTGCGGGCGGCCGCCATCCGGCGCGCCACCGCCACCGCGAACAGGAGCGCCGCCGCCTTGTGGTCGCACTCGGAGTCCTCGGTGCGCGGGTCGCTGTCGGCCACGATGCCGGCGCCGGCCTGCACGAAGCCGCGCCCGTCGGGGCCGACCACCAGCGTGCGGATGGCGATCGCCGTGTCCAGGTTGCCCGAGAAGTCGAGGTAGCCGACGACCCCGCCGTAGACACCGCGCTTGGTGGGCTCCAGCTCGTCGATGATCTGCATGGCCCGCACCTTCGGCGCACCCGACAGCGTTCCGGCCGGCAGGGTCGCCCGCAGCACGTCAATGGGGCCGAGCCCCTCGCGCAACGTCCCGGACACCTGCGAGGTGAGGTGCATGATGTGGCTGTAGCGCTCGACGGTCATGAACTCGTCGACCACGACGGAGCCGAAGCGGGCGACGCGCCCGACGTCGTTGCGGGCGAGGTCGACCAGCATGACGTGCTCGGCACACTCCTTCGGGTCCTCGGACAGCTGGCCGGCCAGGAAGTCGTCGTCGTGCTCCGACTTGCCGCGCGGGCGGGATCCGGCGATCGGTCGGGAGATCACGACCCCGTCGCGCAGCCGCACCATGGGCTCGGGCGACGAGCCCACCACCGTGACCTGGGGGAACCGCAAGAAATAGAGGTAGGGGCTCGGGTTGAGCAGGCGCAACGCCCGGTAGACCTCGAAGGGGTCCGCCCCGAGCGTCACGTCGTAGCGCTGCGAGAGCACCACCTGGAAGATGTCGCCAGCCTCGATGAGGCCCTTCGCCACCTCGACGGCACCGCAGAACTGCGCGCTGGTCATGGTCCGCCGGGCCTCGGCCCGCGCGCCCGGGAGGGGCGGGGGGATCGGCACCGCGGCCGACTCGGGGGGGCCGAAGATGTCCCGGGCGAACGCCTCGAGCCGCGCCCGGGCCGCCTCGTAGGCCGTGGTCAGCGCGGCCGCGCCGAGGTCGGCCCCCACCGCCACGTTGTCGATGAGCACGACGCGCTGTCGCCAGTGGTCGAACGCGGCCACCTGGCCGATGACCGCCAGCACCGCATCGGGGAAGCCCTCGTCGTCGTGGGGCACGTCGGGCAGGCGCTCCACCTCCCGCACGACGTCGTAGCCGAGGTAGCCGACGAGGCCCGAGTAGAACGGCGGCAGTTCGGGCAGGGCCGGCTGGTGATAGGCATCGAGCACGGCCTCCATGGTGGCCAGCACGCCGTCGCGGGTCGGCACGGCCAGCACGCCGGTCGACTCGACCCGGCGGCCGCGCGCGGCGATCGTCGCCAGGGGCGAGCGGCCCACGAAGGAGTAGCGTCCCCACCGCTCGCCGCCCTCGACGGACTCGAGCAGGAACCCGGCCTCGTCGCCCACCGCGTGGAGGAACGCCGCCACCGGGGTCAGCGTGTCGGCGACGATCTCACAGGAGACGGGGACGATCGGCTGGGTGGCCGCGCGCCGGGCGAACTCCTCGGGGCTCGGGTTGAGCTGCAGCTCGTGGTCGCCGCTGTCCATGGCCCCGCTCACCGGTGCGCCGTCGCCGGTGGCCGGGCGGCTCCCGGACCCTCGGCCAGCCGTCGAGCGAAGCAGCTCCACTCCCCCGTGTGACAGTTCCCCCGGCCCACCTGGTCGACTTTCAAGAGCAGCGCGTCGCCGTCGCAGTCGACGCGCAGCTCGCGCGCGTACTGCCGGTCCCCCGAGGTGTCCCCCTTGCGCCAGAGCTCCTGGCGGCTGCGGCTCCAGTACCAGACGCGGCCGGTCTCGATGGTGAGGCGGAGCGACTCCTCGTTCATGTAGGCGACGCCCAACACGTCGCCCTTTTGGGTGTCGGCGATCACGACCGCCACCAGCCCGCGGTCGTCGAAGCGGACCAGCCCCAGGACCTCGGGATCGACCGAGAGCGGCGTGCCCTCGGGCACGTCCGCGTCGGTGCTCACAGGTACAGCCCCGTGCCGCCGTTCAGGTGCTCGGAGGCCACCGCGTGGATGTCGCGCTCACGCAGGATCACGTACTCCTCGCCCTGGACCTCCACCTCGAAGCGGTCCTCGGGATTGAACAGGACCTTGTCCCCCACCTTGACCGACCGCACGTGGGGCCCGATGGCCACCGTGTCGGCCCAGGCCAGGCGGCGCGAGACCTGGGCGGTCGCCGGGATGAGGATGCCGGCGCGCGAGCGGCGCTCGCCGTCGCTCTGGGTGACCTGGACCAGCACCCGGTCGAACAGGACGGTGATGGGCTGCTGGAGCTGCGAGGCCGGTGTCGGCTCGCTCTTTGCCATCAGGGCACGGTACCGCATCCCTCTCGGCGTCCGGTCACCACCGTGCCTGGCGGCGTCGGCCCCGTGCGCCAAGGGGGTCAGCGAAGGTGGCGACCGGGGGTGCTCGGCCGCACGGTCACGCCGTGCTCGGAGAGGTAGGCCTTCGCCTCGGCCACGGTGTGCTCACGCAGGTGGAAGATCGAGGCCACCAGCACCGCGTCCGCCCGGCCCTTGACCGCCCCCTCGACCAGATGCTCCAGCCGGCCGACGCCCCCCGAGGCGACCACCGGGATATCGACGGCGCCGCTCACCGCCGCGGTGAGCTCGAGGTCGTAACCGTCGCGGGTGCCGTCGCGATCCATGGACGTGACCAGGAGCTCGCCCGCGCCGAGGCCGGCGCAGCGTTCCACCCACTCGAGGGCGTCGACCCCGGTCGCCTGGCGGCCGCCGTGGGTGTAGATCTCCCAGCGCCGGGCGCCCGCCACCCGGCGCGCGTCGAGGGCCACCACCACGCACTGGGAGCCGAACTCGGTCGCCATCGCCGAGACGAGGTCCGGTTCGGCCAGCGCGGCCGTGTTGACCGCCACCTTGTCGGCGCCGGCGCGCAGCAGGCGCCGCGCGTCCTCGACGCTGCGGACGCCCCCGCCCACGGTGAAGGGGATGAACACCTGCTCGGCGGTGCGGGCGACGACCGAGAGCATCGTGTCGCGCCCGTCCGACGACGCCGTGATGTCGAGGAACGTGAGCTCGTCGGCCCCCTCGGCGTCGTAGCGGGCGGCGAGCTCCACCGGATCGCCGGCATCGATCAGGTCCACGAACTGCACGCCCTTCACGACGCGTCCGCCGGTCACGTCGAGGCAGGGGATCACGCGGACTGCGTGCATGCCCCCGTCGCCTCGCGGATCGACAGCGTGCCGTTGAGCAGGGCCGTGCCGACGATCACGCCGGCCAGCGCGCGGCCGGGCGGCGGCGGGCGGAGCCCCGCCAGTGCCACCAGGTGCTCGCGCTGGCCGACCCCGCCCGAGGCGATCACCGGATGATCCGTCGACTCCAAGACGAACGCCAGCCCCTTCAGGTCCGGCCCGCGCAGGGTGCCGTCCCGTTCGATGGCCGTCACCACGACGGCGGCGAGCGGCAGCGGCGCCGACTCGGCCAGGACGTCGGCCACCGTCCGACCCGACCCGCGCCGCCAGCCGCGGCTGGCCGCCTCGGGCTCGCCGTCGTCCCCCCGCCGGTAGTCGAGCCCGAGCACCACCTGGCGCGGGTGCCGGGCCGCGCACCGGGCGAGGAAGTCCGGGTCCTCCAAGGCCCCGGTGCCGAGCACCACCCGGGCGACCCCCTGAGAGAGGAGCTCTTCCACATCGTCCTCGCTCCGCACGCCGCCGCCCACCTGGAGGGGCACCGACACGGCGGCGGCGATGGCTGCCACCACGGCGCGGTTCTGCGGAGTGCCCTCGAGCGCCGCATCCAGGTCGACCAGGTGGAGCCGCTCGGCCCCGTGCTCGACCAGGCGGTGCGCCCACTCGAGCGGCTCGCCGTAGTCGTGGCGGCGGGCGAAGTCCCCCTGCACCAGTCGGACGACCCGGCCCGCCGAGATGTCGATCGCCGGCCACAGCTCCATCAGATGGCGGGCTCCCCCAGCCGAGCGCAGCAGCGTTCGACGAAGTTGGCCAGCAGCGCGAGCCCGGTCGTGCCGGACTTCTCGGGGTGGAATTGGGTCCCCCAGACGTGGTCGCGCTCGGCCGCCGCGCACAGTGTGGCGCCGTACTCGCAGGTGGCGGTCGTGTCCTCGCCTAACTCGGGCGAGAAGGAGTGCAAGAAGTAGACCCAGGGCTCCTCCCCCAGTCCCTCGAGCAGCGCGCTCGGGCGGCCCGGGACTGGGTCGATCCGGTTCCACTGCATCTGGGGGCGCTTCACCCCGTCGGGCAGGCGGCGCACCGTGCCGGCGAAGACGCCGAGACCCTTGGCGCCCGGGCTCTCCTCGGAGTCCTGGTAGAGGAGCTGGAAGCCGACGCAGATGCCGAGGAACGGCGTGCCCTCTGCTATGGCCCGCCGGGCGGCGTCGCCGAGGCCGCTCCGCTCGAGCGCGGCCGCGCAGGAGCCGAAGGCGCCGACGCCGGGCAGGACGACCCCCGTTGCACCGTCGACCTCGCCCGGCTCGTGCACGAGGCGGGCCGGTGCGCCGAGGTGCAGCAGCGCCTTGTAGGCCGAGGCCAGGTTCCCGATCCCGTAGTCGAGCACCGCGATCTCCCCGGGGCCGGCGCTCACAGCGTGCCCTTGGTGGAGGGGACCCCGACCCCTTCCACGCGCACGGCGTCGCGCAGGGCGCGGGCCACCGCCTTGAAGGTGGCCTCCACGATGTGGTGGGTGTTGCGGCCCTCTCGCCGGACGACGTGGAGCGTGACGGCGGCGCTGGTCGAAAAGGCGCGCCAGAACTCCTCGGCCAGCTGCGGATCGAACGGCGGGGAGCCGAGGCCGGGCGTGTCGGGCGCGAACGGGACGTCGTAGGCGAGGTAGGGCCGACCCGAGAGGTCGAGGGCGACCTCGATCAGCGCCTCGTCGAGCGGGATCAGGCTCGAGGCGAACCGGCGCACGCCGGCCTTGTCCCCGAGCGCCTCGGCCAGCGCCTGGCCGACGACGATGCCGACGTCCTCGACCGTGTGGTGGGCGTCGACGACCAGGTCTCCCTCGGCGGTGACCGACAGGTCGAGGCCGCCGTGGCGGCCGAGCTGCTCGAGCATGTGGTCGAAGAACGGCAGGCCCGTCGTCGCCCGCACCGAGCCGGTGCCGTCGACCGCCAGCTCGACCTCCACCGTCGTCTCCTTGGTGGCGCGCCGCACCTTCGCCCGCCGCTCCTTCGTCATTTGAGACACGCCTCCAGGGACTCGAGGAACCGGTCGTTCTCCTCCGGAGTGCCGACCGTCACCCGGAGACACCCGGCCAGGCCGTCCCAACCCGAGCAGTCGCGCACGAGCACCGACCGCTCGACCAGGTCCGACCACACCGTCCCGGCATCGCGTTCGAGCGGGCGGAACAGCACGAAGTTGGCGTCGGAGGGCCAGCTCTGCACGGGCAATTGTGCCAGAGCCGCCTGCAGGCGCCCGCGCTCTTCGATGATCAGCGCCACCCGCGCCTCCATCTCGGCGCGGAAGCCGAGCGCCAGCACGCCCGCCGCCTGGGTGTACGCCGACAGGTGGTAGGGGAGGGTCACCCGCTCGCAGGCGGCGACCACCTCGGGCCGGGCGACCAGGTAGCCCAGCCGCGCCGCGGCCAGCGACCAGGTCTTAGAGAACGTCCGGACGACCACCAACCGATCGCCACGGGGACCGCCGCGCTGGGCGAGCGCACTGCTGTGGGCGAACTGGCCGTAGGCCTCGTCGAGGACGAGGAGGCCCGGCGCCACCGCCAACAGGCGGGCCACCACGTCGGGGCGCTCCGCGTTGGCGGTCGGGTTGTTGGGCGAGCACAGGAACGTGATGGTGGCGTCCCTCTCGACCACGAGCGCCGCCGCCGTCTCGGGGTCGATCGCGAAACTCTGGTCGCGTTGGCCGGTGACCACCGGCGTCCCGGTGATGTTCGAGATGTGCCGGTGCAGCGCGTATGTCGGCTCGAACATCACGGCGCGGCGTCCCGGCCCGCCGTAGGCGAGAAGCAGGCACTGCAGCACCTCGTTGGAGCCGTTGGCGCAGAAGATCTCGCGCTCGTCCACGCCGTGCAGCTCGGCCAGGCCGGCCCGCAGCGCCCGGGCGGCGCGGTCGGGGTAGCGGTGCGCGTCGATATCGGCCACCGCGGCCGCGAACGCGGCCGTCCACCCCGCGGGTGGCGGGTAGGGCGACTCGTTGGTGTTGAGCCGCACCTCGGCGGCCACCTGGGGCGAGTGGTAGCCGGTCAGCTCGACCAGGTCGGGCCGGACCGGGACCGGCGCGCTCACAGCCGGATCCGCAAGGACTCGGCGTGCGCCGCCAGCCCTTCGACCTCCGCCAACGCGATCGCGTGGGGCCCGAGGCGCTCGACGCCGGCCCGGTCGGCCTCGACGGCGTGGATGTGGCGACGGAAGTCGTCCGCGCGCAGTGCCGAGGCGAAGCGGGCCGAGCGATTGGTCGGCAGCACGTGGTTGGGTCCGGCGATGTAGTCCCCGAGGCTGGCCGGCGACCAGGGCCCGAGGAACACCGCACCGGCCGCTTGAACGAGCGGGAGGTAGTCCGCCGCCCCCTCGAAGAGGAGCTCGAGGTGCTCCGGCGCGATCGCGTTGGCCACGGCCAGGGCGGCCGCCGGGTCCCCGACCAGGCAGGCGCGCCCCCCGCTGCGCAGCGTCGATTCGAGTTCGGCCCGCCGTGGCGACGCCGCCACCAATCGATCCACCGTGGCGGACACGGCCTCTAGGACCTCGGCCGACCACGTCACCAGCCAGGCCAGGCCGTCGGGCCCGTGCTCTGCCTGCACGACGATGTCAATGGCGGCGAGCTCGGGGTCGGTGTCCGGCCCGGCCACCACCACCACCTCGGACGGGCCGGCGAAGGCCGCCGGGACCCCAACGGTGCCCGACACCTGGCGCATCGCCTCGGCCACGTAGCGGTTCCCGGGCCCCACGATGACGTCCACGCGCTCGATCGTGGCCGTGCCGTAGGCCATGGCCCCGATGGCCTGGGCGCCGCCGATGCGGTACAGCTCGTCGACCCCCGCGACCGCGGCGGCGGCCAGCGTGGCGTCGTCGACCGAGCCGTCTCGACCGGGCGGCACACAGAGCACCACCTCGCCCACGCCGGCCACGTGAGCGGGGGCGGCGCACATAAGCACCGTCGAGGGGTAGCGGGCCCGACCACCCGGGACGTAGCAGCCGGCGCGGGCCACCGGTCGGACCAGGTGGCGCACCGTGACCCCGTCGGCCCGCCAATCCTCGGGCGGCGACCCCTCCTGGGCGTGGTAGGCGAAGATGCGGCCGTAGGCCACCTCGAGCGCCACGCGCACCGGGGCCGGCACCCGTTCGACCGCCGCCGCCAGCTCGTCCGGCGCCACCCGAAGCTCGTCGAGCGTCACCCCGTCGAAGCGGGCCGTGAACTCTCGGACGGCCTCGTCGCCGTCCCGGCGGACCCGGGCCAGGATCTTCGCCACGTCGTCGTGTACGGACTCCCCCACGCCGGGCGGGCGCGGCAGGACGCGGTCCAGGTGCTCGGTAGTGCCGCGCAGGTCCAGACGCTCGAGGATCATGGGGTTCCGATGCTAATGGCGTCCCGTTGGGCCTCCGGAGGCCCGGCGCCGGTGTGTGGAACGGCCCCGCGATCGGGCATCATCAGACGGTGGTCACGCGCGCGGAGCTGTCGTCGTTGTCCTCCACCCTGGACGAGCTGACCCGGCGCGTGAGCTCATTGGCGGAGGAGGCCGCGGCCGCCGACGCCGACGACCTGGCGACGGAACTCTTCGGCATCGAGCGCGCGCTGTCGGGCGCGCTGCGACGGCTGCGCAAGCTGGCGGAGGCGCCGCCTCCATAGGGGGCAGATCGTCAGAGCGCGTGGAGCACGAGCTTGTGACCGAGCAGGTTGGCCGCCGTCGTGAGGGCCGCCTGGCGGGTTGCGACGACCGCGCAGTTGCGACGGGCCGCCACCTCGGCGACCGTCGCCGCCACCAGGTCCGCCGTGGCCGCCTTGGCCGCCAGCTCGCCCGCCCGTCGGGCCTCGTCGTCGGTCAGCACCTCGACCTCGGCGCCGTCGAGCAGGTCCGAGATCCGGTCGCTGCGCGCCTCGGTGCGGAATCCCTCGGCGATGGCCGGCGCGGGCACCACCGGCACGATGCCGCTCGTCAGCGCCGCCCGATGCAGGGACCACAGCACCCGGTCGCCGCGCGCCGCGGCCCGCAGCGCGCCGACGCCGTAGACGAGGCCCGCCCGGGTGACGGCCATCAGCGGCGCCGCGTCACCCGCGAGGCCACGCCCGAGACGCCCGAGAGCAGCCGGGCCAGCAACGCCTCACCAGCCGCGATCTCCTCGGCCGTGAGCGCGCCCGCCTCGGCCTCGAACGCGGCGACCCCCCGCAGGCCCTGGCGCACCCGCAACTGTCGCTCCGCGGCGCTCGAAAGCCAGGCACTGAACGACATCCCGTCCTCGTGGGCCGCCTGCTCGACCGCCTTCGCCACATCGTCGCCGAGCGAGACGGATCTCTTGCTCACCACGCCGTCATGGTAGCACCCCGAGTAGTACCGGGAGTCCTCAGGTCTGGGCCCTGGGCGCCCGCCGGGTGGGTGCCGCCCGGACGGGTCCGAGGCGGCCGGCCGAGGGACAGAGGTCGGCCAGCACGCAGCGATCACACCTCGGCGCGCGCGCCGTGCAGACCGCCCGCCCGTGCAGGATGAGCCGCAGACTGAGCGCTCCCCATTCCGTCTCCGGGACCAGGGTGCACACCTCTTTCTCCACCTGCACCGGATCGGTGGCCTTGGTGAGCCCCAGGCGACGCGTCAGGCGGCCCACGTGGGTGTCGACGGGGAGCCCGGGCAGGTCGAACGCCACGCTGCGGACCACGTTGGCCGTCTTTCGCCCGACGCCCGGGACCGTGACGAGATCCGTCATCTCGGTCGGCACCTCGCCGCCGAACCGCTCGACCAGCGCCTGGGCCATGCCGACCAGGCTCTTGGCCTTGGCGCGGAAGAAGCCCGTCGAGTGGATGATCTCCTCGACCTCCAACAGGTCGGCCCGAGCCAGGTCGGCGGGTCCCGGGAACCGGTCGAAGAGCACCGGGGTCACCAGGTTGACGCGGGCATCGGTCGTCTGGGCGGACAGGATGGTCGCCGCCAGCAGTTGGAACGGAGTGGCGAAGCCCAAGGCGCACAGTTCCCGGGCCGAGCCGCGGTACTCGGCGGCCAGCCGCTCGACGACGAGCGGCGCCCGCTGGCGGGCCCCACGCGGGGCCGTCATGGCCGAAGAGTTGGGCGGGACATCGCCTGGGCACGCTACCGGGACCGGCGACACCGTTAGCCTGCCGAACGTGTCAGCGCACTCGATCGAGGTCCTGGAGGCACCGCCGCCCGACGCGGTCGAGCTCCAGGCCCTGCTCGACGCGGCCCACCGGTCCGACGACCACCAGCCGCTCGGCGAGCAGAAACGACTCGCGCTGCGCGGCAAGGGGCCGTTCCTCGCGCTCTTGCTGCGAGGGCCCACCCCGGACGGTCCCGACACCCTCGTCGGGCTGGCGCTCCTCGCCCCCGCGTCCGACGGGTTCGGGCTCGAGGTCGTCGTCCATCCGGCCCACCGCGCCACGCACCTTCTCGGGGGGGACGACCCGCGCCGCCTCCTCGTCGCCGGGGCACGTCGCGAGGTGCAGCGGCGCGGCGGCGGCATCCTGCGCTACTGGGTGGCGCAGGCCACTCCGGAGGACGATGCGGCGGCGCGCTCACTCGGCTTTGACCCAGAGCGCGAGCTGCTCCAGTTGCGGGTGGACCTGCCGATCGCCGCGACCGACGAACTCGGGGCGTTGCCGGTGCGCGCCTTTGTGCCCGGGATCGACGAGGCCGCGTGGTTGGCGGTGAACGCGCGCGCCTTCGCCGATCACCCCGAGCAGGGCGCCTGGGACGAGGCGACACTGGCGGCGCGCGAGTCCGAGGCGTGGTTCGATCCCACCGGCTTTCTCATCGCCGAGGAGGACGGACGGATCATCGGTTCGTGCTGGACGAAGGTTCATCGCGACGGGGCATCCGTCGTCGGTGAGATCTACGTCATCTCCGTCGATCCGCGATCGCAACGGCGGGGCCTCGGCCGGCGCCTGACGGTGGCCGGCCTCGACTGGTTAGCCCGCGCCGGCGCGCAGACCGGGATGCTCTACGTCGACGCGGCGAACGGCGCCGCGGTCGCCCTGTACCGCTCGCTCGGCTTCCGGGTCGACCACGCCGACCGCAGCTACGTCGCCCGCCTCGAGCCCCGCTGAACGCGGGCGCCGCGCTCAGTGCCCGGTGCCCAACCCGACCAGACGGCCGATACCAAAGGTGACGCCGGCCGCCACCACCCCGATGGCCAGCTGGCGTAGCGCGGTGCGCCACATCGATCGACCGCTCAGGGTGCCGAGCAGCGCCCCCGTCGCCACCGCGGCCACCGCCGCGGCGGCTATCGAGGCGACGATCGCCGCATTCCCCGACGTGATCAGCCAGGGCAGCAGCGGGACGAAGGCCCCGGCCGCGAACGTCCCGAAGGAGGACCCGGCGGCCTGGAGGGGCACGCCGAGCGCGTGGGGGTCGATGCCGAGCTCCTCGCGGGCGTGGGTCTCGAGGGCGAGCTCGGGATCCTGCATGACCTCGTCCACCAGGTCGCGCGCCACCTCGGGGTCGATGCCGCGCTGCTCGTAGATCTGGACGAGCTCCGCCTTCTCCTCGACGGGGCTCTGGCGGATCGCCTGGCGCTCCACGTCGAGCTCGCGCTGGAACAGCTCGCGCTGGGCCTGCATCGACACGTACTCCCCCGCAGACATCGAGAACGCGCCGGCCACCAGGCCGGCGATCCCGGCCAGGCGCACGAAGGACCCCGCGGGGTGGGCGCCGGCGACGCCGAGGATCAACGAGACGTTGGTCACCAGCCCGTCGCTGAACCCGAAGACCGCCGCCCGCGCGGCGCCCCCGCGCAGCTCCCGGTGCCGGTGCTCGATCCTCGGTGCGTCGCTCACCCGTGTGCTCCCGCCTGCGCCGGGTCGCCCCGGGCTGCCCGCACTCTACGCGACCGGTTCCACCGGACCCCGTGGCAGGATGAAAGCGTGCAGACGCGCCGTTTCTTCGATCCCGCCCAGCCCCAGACGCTGCAGGGCGCAGTGCTCTTCTGTTACCTCAACGCCGCGTTCAGCCTCTTCTACCTGGCGCTCGGTGCGGCGCTGCCGCTCATCCTCATCGTGGCGGCGGTCGGCGCCTACGGGATCGCCAACGACCGCAAGTGGGGGTACCGCCTGGCGGTGGTGGCCGCCAGCATCTACGTCGTGGGCCAGGCCATCGCCTTCGTCACCTTCGAGCACAACCTGAACGGGATCCTCGTCCTGGCCTTCGCCATCCTGCTGATCGTCCTGCTCCTCCATCCGCAAAGCCGCCACTACCAGCGCATCTGGTTCAAATGAGGTCGAGCGGGGCCGGTTGGGGCGCGACCGGGACGTTGATCTAACGTCGAAGCGCAGCCGGGACCTCGACGCGTCCCGCAAGGAGCCCCGATGACCACCGTCGCCAAGATCGATGACCTGCAGTCGCTTGTCGGCCAGCACCTCGGCTACAGCGATTGGCGGCAGATCACCCAGGAACAGGTCAACCAGTTCGCGGACGCGACCGGCGACCACCAGTGGATCCACGTGGACCCCGAACGGGCCAAGAGCGGGCCCTTCGGCGGTCCGATCGCCCACGGCTACCTGACCCTGTCCCTCGTGCCCGCGCTGATGGGCCAGGTGTTCGCAGTCGAAGGGGTGTCGATGGGCGTGAACTACGGGGCCAACAAGGTCCGCTTCCCCTCCCCGGTGCCCGTCGGCGCCGAGCTGCGTATGGGCGCCACGCTGGCCGGCGTCGAGGACGTGTCCGGCGGGGTCCAGGTCACCCTCGACGTCGTCCTCGAGGTGAAGGACGCCGCCAAGCCATCCTGCGCCGCCCAGGTGGTCTACCGCTTCTACCGCTGAGCGCCACGATGACGGCGCGCCGGTCGCGGACCGCCACCCCACCAGTTGTGGACCCGCTGCCGACCGGGGCCGCCAAGCGGGCCGCGGTGCGAGACATGTTCGACGCCATCGCGCCGCGCTACGACCTCGTGAACCGGGTCATGACCGGCGGACTGGACCAGCGGTGGCGCCGCCGCACCCTCGACGCGCTGGCCCTGCCGAGCGGCTCGCGCCTCGTCGATCTCGGCTCGGGGACCGGCGACCTCGTCCGCCTGGCCCGCCGCGCCGGACACCGGGTGGTGGGTGTGGACCTCAGCTGGGAGATGCTGGCCCGGGGACGGGCGCGCGGGGCGCCGGTCGCCGTGCAGGCGGACGCCGAGCTGCTGCCGATCGCCGACGGGTCGGTCGACGGGGTGGTGAGCGGCTTCGCGCTGCGCAACCTGCGCGACCTGGCGGCCGCCCTGGCCGAGGTGGCGCGCGTGCTGCGTCCCGGGGGGCGGGTGGCGCTGCTCGAGGTGGCAGAGCCAGAGCCCGGACCCCTGCGGCTCGGCTTCGGGCTCTGGTTCGACCACGTGGTGCCGCGGATCGGCGGCCTGCTCTCGGACCGCGACGCCTACCGCTACCTCCCCCGGTCCGTCGCCTACCTGCCCGACGAGGCGGGGCTGCGGCGACTCCTCCAACAGAGTGGCTTTTCCACGGTCGGTCGCCGACTGCTGCACGGCGGGCTGAGCCAGGTGATCACCGCCACCCGCACCGGGCTGCCGGCCGACGCCACGGGGCGGGGCCGGTGAGCGGGCTCCGCGCGCGCACCCGCCCCGTCGAGGCGGGCGCCACGTTCGATCCCTTCACCCTCCTCGGCGCGGCCGGCTCGCTCTACTCGAGCGAGGCCTTGACGCTGGTGGGCCTGGGCGAGGCGGCCGCCGTCGGCCTCGCCGACGGCCTGGTGGGCGACGCGGCCGGCGCGGCCGGCGCCGTGCTGGGAGCGATCGACGCCGACGACGCCGTCGGCCGGCCCGGCACCGGTCCGCTGGCGATGGGCGCCCTCCCCTACGACCGCGCCGCGCCGGGCCGGCTCACCGTCCCCGCCCTCCTCTACGGCTGCGACGCGGCGGGGGCCTGGGTGACCGCGGTGGGCCGGGACCCCCAAGTGCCCGATGTCTGTTCGGCCACCTGGGTGGCCGCGCAGTTTCCACCCGCCCCGGCGCGCCGCGCGGTCGAGCTCGACGCAATCACGCTGCGGGCCGATCCGAGCCCCCGCGGCCACGTGGACGCGGTGGCCAGCGCGGTCCGGGCCATCGCCGCCGGCCGGCTGGCCAAGGTCGTGCTGGCCCGCTGCCTCACGCTCGAGCTGCCGGTCGTCCCCGGCGCAGGCGACGTGGCCCGCCGGCTCCATCGCCAGGAGCCCTCCTGCACGGCGTTCGTCCAGCCGGTGCCGAACGGGCGGTTCGTCGGCGCCTCGCCCGAGCTGCTCGTGTCGCGCCGGGGTGACGCCGTCGTGTCGCACCCGCTGGCCGGGACGGTGGGCCTGGACGGCGCGGCCGCCTCGGACGCCGAGGCGTCGGGCCGCCTCCTCGCCTCGGCCAAGGACCGCGAGGAGCACCAGCTGGTGGTCGAGCAGATCGCGGCGGTGCTCGCCACCCGCTGCGAACGGCTCGAGGTCCCAGAGGCGCCGTCGCTCGTGCCCCTGCGCACCGTCGCCCACCTGGGCACCCGGATCGTCGGCCGGCTGCGGCCAGCGGGCGCCGGGCCGGACTCGGTCCTCTCCCTGGTGGCCGCGCTGCACCCGACGGCGGCGGTCGGCGGGCTCCCCCACGAAGCGGCCGAGGCGTTCATCCGCTCGACCGAGGTCGTGGCGCGGGACTGCTGGGCCGGGCCGGTCGGCTGGGTCGACCGGGCGGGCGACGGCGACTGGGTCATCGGCATCCGCTCGGCCCTGCTCGGTGACGGCCGCGTGCGCCTCTGGGGCGGGGGCGGGATCGTGGCCGGGTCCGACCCCAAGTCCGAGCTCGACGAGACCACCTTGAAGCTCCGGCCCGTCCTCGAGGCCGTCGCCCCGGGGTCGGGCGAGCTCCTCAGCTCGTGAGCTGGCGCGGCCCCGCCGCATCCGGCGCGGGCTCGGTCCCGCCCGCCCGCCCGAGCTCGGTCGGGGCCCCGCGTGGGCTCCCCTTCGGTGGACCGAGCGGGAGCTCGATGCTGAAGGTGGCGCCGGCGCCCGGTGACGAGCGGACCGTGGCAGTGCCCGACAGCGCCTCGGCGATGGCCTGAACGATGGCGAGCCCGAGCCCGGTCCCCTCCCCGGTGCGCGCCACGTCGCCCCGGTAGAAGCGGTCGAACACCCGCGCCCTCGCCTCGGCGTCGAGCCCCGGGCCGCGATCGCTCACCGACAGCCGCCCCATCCCCCCGCTCACGCCCACGTCGACTCGCACCGGCGTGCCGGCCGGGGTGTGGGCCAGGGCGTTGCGCACCAGGTTGTGCGCCACCTGCCCCAGCCGGTCGGGGTCGCCGAGCACGACCACGGGGTCGGGCGCCACCAGCTCGACCGGGCGCAGCGGCTCGACGGCGCGGGCGTCGTCGACCGCGTCGGCGCCCACCTTGCGCAGGTCGACCGGCACCCGTTCGAGCGGGCGGCCCTGGTCGAGGCGCGCCAGCAGCAGCAGGTCGTCGACGAGGGTGCCCATGCGGATCGCTTCGCGCTCGACCCGTGACAGCGCGCGCCGAACGCTCTCCTCATCGGCGAAGGCTCCCCGGCGCAGAAGCTCGGTGTAGCCGCGGATGGAGGTGAGCGGCGTGCGCAGCTCGTGGGAGGCGTCGGCCACGAATTGGCGCAGGCGGGCCTCGGAGGCGGACTTCTCCGAGAAGGCCGCCTCGATGCGGGTCAGCATGACGTTGAGGGCCTGGCCGAGCCGGCCCACCTCGCTCTGGCCGTCGTCCACCGGGACCCGCTGGTGCAGGTCACCCGCCGCGATCGACCCCGCGGTCCGGGCCATGTCCTCGAGCGGCCGCAGCCCCCGCCGCACGGTCCACAAGACGAGGATGCAGACCGCCACCAGCACGGCGAGCGAGGCGCCGAGCTCGACGTCGACGAGGAGGTTGAGCGTGGCGCTGGTCGGATTCAGCGACACGGCGGTCACGAGCACGCCCTGGGGCACGACCAGGGCGGCCGCCCGGTACTGGGCGAGGGGGTCGCCGCGGGCGGCCACCGTGAAGCTGTCGGGCTCGGGGCGGAACACGCCGCCGCGCCGCCCGAAGGTCCGCTGCCGGGGCGTCGATGACGGCCGGAGCGCACTCGGCAGGACCGGCTGCGGATCGGGGTGGATCGTCGACCCCGACGGCCGATTGAGCAGGATCGAGCCGTCGGCGCCCACCAGCAGCAGGTAGACGTCGGGGCTGACGCGGTTGTCGAGCACCCGCTCGCTCGGCACGTGTCCCGCCCGCGCCTGGGCCGCGAGGTAGACGAACGCCACGTGCTGGGCCACGTCGAGCTGTGCGTCGAGGCGGCCGAGGAGGAACGAGCGCACCGTGGTGTAGGTCACGATGCTGGCCGTCGAGAGCGCCACGATGAGGAGCGCCGCCATGGTGAGGGTGAGTCGGCGGCGCAGCCGCACGGGCGCCCGCACCCGCTCCTGGTCGCCGGGGACGACCCCCGGCCACTCGATCACGTGCGCGGCAGGCGCAGGGCATACCCCACCCTGCGCACGGTCTGGATCAACGGCGGGTCGAACTCGTCGATCTTCTTGCGCAGGTAGCTGATGTAGGTCTCGACGATGTTGGGGTCGCCCTCGAAGCCGTAGTCCCAGACGTTGTCCAGGATCTCGGACTTGGACACCACCCGCCGGGGGTTCTCCAAGAGGAAGTGCAGCAGGTTGAACTCGGTGGCCGTGAGCTCGATCGGCACGCCCTGGCGCCAGACCTCGTGGCCCTCCACGTCCATCACGAGGTCACCCAGCCGCAGCGACCGGCCGGTCGCGTCGTCGCCGTTGCGGGTGCGTCGCAGCACGGCCCGGATGCGCGCCACCACCTCGCTCAGGCTGAACGGCTTGGTCACGTAGTCGTCGCCGATGGCCAGGCCCGCCACCTTGTCCTCGGTGCCGTCACGCGCCGTCAAGAACAGGACCGGGACCTTGTCCCCGCTCTCGCGCAGCCGGCGGCAGACCTCCGTGCCGTCGAGGTCCGGCAGCATGATGTCGAGCAGGACGAGGTCGGGGTGCGTGGTGCGGGCCTTCTGCAGGGCCTCGGTGCCCGTCGCCGCCACCTCGACAGCGAAGCCCTCGAAGCGCAGACCGGCCGACAGCAGGTCCGTGATGTAGGGCTCGTCGTCGACGATGAGCACCCGATCGATGTCGACCGCCATGCCCCAATGATCGCAGACCGGCCGGCCGCCGACGTCCCGCGCCGGGCCGGGCCGGCAGGGCCAGGCTCAGGGGGCCGGGGGGGCCTCGCGAACCTGGCGCACGGGTAGTGGGTCAGTTTCGACCCTCTACGGGGACGGGTCCCCGCTGGGCCCTACCGGCCCACAGGATGTTTGAGGCCGCGTTCAGGTCGGCCTGGGCCTCATGACCACAGGCCAGGCATCGAACACGGCCTGGGAGCACCGGTTGGCCGCCTCGACGTGCCCGCAGGACGAGCAGCGCAGCGACGTGTAGCGGGGGTCCACCGCAATCAGCTCGCGACCAGTCTCTTCCAGTTTGTACGCGAGATACGACAGCAGCTGCCCCCACCCGGCGTCATGGATGGCGCGGTTGAGACCTCCCTTGGCCTGGGCCCCGTTGGCCAGGTAGGTCCCGGTGTCCTCGTCCTTTCTCGGTTTGGGGCGTCGCACCAGGTTGGCCGTTCGCAGGTCCTCATGGACGATCAGGTCGTAGTGGTTGACGAGCGCCCGTGACAGCTGGTGGGCCACGTCCTTGCGCTGGTTGGCCACCAGGCGATGGATGGCCCCCACCCGGGCGGCCGCCCGGGCCCGGTGTCCCGAGCCCCGGTGCTTGGTGGCCAGGTTTCGCTGGGCCTCGGCCAGCCGCTCGGCGCTGCGCCGGAGCGGACGGTCCGCGGCGACGAGCACACCGTCGCTGGTGGCCACCTGCCAGGTGACCCCGAGGTCGAGGCCCACCGCCCGGCCGGTCGGGGAGAGGGGGGTGGCCGGCACCTCCAGGCAGCGGATGCTCACCCACCACCGCCTCCCCTCCCGGCGCACGGTGATGGCCTTGGGGGTGCCGCGGATCGGGCGGTGGAGATGCACCTTCACGTGGCCGATCCCGAACAGGGCCAAGCCGGCGCTGTTCGGTCTTGAGCTTCCAGCCGTCGGTGTCCTCCCACTGGACCGAGTCGAAGCGGAGCATCGACTTGAAGCGCGGATAGCCCGGTTGCTGGCCCTGCCGGCAACGCCGGTAGAAGGCGGCGAAGGCCCGGTCCAGCCGAAGCAAGGTTCCCCGGCAGACGGTGACCCCGCAGCTCAGCACCTCGGGCCGCAGGGCCCGCAGCCCGGTCAGGTCCCGACACTGGTCGAAGAAGGTGACCGAGCGGTGCTCCCACTGCCAGGCGCCCCGGCGTTCCTCCAAGGCGGCGTTGTAGAGCTCGCTCTGGACCCCCAGCAGGGTCTCGAGGGCGGCGCACTGGCGGCCCGTCGGCTGAAGGAGGTAGCGGTAGGTCCGACATCTCGACACGGACCTGAACCTAGAAAGCGGTTGTGACGTACCGCCGCTAGCGTCGGGACGATGGATATCCGGGGGATCAACCAGACCAATGTCACCACCTGGTTCGAGGGGAACGTGCCAGACGTGAAGCCGCCGCTCGAGTTCACCCTGATCGCGGGCGGGCGGTCGAACCTCACCTTCAAGGTGACCGACGAGGCGGGGCACGAATGGGCACTACGGCGGCCGCCCGTGAGCCATGTCCTGCCCACGGCCCACGACATGTCCCGCGAGTACCGCATCATCACCGCGCTCGGGCCGACCGACGTGCCGGTGCCGATCACCATCGGGCTGTGCACCGACCCCGAGGTCAATCAGCAACCGTTCTACGTGATGGAGTTCGTCAACGGACACATACTGCGGGGGGCGGGGGCCGTGACCAAGGCCTTCGACCAGGCCACCGTTCGATCGATCGGTGACAGCATCGCCGACACGCTGGCGTCGCTCCACGCGGTCGACGTGGAGGCCGTAGGACTGAGCGACCTCGCCCGACACGAGGGTTACATCGACCGGCAGATCCGCCGCTGGCTGCAGCAGTTCCGCGACATGATCGTGAACGGCGACAACTACGACGGTCTGGTCGAAGAGGTGGGCGCGGAGCTGGCGGCGAGCATCCCCGAGCAGCAGAGCGTCAGCATCGTCCACGGTGACTATCGCCTCGACAACACGGTCATCGGCGACGACGGAAAAGTGCGCGCCATCCTCGACTGGGAGCTCTGCACGTTGGGCGATCCGATGGCCGACGTCGGCGTGCTCATGTGCTACTGGAACGACGGCTCGGACCCCGACGCCGTGCCCGGCGTCTCGGCCACCTCGTCGACCGGCATGGCGACCAAGGCCGAGGTGTTGGCCCGCTACGCGAAGACCTCGGGGCGCGACGTGTCCGATGTCGGCTTCTACACCGCGTTCGGGTACTGGAAGCTGGCCTGCATCCTCCAGGGCGTCTACTGCCGCTATCTGAACGGCGCGGGGGCCGGCGACTCCGCACCGGTCGACATGTACCCGGCCTCTGTCCGCCGCCTGGCGACGACCGCCGCGGCGACGTTGGCGGCGCGCTGAGCGGTGAGTCCCGAGGAGCGTTCGCTCTACCAGGTTGAACTCCGGCGGACCTTCAAAGAGCCCGTCCTGGTCATCTCCCTCGACGGCTGGGTCGACGCGGGGCTGGGCTCGGCCACCGCGGTCGCCGCCCTGCTGGCCGGCGCCTATGACGACGACGTCCTCATCACCTTCGACGGCGACCACTTCTTGGATCAGCGGGCCCGTCGGCCGGTCGCCCACGTCGTGAACGGGGTGACCACGGAGCTCACCTGGCCCAAGACCCAGATCCGCATCGCCAAGGACCTGCTGGGCAACGACATGCTCTTCCTCATCGGGCCCGAACCCGACTTCCACTGGCGGGGCTTCGTCGACGCCGTGGTCGAGATCGCCCGCACCTACGGCGTGCGGCTGGCGGTCGCCTTCGGGGCCTTCCCGGCGCCGGCCCCCCACACGCGCCCGGTGAAGCTCGCCGCCACCGCCCCCGAGCGGTCCCAGGAGCTGGTGGCCCGCGTGGGCGTGGTCCAGGGGGAGTTGGAGGTGCCGGCCGGCGTCTCCGCGGCCTTGGAGCTCGGCTTCGGCGCGGCGGGCATCGACGCCATCACCCTGTGGGCCCGGGTGCCGCACTACGTCGCCGCCATGCCGTACCCCGACGCCAGCGCGGCGCTGGTCGACGGCCTGGCCGCGCTGTCTGGGCTCGCGCTCGACTCCTCGGGGCTGCGCCGCGCCGCCGAGAGCTCCCGGCGCCAGGTGGACGAGGTGATCGCCGGCAACCCACAGCACCTGGCGATGGTGCACAAGCTCGAGGCGACGCTCGACGCTTCGGAGGGCAACCCGCTCGGCCTCGACGATCTCCCCTCGGGCGACGAGATCGCGGCCGAGCTCGAGCGGTTCTTGCGCGGCGAGGACCAGTGAGGAGGCACCCATGAAGGTCGACGGCGGGATCGGCTTCAACGCCACCGAGATACCGGCGATGGCGCGCGTGGCCGAGGAATTCGGCTACGACGGGGTCTGGTCGGCCGAGACCGGGCACGACCCGTTCCTGCCGCTGGCCGTGGCGGCGACGGCCACCGAGCGGATCCAGCTCGGGACGGCCATCGCGGTGGCCTTCGCCAGGAATCCCATGACCCTGGCGGTCATCGCCAACGACCTGCAGACGCTGTCGGAGGGGCGGTTCATTCTCGGACTCGGCTCCCAGATCAAGCCGCACATCACCAAGCGCTATTCGATGCCGTGGTCGCACCCCGCACCGCGCATGCGCGAGCTGATCCTCGGCATCCGGGCCATCTGGGACTCGTGGGCCAACGACTCGAAGCTCGACTTCCGGGGCGAGTTCTACACCCACACGCTGATGACGCCGTTCTTCAACCCCGGCCCGAACGCGTTCGGCAATCCCAGCATCCTGCTGGCGGCGGTGGGCGAGCTCATGACCGAGGTCGCCGGTGAGGCGGGCGACGGGCTCATCGTCCACGGGTTCACCACCGAGCGGTACCTGCGCGAAGTGACGCTGCCCGCGTTGGAACGGGGCGCGGCGAAGGCCGGCAAGACCCGGGCCGATCTCGAGGTGTCGTACCCGGGCTTCGTCGTGACCGGCGAGACCGAGGAGGCGCTGGCCAACGCCGCGCGCGCCACCAAGGCGCAGATCGCCTTCTATGGGTCCACCCCCGCCTACCGAGCCGTCCTCGACCTCCACGGCTGGGGCGACCTCAGCGGAGAGCTCAACCGGCTGTCCAAGGAGGGCCAATGGGTGGCCATGGGCGAGCTGATCGACGACGAGATGCTCGACGCGTTCGCGGTGGTGGCCCCGCTCGACGAGGTCCCCGCCCGGGTCGTGGCGCGCTTCGGCGATCTGATCGACCGCTTCAGCTTCTACACCCCCTACCGGATAGCGCCCGAGCACTTCCAGGAGTTGCTGGCGGGGTTCCGGGGCCACTGAGCCCGGGCCGGGCCGCGGTTCAGCGCGCGGACCGGGCCGGCGCCTCCAGTCCGAGCGCGAACCCGTCGAGGAACAGCGACGCCTCTGCCTGCCGCGGGTACCGGTCGGCCAGGGCGTGGAAGGCGGCCGAGTGGTCCGGGTGCACGAGGTGGGCCAGCTCGTGCACCAGCACGGCGTCGAGCACCCAGTCGGGCACGCCCCGCAGGCGGTCGGAGAGCCGGATGTCGCCGGTCTCCGCCGTGGCCGACCCCCAGCGCTGCGCCTGGTTGGTCACCCACCGGACCGACAGGCACCGCGCGCCGGGCACATAGCGGTCGGCCATCGTCTGGGCCCGCTCGAAGAGGACCTCGTCGGAGGCCCGTGAGCGCGGCCGACTGGTGAGCACGCGGTCGACCAGCCAGTCCACCAGCTCCTTCTTGGCCGTCCCCCGGACGTGGGCCGGCAGCACCACCACGATCGACTCCTCGCTCCAGTAGGCGGTGGCCGTCTTGCGACGCCGCTTGCTGGTGCGGATCTCGACGGGGGGCGTCGAGGTGACCAGCGCCACCGGACCGTCGGAGCCCCGGCGACCCCGCCGTCGGGACCGTGTCGCGGGGGCCTCGGCGACGTCGAGCGCGAAGAGCGCCTCTTGGGTCGCGCTCCCGAGCGGTGCGCCGGTCGTCACGCCACCACGTTGACGAGGTTGGGCGGCCGGACGATGACCCGGCTGGGCGGACGGCCGGCCAGCGCGTCGAGCACCTTGGGAGCGGCCAACGCCAGCCGCTCGGCGGCCTCGGCATCGATCGCCGGATCAACCTCGATCCGGTCCCGGACCTTGCCGTTCACCTGCACCACCAGGGTGACCGACTCCTCCTTGGCCAGTTCGGGATCGAAGGGGGGCCAGGCCTGGGCGTGCACGGCGGGCTCTCCCGGGTGGGCCCTTTCCCACAGCTCGGCCGTGATGTGGGGAACCATCGGCGCCAGCACGAGGAGCAGGGCGTCGTGGGCCTCCCGGGTCACCCCCGCGTGCGGCCCGTCGTCGGAGGCCGCGTCGCGCGTCAAGAGGTTGACGAACTCCATGCAGCGGGCCACGGCCGTGTTGAAGGACCAGCGCTCGAGATCGCTCCCCACCGCCTGGATGAACCGGTGCGTCGCCCGCCGGACCGCCCCATCCCGCTCGGTCGGCTTCCCTCGGCGGGTCGGTGCGTCGGCGTCGAGGAGGCGCCACAGCCGGGAGAGGAAGCGGCCGCAGCCTTCGATGATCTCATCGGTCTGGTCGGTCCAGTCGAAGTTCTCGTCGGGCGGCCCGACGAAGAGGTGGAACAGACGGAGCGCGTCGGCGCCCACCCGCTCGAAGTAGGCCGACGGGGTGATCAGGTTGCCGCGTGACTTGGACATCTTGGAACCGTCCATGCGGATGAGCCCCTGGGCGAAGTACCGCTTGAAGGGTTCGCGCCCGACGCCGGTGGCGAGACCGAGGTCGATGAGGGCCCGGGTGAAGAAGCGCGCGTAGAGGAGGTGCAAGATGGCGTGCTCGATGCCACCGATGTAGTTGTCGACCGGCATCCAGTGGGCGGCGGCCCGCGGGTCGAAGGGCACGTCGGTCGAGAACGGGTCGCAGAAGCGCAGGAAGTACCAGCTGGAGTCGACGAAGGTGTCCATGGTGTCCGACTCGCGCCGGGCCGGACCGCCGCAGCGCGGGCAGGTGGTGTTCACGAAGCCCTCGTGGAACGAGAGCGGGGACTGGCCGTTGGGCCGGAACTCCACATCGTCGGGCGCCAGCACCGGCAGCTGGTCCAGGGGGACGGGCACGATCCCGTCGTTCTCGCAGTACACGATGGGGATCGGGCAACCCCAGAAGCGCTGTCGCGACACCAGCCAGTCCCGCAGCCGGTAGTTGACCTTGCGCTGTCCGAACCCCTCGGTCTCCAGCCACTCGATGGCGCGCTCCTTGGCGGTCGGGACGTCGAGCCCGTTCAAGAAGCCGCTGTTGATCTTCTCGCCGTCGCCGCGGTAGGCGCCCCCGCCCGCCTCTTCGAAGCCCTCGGGCGGCCGGGTGGTGCGGATGACCGGGAGTTGGTGGACCGCCGCGAAGGCGAAGTCCCGCTCGTCCTCAGCCGGCACGCCGATGATCGCCCCGGTGCCGTAGGCCATGAGCACGTAGTCGGCGATGTAGAGGGGGACCGGCTCGCCGTTGAACGGGTTGGTGACCGAGGTTCCCGTGAACACGCCGCGCTTGTCGTAGCCGACTCCCTCCTCGACCGCTGCCGTCCGCTCCCGTTCGGTCGCCACCGCGGCGCGCTGGCGGAGCTCGTCGACCGCCTCCCGGTGCTCGGGGGTCGTCAGCACATCGACCAGCGGGTGCTCGGGCGCCATCACCGCGAACGTCATCCCGAAGCTCGTGTCGGGCCGGGTGGTGAAGACGCGCACCGCCGGCGGGGAGCCGTCCGTCGCGGTGTGCCCAAGCACCGGCAGATCGAACTCGGCCCCCTCGGACCGGCCGATCCAGTTCCGCTGCATGACCTTCACTCGGTCCGGCCACTCGAGACCGTCGAGGCCGTCCAGCAGCTCGTCGGCGTAGGAGGTGATGCGCAGGAACCACTGCTCGAGGTCGCGCTTGGTCACGAGGTCGCCCGAGCGCTCGCAGGTCCCGTCCGCCAGCACCTGCTCGTTGGCGAGCACCGTCTGGCAGCCCGGGCACCAGTTCACCGGGGCTTTGGCCCGGTAGGCGAGGCCCGCCTCCAAGAACCGGAGGAACATGACCTGGTTCCAGCGGATGTAGACCGGGTCGTGACTGGTGATCTCGCGCCGCCAGTCGTAGACGGCGCCCAGGCGGATCAGCGAGGCCTTGAGCTCGGCCATGCGCGCCTCGGTGAAGACCCGGGGGTGCGTCCCGGTGCGGATCGCCGCGTTCTCGGCCGGCAGCCCGAACGAGTCGAACCCGAACGGGGAGAGCACGGCGTACCCGTGCATCGTCCGGTAGCGGACCACCAGGTCACCGAACGTGTAGTTCCGGATGTGGCCCTGGTGCGCGGGGCCCGAGGGGTAGGGGTACATGCAAAGCGCGTAGTACGGCGGCCGCGGGTCGTCGTTCTCGACCTCGTAGGTGCCCTCCTCGCGCCACCGACGCTGCCACTTCTCCTCCACGGCGGTCACGTCGTAGGGTTGGGCCATCGCCCGATGCTAAGCGGTGGCGCCTCGTCCCTCGGACGACCCATACGCCCTGGTTGGGCCGCTCATCGAGAAGGGCCCGCTGGGCCGGCTGGTATCGTGGCCGCGCATCCCGGGGGCGTAGCTCAGCTGGTAGAGCGCTTGACTGGCAGTCAAGAGGTTCGTGGGTTCAAGTCCCATCGCCTCCACTCGTTGACAGATTTGAAACGTTTACCCCAGGTCAGAGGGGCCGTCGGGCATCCACTTCCCGACCCAAGTAACGCTCGACGTTCGAACCCCTTGGGTCGGCCCTCGTTGGAAGACGATCCAGTTCTCAAATGGGTCCCTGGGACGTCTTGGGAAGCATCGGGAATCGGACACACGGGAATACACGTATTGCCGTGTTCGGTGCGCGTGAAGGGGCGCGCGTTCCGCTCGGTTGAGGGGCGTGAGCGTCGTGCGCCCAACAATTCAGTTCAGCCAAGAGAGTGTTGTCCGAAGGCAGCACATCTCCCGCCAGTTCCGGACCCTCGTAGGGTTAGAGACGTGATCGGACGAGGAAGGCCTCAGCCGCAGGCCACCACCGATCGCCCAAGGGGAATCCCCGCATCGCGCTCGATAGCGGGTTCAGGTCTCGATCGCCCAGCGGCGACCAGTTGCCGGTAGCGGCCCGTGGAAGACCGCACCGCCGAGGGGCTCCGCCGGGACGTCGGCTTCTTCGGCCTGCTCTGGATCTCGGCTGGGACGACGCTCGGCTCGGGCTGGCTCTTTGGGGCGTTCGTCGCGGTCACCATCGCCGGACCCGCTGCGCTCATCGGCTGGCTGCTGGCCTCGCTCCTCATGGCACCGCTCGCCCTGGTCTATGCCGAGCTGGGCGCCATGTTCCCCGAGAGCGGAAGTCCCGGCCGCTTCGCCCACCACGCCTTCGGGAGCCTGGCCGGTGCGACCTTCGGCTGGTTCTCCTACGTCCAGGCGGCGACGATCGCGCCGATCGAGGTGCTCGCCGCCATCGAGTACCTGTCGACCAACTCCTGGGCCAGCGGCCTCTACAACGCGAGCCAGGGGACCCTCAGCGCCTCGGGCTACCTCGTGGCCGTCGTGCTCATGGGCACCTTCGTCACGCTGAACCTCCTGGGCATCCGCCTGCTGTCTCGGGCCAACTCGGCGATCACGGTCTTCAAGCTGGCCATCCCGTCCCTCACCGCCGCGGCTCTGATCGCAGCCGGCTTCCACCTCCACAACTTCACCGCCGAGGGCGGCTTCTTCGTGCACGGCGGGGCTGGGCCGACCCAGTCCATCCTCAGCGCCATCACGGCCGGTGGCATCGCCTTCGCCCTCTTGGGCTTCGAGGGGGCGCTGGAGGTCGGCGGCGAGAGCACCCACCCCCAGCGGGACCTTCCCCGGGCCGTGTTCGGTGCCTTTCTCGGCTGCACGGTGATCTACATCGCCGTCCAGGTCGCTTTCATCGGCGCCCTCCCGCCCTCCCTGCTGTTGCACTACGCCAGCTGGAGGGGGCTGGCGGCAGACCCGCATCTCTCAAGGGCGCCGTTCTTCGTCTTAGCCAGCTTGGTCGGCCTGGTCTGGCTGGCCTGGATCATGCGCGTCGATGCCGTGGTCTCGCCCAGCGGAACCGGTCTGCTCTACCTGACCGGGGCATCGAGGCTCAGCTTCGGGCTGAGCAGGGACGGCTACGTGCCCAAGCTCTTCCTGGTCGAAGACGAGCGCACCGACGTCCCGCTCTGGGGGGTGATCATGTCCGCGGCGCTCGGCCTGCTCTTCCTGCTGCCCTTCCCGAGCTGGGGCAAGCTCGTAAGCGTCGTGACCGGCGCCGTGGTGCTCATGTACGCGGGCGCTCCCCTGGCGCTCGGCTCCCTGCGGCGCTCCCGGCCCGAGCTGGACCGGCCCTACCGGCTCCCAGTGGCCGGCCTACTCACCCCGGCATCGTTCGTCTTTGCCACCTTCATCGCCTACTGGTCGGGCTGGCAGACCGTCTCGACTCTGATGATCGCCCTGCTCCTCGGTTACGGCCTCATGGGCTTGTCCCGCTCGCTCCACTTGGACCTTGAGCCGCCGCGGATTGAGTGGGCGTCGGCCTGGTGGCTCTTCCCCTACCTGGTCGGCCTCTCGGTCGTCTCCTACCTCGGCAATTTCGGTCGCGGTGGCATCCTGGGCGGGGCCGGGCCCTTCAAGCACGTCCTCACGGGCGGCCGGGGCGTGATCCCGTTGTGGTGGGACATGGCCTGCCTGGCCGCGCTGAGCCTGGTGATCTATGCCGGCGCCATGGCCCAGGCAGGCAAGGTTGGCTCGTCGGCTCCCCCGATCAGCGGATCGGCCACCTGACCAGGTTCAGGCGACGGGGCCGGGTCGGCGGCGACAGCGACCGGCGTTCTGTGGGGAGCAGCCTCGGCTGGCGATCCGCGTAGCCGCAAGGCAGCACCGGCCTCGAGCCGGGGCGGACCGCAGCCCGGCAACACCGCATCCTGCAACCACGGCAAACCTGTCCAGATCAGCGAGCAGCCTGATCGAGCGCCACTAGGAGAGTCCGAGTCGATCGGCCAAGCGCGGACCGACAATCGTGACACCGTACTGGGCGTGGAGCCGCTCTAGGGCGTCGTGGTCGCCCGTCGCGGCGACCTGGTCGACCTGGCCTATGTAACTGTCGAAGCCGATGCCGGGCGTCAACAGGTTGATCACCCGGCAGGCACCTTGGTCGGCGTGCGCGTTCGTGGGGGCGTGTGGAACGCCGGGCGGGGCCGTCCCGAAGTCGCCCGGACCAAGCTCCACGACGTCGTCGCCCAGCTGGAGGGTCAGTACGCCTTGGAGGACGTAGAAGGAGTCTTCCTGCGCGGCGTGGACGTGCAAGGGCGGACCCGTCAGATAGGCGATTTCTGCAACGAAGAAATCGAGCCGTCCCTGGTTGTCGCGGCCGTTCGCCTTGAACGTCCAGCCCGGCGCATCTCGCAACACATACCCGTCCACTGTCCTACCCTCCCGACGAGCGTCCCGCGGAAAATAGCACGCGACCTCGGTCTGACGGGACCCGCCGAGGGGTCCTCCGGTCATCATGGGGCTTGATCGTTCATTCTCGTGCACGCCACCACGGCCGTGCCGGGTGCACAGATCGACGGCTATGCGTGCAGGCCGTTGCCGGAGAGGCGTACCGAAACGAACTTCCGAGAGTGCTCGGGGAAGGTAAACGGCGTGGAACGATTCGAGGTTCGGCGTCCACCAATGGGCCTCGACCCCACTCGGTAGACCGGCTCGATCTGCATTGATCCCGAGAACAACTCCATGGGTCGTTGCCGTAACAGTGGCCGGCCGGGCCCATGGAGCTGATCGGCCCCAGCACACACCTCGACCCGGCTGTCGACGGCCCGCTCAGGCGTGCCTGTGTCATAGTTCTTGGTATGGACGTAGTGCCGACCGTGCAAGAAGGTTCGGTCGTGACGGTGGGCAGTCCGAGCAACGTCTACTACGACCCCTACGACGTCGACATCAACGCCGACCCCTACCCGGTCTTCCGTCGCCTGCGGGAGGAGGCGCCCCTCTATTACAACGAGACGCACGACTTCTACGCCGTAAGCCGGTTCGACGACGTGGAGCGGGGCTTCGTCGACAAGCACACCTACATCTCGGGTCGGGGCGGCATCCTCGAGCTCATCAAAGCCAACGTCGAGATGCCACCGGGCACCCTCATCTTTGAGGACCAGCCTGTCCACACGGTCCACCGCCAACTCCTGTCGCGGGTCTTCACGCCGAGAAAGATGAACGCGCTCGAGCCGCAGATCCGAGAGTTTTGCGCCCGCGCCCTCGATCCCCTGGTCGGCGCCAACGAGTTCGACTTCGTGGGCGATCTTGGCGCCCAGATGCCGATGCGGGTGATCGGCATGCTCCTCGGTATCCCCGAGGAGGATCAAGAAGCTGTCCGGGACCAGGTCGACGCGAGCCTGCGCACCGAGCCGGGCCAGCCCCAGGACTTCTCGCGCGGCTTCAACCCGGGCGCGGGCCTCGAGGAGTACGTCGCCTGGCGGGCGGCGCACCCCTCCGACGACCTGATGACCCAACTACTGACCGCCGAGTTCGAGGACGAGACGGGAACGGTCCGACGCCTGAGCCGCGAGGAGGTGGTGATCTACGTAAACGTGCTCGCCGGTGCCGGCAACGAGACCACCACCAGGCTCATCGGCTGGACCGGCAAGGTACTTGCGGAGCACCCCGACCAGCGCCGTCAGCTCGTCGAGGATCCGTCGCTCATTCCGAACGCGATCGAGGAGATCCTCCGCTACGAGCCGCCGGCGCCGCATGTGGCCAGGTACGTGGCGCGCGACGTCGAGCTGTACGGCCAGACGGTGCCGGAGGGCAGCGTGATGCTGTTCCTGGTCGGGTCCGCGAACCGCGACGACCGGCGCTACCCCGATGGCGACACGTTCGACATCCACCGAAATATCGGCCAACTCCTCACGTTCGGCTACGGCATCCACTTCTGCCTCGGCGCCGCGCTGGCGCGGCTCGAGGGCCGGATCGCGCTCGAGGAGGTGCTCAAGCGTTTCCCCGACTGGGAGGTCGACTACAGCCGGGCCAAGCTGGCCCCGACCTCGACGGTTCGGGGTTGGGAGACGCTTCGAGTGTTCACGTCCTGACCGGCGCGATGCGCGTCAGCATCCGAGGGGTCTGCGGGACTTCGAGAACGTCGATCTCTTGACGGAGCCATCCATGGTGGACCCGTCGTTGGATTGTTAGGCCCTCCTGGACGTCCGGGGAGAACCCACCGTTGGGCGATCCCGTCGGGCGGCGTCCACTTCCGATCGAAGCTCTGCCGACCGCACTCTCATGCGCTCGCCCCGGTCCAGCCACTCGTCGCGAAAGACGGCAATTCGGGCCAGCCGGTCGTCCATCCGCTCGATGAGGCGCGAGTGGGCTTCGATGGCGTCGTCGATCAGGGCCAGCCGCCGGGTCCGCGACGCGCCGGCCAGGCGGGCGCTCCGCGCTCGTTCGACGGCATCTTCGGACTCGAGCACGATACGGATCTCGGCGAGAGTGAGCCCGAGCAGCTCTTGCAGCTCGCGGATGTGGGCCACCCGCTCGAGCTCGGCCGGTAGGTAGCGCCGCTCCCCCGAGCACAGGTGGTCGGTCGGTTTGACGAGGCCGAACTCCTCCCAATAGCGAAGCGTGCGCGTGGTCACGCCGGCCCGCTTGGCCAGTTCGCCTATGCGAAGTGGCGCGCCCTCACTGTCCAGGGGCTGCACGTTCACAGAACCGCCTCCTCGGCTACCGGGACGGCGGGGGCGAGGGCCTCCGGCACCTCGGCCGTCGCCTCGGCGTAGACGTAGCGGCCGCCCCGGATCCACGACGCCGCCGCGGCGAGCAGGCATGCCCCGATGGAGAAGTCGAACGCGGCGTGCAGGCCGTGGCGAAACGGGGTGGAGATGAGGCCCGGAAAGAAAGAGCGGCCCTCGAGGACTGCCGCCCGCCCGGCGGGCAGGTGGGCCAGCACAGAGGGTCCCAGGAGATGCTGTATCGGGTTGTATCCGAGGAGCGCGGCGAACAGCGTCGACACCGCCGGGAGGTGTGCCACCCGGCTGGCGACGTGGGCCGAGACGCCCTGGTGCACGAGTCCCTGGTACAGGCTGGTCGGCAGCACCCCGGAGAGCCCGATGATCATGAGCGAGAAGAAGATCCCGATCGACAGCACCTGGGCGGAGTTCTGGAACGTGTTCAACATGCCGGCACCGGCCCCCCGGTGTTCGGCGGGCAGGCTGTTCATCACCCCGGCCCGGTTGGGCGACATGAACAGGCCGTTGCTCAGCCCCATGAGCAAGAGCAACGGCGCGAACGTCCAATAGCCGAAGTCGATCGGGAGCAGCTCGAGCAGCAAGAAGGCCGTGGCCGTGCAGAGCATCCCGCCGGTGGCGAAGGGCCGCGCCCCGTAGCGGTCCGACAGCACCCCCGAGATCGGCCCGGCGATGAGGAACCCGGCGGTGAGGGGCAACATGTAGATGCCGGCCCACAAGGGGGTGCGGGCGAAGTCATAGCCGTGCTGGGGCAGCCAGATGCCCTGCAGCCAGATGATGAGCATGAACATGAGCCCGCCCCGGCCGACGGCCGACAGGAAGCTGGCCACGACTCCGGCGGTGAAGGCCCGGATGCGGAACAGCTGCAGGCGGAACATCGGCTCGCGGGTGTGGCGCTCGATGACGGAGAAGGCGATCAGCAGCGCGACGCCCGCGCCGAGCTCGCCCATGACCGTCGGGCTGGTCCACCCCATGGAGTGGTTGCGATACGGCTCGATCCCGTAGGTGATCCCCACCATGATGCTGATGAGCCCCAGGGCAAACGTGAGGTTGCCGGCCCAGTCGACCGATGTCCTGCGGGGTGGAGTCACGTCGTGGAGCATCGTGTAGGCCCACACCGTGCAGAACAGGCCGATCGGCACGGACACGAGGAAGATCAGCCGCCAGTTGACCGGCGCCAAGAGACCGCCCAGCACCAGTCCGATGAACGTGCCGCTGGTGGCCGCCACCCCGTTGATCCCAAGCGCCATGCCCCGCTGGTTGGAGGGGAAGGCATCGGTGATGATGGCTGACGAGTTGGCGAACACCATGGCTCCGCCCACCCCTTGGAAGACCCGCATCACGATGAGCCAGGTCGCCCCGTCCGTCCCCGACATCCAGGTGATCGTGAGCAGCAGCGAGAAGAACGTGAACAGGGCGAAGCCGAGGTTGTAGATCTTCACGCGGCCGTACATGTCGCCCAATCGTCCGAGGCTGACGACCAGCACGCTCGTCACGACGAGAAAGCCGAGAATCATCCACAGCAGATAGAAGCTGTTCCCCGGAAGGAGGGGGTTGAGCTTGATGCCCCGGAAGATGTCGGGCATGGCGATGAGGACGATCGTGCCGTCGATCGCCACCATGAGCGTGCCCATGGTGGTGTTGATGAGGGCGATCCACTTGTAGCGGTCCGACCGACGCTCGGCGCTCCCGTTCAGGGCGGCCCGTGACGACAAGCTCGTCGCAGAGGGCCGGGCGCCGTTACCGGTCGGGGAGGCGTGGTTGAAGGAGAGCCGCGGGCGTCTGGGTATCCCCGGACCGTACCGAACAGTTGACGTTAACGTCAACTACCGCCGGCGGGGGTCAGGGCGACAGCCGCTCGATGCGCCAGCGGCCGGCGTCCGCCTGGAAGCGGAGCCGGTCGTGCAGGCGATCGGCCCCCTCCTGCCAGAATTCGACGACCCGGGGTCGGATCAGGTAGCCGCCCCATCGGGGAGGCCGCGGTGGCCCGGTCGCCTCGTCGAAGCCAGCAGCCAGTTCGGCCACCTCCCGCTCGATCGCCGCTCGGCTGGCGATCACCTCGCTCTGGTGGCTGGCAGCCGCGCTGCGACGAGCCCCGGTCGGGCGCGACCGCCAGTAGGCGTCCGACCGTCCGTCGTCGACCTCCGCCACCTCGCCGGTCACCCGGACCTGGCGGTGCACCGGGAGGAGCCAGTGAAAGAGCGCGGCGGCGACGGGGTTCGCCGCCAGGTCCCGGCCCTTGGCGCTGGTCCGGTCGGTGAAGAACACGAGTCCGCCGTCGTCGAGGCCGCGCAGCAGCACCATCCGGGAGGACGGGAGCCCGTCGGGCGTCGCCGTGGCGACCGCCATCGCCTCGGGCATCGGTTCACCGGCCGCCCGGGCGGTCTCCAGCCAACCGGACAGCTGCGTCATCGGATCGGGGTCGACGGACGCTTCGTCGAGGGTGAGGGTGCGGCCGCCCGGTTCGGCCGAAGGCGGGGTCGCGCTCACCGGGCGCTCGTGTGCCGGCCCCGCGGGGAGCGAGCCCGGATCCCCGACCCCGCCACCCCCGGCATCCCGACCCTCAGGGATGCTGACGGACGAAGTCGCCGACCGCGGCGGCCAGCTCCTCGGGCCGCTCGAAGGGAACCATGTGCCCGGCACCGGCCAGTGAGACGACGGTCGCGTCCTCGAGCGACGCCTGCCAGGCTGAGGCGTAGCTCGGGTTCATGTACCGGTCGGCGTCGCCCCAGGCAATGAGCGCGGGCGTCGTCACCCGGTAGAGGCGCTTGGACAGGCGTCGATTGGGAATCGGGAAGAGGATCTTGCCGGCGGTGCCGAGCCGCCGGGAGTTCCCGACGAAGAACTCGGTCAGGGCCTCCATGTCGGTGAAGTCCAGGCCGCCGGTCAAGAGCGCGGCGCCCGCCACCGGGTCCGCGAAGAGCACCTCGGCGAACTGGAACGGCAGCAGGCTGAACAGGTCGACAACCGGGTGGTTTTCGTCCCAGAGCCCGTTCGGCGAGACGAGCACGAGCGCCCGCAGCCGGTCGGGACACAACGCCGCCATCTCGGCCGCGATCATCCCCCCCATCGAGTGGCCGACGAGCACCACTCGCTCCAACCCGAGCCCGTTCACGACGTCCCACCCGTGCAGCGAGAAGTCCAACATGTCTTCGAGCAGCTCTTCTCCGGTGGATGACCCGTATCCCGGCCACTCGGGCGCCAGCACCCGATAGCCGTGGGCGGCCGTGGCCAGCAGGAAGGCGTCGTCGCCGACGGTGCCGGCCGCGCTGTGCAGGAACACCATCGGCGGGTCAGAGGGGTCACCGAAGCTCCGCACCGCGCACTCCGCGCCGCGCCGGGTTCGAACCCGGTCGGTGGTCACCGTCACCGGATCACCTCCGGCACCGAGGCCGGCTTCAGTGGCGACCCAGCGGTCGGGTCCACCCGATCCTCCAGCGGATGGATCCACCAGCGGTCGTCGCCCTCGTACTCGGGCCAGAGCTTGTGCAACTCGGGCATCACCTGGGTGGCGAAGAGCTCGGTCGAGTACCGCGTCTTCCAGTCGGGCTGGTTACCGGTATGGAGCAGGCAGAAGACGTGCCCGATGCGGAGCCCCTGGATCATCTCGGTCATCCGGTCCCGCACCGTGGCGGGGCTGCCGGCGATGACGTGCCCGCCCTCCACCAGGTCCTTCCAGGTGAGGCTCTGAAAGTCGCGCATCGCGGCCGCCGTGAGTTGGCTCATGGCACCGGCCTTGATGGTCTTGATCGTCCGGTAGCCGGGAGGGTCGGCAAAGCCCGGGTAGACGTGGAGACAGCGGTTGTAGAAGTACAAGATGTGCTCGGCGTAGAGCCGCTCCGCCTCGGCGTCGGTGTCCGCCACGCAGATCACCTGGGCGAACGCGGCGCGGTTGGGCGAATCGTCCTTGCCCCGTTCCGCCACGCGCTCCCAGTAGCCGTCGAGCAGCGCCTTGCCCCGCAGATACCCCGTGAAGGAGAGGTACGAGTAGTTGTAGTCGTGGTCGAGGCAGAAGTCCCAGGTCTCGATCGAACCACCGCCCGGGATGTAGATCGGCGGGTGCGGTTGCTGGATTGGCCGGGGCCAGCAGTTCACGTAGCGCAGCTGGTTGTACTTGCCGTCGAAGGCGAACGGTTCGGTCGTCGTCCACGCCTTGATGATGAGGTCGTGGTTCTCGGCGTACTTGTCCCTCGTGAGCGCCGGGATCTGGCCGTAGCAGAAGTTGGTGTCCATCGGCGTCCCCACTGGGAAGCCGGCCACCAGGCGGCCGCCCGAGATGCAGTCGAGCATGGCGAACTCCTCGGCGACCCGTATGGGCGGGTTGTACAGCGCGATGGAGTTACCGATCACGCAGATGGCCGCGCGCGAGGTTCGCCGGGCGAGCGTCGCCGCGATGATGTTGGGGGACGGCATCAGGCCATAGCCGTTCTGATGGTGCTCATTGACGCCGATGCCGTCGAAGCCGAGCGAATCGGCGTACTCGAGCTGGTCCATGTACTCGTGGTACATGGTGTTCGCCTTCGCCGGATCGAACAGGCGACTGTCGATGTCGACCCAGACGGAGCGATGGTTCTGCCGGAAGTCGTCGGGCAGATGCGGCCAGGGCATCAGGTTGAACCAGGTGAATTTCATGTAACCCCCTGCACGCGGTCTCTCGCCAACTCTGCCACAGGCCTGCAGCGCGAGGTCGGTCGAATCGTGTCCGGCGCCGGCCGCCGCCGCCCTGCGCCCGGCTACTTGGGAGCCAGCCGCCGCCAGATCGGACCGGGGAGCAGACGAAGGACGACGAAGGACCACCGCAGAACGGGTGGCACCCAGATCACCGGTTCGTTCCGTTGCAGGCCACGCAGGACGGCCGCGGCAACGGCCTCGGGCCCGACGGCGAACGGGGCGGGGCGCAAGCCGCGGGTCATCTTGGTGCGGACGAAGCCTGGTCGGACGACCTGGACGAGCACACCCGAGCCCCGGAGGGCCTCTGAGAGCCCGAGGGCGAACCGGTCCAGTCCGGCCTTGGCCGACCCGTAGATGAAGTTGGCCGGACGGGCCCGGACGGCGGCGACCGACGACAGCACGACCACCCGGCCGCCGCCCTGGACCCGCAGGCGCTCGGCCGCGGCGCCGATCGCCGCCGCCGGCCAGGTGAAGTTCGCAGTGATCAACTCGACCACCCGCGACGGCTCCGAGGCATCGGCGGGCGACTCGCTCAGCAGACCGAGGGCGACCACCACCAGATCCACGCCCTCGGCGGCCGCCGCGAAGGACTCGGCGACGGCCGCCGCCGCGGCGGCGACGTCGGCCGCGTCGAACACCACGGTCTCGACCCGCTGCGCTCCGCCCGACCGCGCTCGCGCGGCCGCGGCGGTCAGAGCCTCCCGGTCGCGGCCGGCCAGGACCAGCGTCCGGCACCGGTCGGCCACCAGGAGGTCGACCAGTGCGCCGGCGATCTCCGAGGTCCCACCGAGCACCACCACCGACTGCGGACGGCCGAACGCGTCATTCACGGGGGGCACCGCTCAGGCCGAGGCGACGGGTGAGATCCGATCCGAGCAGGCCATCCGGATCGACGCGTCGGCGGACGTCCGCCAACTTCCCGACCGCCGGGTACATGACGGCCAGCAGCTCGGGCGAGAGCCGCGCGTCCTTGGCCAGATACACCCGTCCCCCGACGGACGCGACGAGCTGGTCGAGCTGGTCGAGGAGAGCCGGCAGTCGTTCCTGACCGGCGGGGAAGTCGAGGGCCAGGGTCCAGCCCTCCATGGGGAAGGAGAGGGGCCCGGGATCGCCCGGACCGAATCGCTTGAGTACGGCCAATGAGCACGACACCCGGGCCGCCTGCAGCATCGCCGCCGTCCGGTGCACCGCCTCGGCCTGTGCGGCACCCACCACGAACTGGTACTGGACGAATCCGGGGGCGCCATAGAGCAGGTTCCAATCGGCGACGACATCGAGCGGATGGAAGAAGGAGGCGAGCGGTTGGAGGGCACCCGGGCGGCGCCGCGGGGAACGGCGGAAGATCACCTCGTTGAACGCGCGGACCGTTGCCGGGTTCACGAGCCAGCGCGGTGCGAGCACCGGGACTCGCAACCGCGGGGCGTGGGGCACCTCGACGGCCCGCTCGCGCCGGGCCGGACCGAGTGCGCCCGCGGTCGCGTGATCGCCCCGCGTGAGGACGGCCCGGCCGAAACCCCGGTGCCCCGGCGAGAAGTCCACCCAGGCCACCGAGTACCGATACGACGCATCGGAGGCGTCCATGACCGCCATCAGGTCGTCGAGCACGGCAAACCGTTCGGTGTCTACGACCATCCAAGACGTCTCGACCCCGGTGAGGCGCAGGGTCGCCCCGGTGATCACGCCGGTCAGGCCCATCCCGCCGGCCGTCGCCCAGAAGAGCTCGGCGTCGGTGTCGGGGCCGACCACCCGCGTCCCCGTCGGGGTCGCGAGCGTGAGGCTGGTCACGTGGGAGCAGAAGCCGCCGTCGCGGTGATGGTTCTTCCCGTGCACGTCGGCGGCGATCGCCCCGCCGACGGTCACCCAGCGGGTTCCTGGCGACACCGACACGAACCACCCGAGCGGCAGTGACCGAGCGATCAGCTCGTCGAGGCTGACCCCACTCCCGACCTCGACGATGCCGGTCTCGGGGTCGACGGGGCCGATCGAGTCGAAGCCGGCCGTGTCGACGACGATGCCGCCGCCACTCTGGGCCGCGTCGCCGTAGCTTCGCCCGAGCCCTCGCGCGATCAGGCCGCCGGCCGGTTGGCCGCCCTGGGGCCCGTCCGACGGGCGGGTAGCGAGGAGCTCGGTCAGGGCCTGGGCATCCTCGGGCCGGACGAGGCGCCCGAAGGACGGCGCGGTTCGCCCCCAGCCCCTGAGCAGCTGGGCCACCCCGGGGCCCAGGGGGGCGGCCGGAGTTGGGTGCTGGCGAACCCCGGGACCAGCCTCTGGTCGCGCCGCGTCTGCGACCACCGTGGGGGACGAGCTTTGGGAGCTGGGGTTCACGCGTAGAGCCCGATCGCGAACAGCGCGACCCAGACCACCCCCAGGAACTGCAGAAAGCGGTCGTGCAGGATCAGATCCTCGGGGGCGCCACCCCGGCCGGCGTCGAGCAACCACAACACGTAGAGCACCCCGAGGATCATCGGAGCGACCGTGAGTTGGATCCAGACGAAGTGGTGGCCGGCCCGCGACGCGATGCCGGTCCGCTCGAACGCCCAGAGGCAGTAGCCGGTGACGGTGACCGCGGCCGTGAGCGTGAGGGTCGACCGCAGGAACGAAGGCGTGTACGCGGCGAGCACCGCCCGATGGGCGGCCCGGTCCTCACCCAGGCGGAGGTGTTCGGCCGCCCGCTTGCCGGTGGCGAGGAAGAGCGCGCCGAACGACGTCACCACGAGGAACCAGTTGGAAAGTGGCACGTGGGTCGCGACGCCGCCGGCGATCGCCCGGAGCACGAACCCCGAGGCCACGGCCGCCAGCTCGACCACCGGCTCCCGCTTGAGTCGGACCGAATACGCGGTCGACACGGTGACGTAGATGCCGACCACCAGGACCAGCTGCCAATGACCGACGAACCATGCCGCGACGACGGCCGACGCGAGGAGGACCGCCCCAACCTGCGCCACCAGCATCGCCGACACCGCGCCGGCCGCGACCGGTCGGTGCCGCTTCTCGGGATGGCGGCGGTCGGCTTCGGCATCGACTGCGTCGTTGACCAGGTATGTACCCGAGGCGGCGACGCAGAAGATCCCGAACGCCGCCAAGGCGCGAAGGGCCGCGGTCCGATGGTCCAGCACCCCGGCCGCCGCCGGCGCCACGAAGACCAGCAGACTCTTGGTCCACTGGCGCGGCCGCATGGTCCGGACGATGTGGCCGAGGGTGGACCGGGTGGAGGACGTCGCGGCACCCTCCCCGGGGACGCCACCTGGTCGCTCGAGACCCACTACGGCGTCCGGCGCGGTGCTCCCGCCGCTCCCATCTTCGGGGGGCCTCAACTGCCGAACGCCGACGACATGGTGATGAAGTCTCGCGCCCAATAGGACTGGAAGTAACGGCTAGGTCCTCCCGACATGCCGGGGAGCAGCAGGGCGCTGTTCGTCGGATCCGGTGAGGTCGTCGGCGGGTTCAGCTGGTAGGTGCTGAAGTTCACCCAGTCGGTGTTGATGTCGAGCTCCATCGCCCGCACGGCGCCGGCCCGGGCCAGCAGGGTGGCCAGGTCGACGATGTTGAGGCCCGGGCCCCCCACGTAGACCAGGGCGCCGTCCTCGGTGACCCCGAGCCCCGAGCGCCAGACGTACACCGCGTTGCCGAGGGTGTTGCCCCACTGCGTGGTGTCGGACGCGTTGAGTCCGGGAACCGGTTGGCCGTTGTCGACCAGCAGCTCCAGGTTCTGGCGCACCGACACCACGTCAGAGGTCATGAACACCTCGCGACCCCACTGGCCCACCGTGGACGAACCGTTCCGGTAGACGACGAAGGAAGCGGCGCCCGGGCGCAGCGGAATGATCGTCTTGCCGTCGGTGTAGTAGCCGCCGTTGGCTTGAGACATGAGGAACCCGGCGTTGAAGGCGGCCACCAGGCTTCCGGCCGCCGTCGGCTGGATCGGGGCGGTGTTCGAGAACGGGCCGCCGCCGGGGATCTGGCTGCCCGAGTAAAGGGTCGCCTTCAGCAGCTCCGAGTCCATCCAGGCCACGCCCACCACGTAGCTCGTGTGCACCGCGTCGGGGCGAAGGGTGGTCTCGTAGACCGCCGGTATGCCCCGCACCGGCCGTCCGACCGGTGACCACTGGCCCTCACCGGCGATGGCCGGGCTGGCGAACGGGGTGATGGGCGCGGGTGGCGGGAGATGCACCGGACCCTTGGCGACCACGATTGGGGCCTTGTGCGGCGCCCGGATCGCCCCCTTGGGCGGCGCGCCGCCCACCGGCGGCGGGTGGTGCGAGTACCACTCGTTCTCCACCCAGTTGACGAAGCTGGCCCCGCCGTGCTCTCGCGTCCACTCGGCCAGACGCGCCCCGAACGAGCTACCCAAGCTGGGGTTGGTCAAGGCACCACCGAGAGAGATCGCCAGCCAGATGAGGAGGGCGGCCAGGATCGGCGCGCCGACCAAGAGCACCCGTCGACGCCGGCGCCGGTTCTTGGCCTTCTTCCGGCGGGCGCGCCGCATCCCGGGAGGGGCGGTGCCCGGGAGTTCGTCCGCGTCGATCGGTGCGTCGTCGACAGTCGACCGGGCGGACACTACTGGTGACCGGTTTGGCCGGTGAACAGCCACGGGCCGACCCGAGGCACCACCAGCACGGCGAGGACCAGACCGACGGCCATGCTTGATGCTACGGCCCACTGCCGCAGTCCCGCCCCTTTGACCTGGCCCCGAGTCCGCCGAACCCAGTCTCGGGGTGCCAGCCGAGCCGTGTCGACGAGATGCCCGAGCACGTGCACGGCCATGACCACCAGCCACACGACGAAGCTGGCCTTGTGCAGCAGGAGGAGCTGGGAGCGCCACCCACCCGGCGCGAACAGCAACGCGATACCCGTCGCGAAGACGGCGACGGTCAGCGCCACCACGACCGGGCCGAGCAGGCGGAGCAGGGCGGGCGGTGGGCCCTTTCGCCGGTAGGCGGGCGCACCGACGTAGTACCGGACGAAGCGCCAGCCGGTGCTCCCCATCTTGAGGAGCACCGGCGGGACCAGCAGCATCCCGATGAAGACATGGGGGGTCAGCAACGCCCTGACCTGCAGGACGGTCACCCCTTCGGCCGCCAACAGGACCAGCAGGACCGCCGCCAGCGAACCGGTGAGGCGGGCGTTGCCTTCGACACCACCGTCGGCGCGACGACCGGCGCGCGACTTCGTGACCTCTTGGTCGGGGTGGACGTCGGGCGGGAAGTTGCTCATTGGCTCGCCCGAATGCCACCGGGTCCGGGGCCGCTGCCGGCGCCGCGGCGCGGCGTGCTCATGGTCACACGCGCCGCTCGATCAGGTGGAGGGCCATGCGGGGGCAGGACAGCGTGGCGCGCTCGGCGTGGTCCAAGAGCCCTGGTGGGATGTCCTCTCCGGCCACGATCGGGTACCCCCAGGGATCCATCCCGATACGTTCGGGGAACAGCTCGGCACACAAGCCGCGACCGTCACAGGTCGTCGGGTTGACGAGGAGGGATATCTTCCGCCTCATGACACCCGGACCGCCTGCCGGCCGCTGTGCACCGCTCGAGGAGCGGGCAGCGGCAGGAACGCCGGCTTCGAACTGAGCTGGCACGGTCCGTGCCGGAGATGGCGGGCCACCTCGTCCGCGAACACGCTGCAGGCGCTGCGGACGAGGCGAGTGGCCCCGTCGGGGTGGCGGCAGGCGCCCCGACCCTCGACCAGACCGCAGAGCTCGAGGACCTGGTCGATCCTCCCGCGCAGTGCCTTGGGGTGAAAGGCGAGCGCTCCCATCTGGTGTGCGAGGGCTTCGAGTCCGTGCACGCAGGGTCCGCACTGGCCGGCCCCCTGCTCCTGCAGGTACCGGGTGACCCGGGCCACCTCCGCCAGCGGGCACACCGAACGCGGGAGGAGTACGACCACCCCGGGACCCAGCACCGCCTGGTGTTGGCGGGCCGAGGTCTCGCTCAGCTCGAGGTCGAGCAGCGTGCCCACCGACACCCAGGTGCCGCCGTACCCCCCCAGCAGTGCTCCGGCGTACTCGTCCTTGGCTCCGGACGACAACTGCAACACCTCTCGGAGCGGCGCACCCAGGGGGGCCTCGACGACCATCGGCCGTTCGTACCGGCCGGTCACGGTCAGCAGGGTGGTTCCGGGGAACTGCGCGGTGCCGAGGGTCCCAAACCACCGCGCGCCGAAGCGTGCGATGAGGGCCACGTGCGCCAGGGTCTCGACGTTGTGAACCAGCGTCGGCTGGCCACCCACCCCGCGGGATCGGATCGACTGCAGCCCGGCGAAGGAGGGGACCGCCGGGGAGCCATTCAGCGCGTTCACCACCGCCGTCTCCTGGCCGGCGATGAAGCGGTCCGGGGCACCCACGACCTCGATCCCGACGGGATCCAGTCGGTGGTGGTGCCGATCGTGGACGGCTCGTCGCACCCCGGGGACCAAGCGCTCCGGGACGTAGACGACGACGCGGGACGCCCCGAGGGCGACGCCGGCCAGCGAGGCGCCGTCGAGGACGAGATGGGGGGAGCGCGCGAGGAGCAGCGCGTCCTTGGCGCTGGCCGGCTCCCCCTCTGCCCCGTTGGCCACCACCACCGGCCGTCGCCGGCTGCCGGCGCCGACCGACCGCCACTTGGTCGCCACCGGGAACGCGGCCCCGCCGTGACCAAGCAGGCCGCTCGCCTCGAGCCGATCGACCAGATCGGTGCGGGCGGCTCGGAGATCGGGCACTCCCCACCGTGCGAGATGCTCACCGATCGCGAGCGTCCCGCCATCGGGTCCGAGACCGGCCAGGAGGCGCGGCAGTGCCTCGCCCGGCGGCGGGTCTCGGTGGCTCGGTCCGTTCACCGTCCGGTGCCTCCACCGTCGTCGCCCACGGCCCCGGTGGTCCCCGCCACCGTGCCGGTGAGCGTGTCGGTGGCCCGATCGAGGTTGAGCTGCAGGGTGAGGCGCTCCGATCTCCCCGATCCACTGACCGTGGCGCCGATCGTCGAGCCCTGGAGGAATGTCACTGCGCCGTGCTGGCTGCCCAGGACCACGTTGCTCGACGTCATCGCCACCCCACCCTGGCGGGCGGGGCCGTCAAGCGTCACCACCAAGGACAGGCCGTCGCTCTGCAACCGCATCGACAGGACCACCTGCACCTGTCCCGCGGTGTCGGGTCCGGTGACCGAGAAGGTGCCGCTGACCGCACTCGAGAACGGCGACGCCGGGATGGCTCCCGCCGCCTGCGGAGGGATCGTGGTGGGGGTCGTCGAGGGGGCCGCCGAGGGGGCGGACGCCCCCGACGACGCGGCACCGGCGGCCTGGGCCGCGCTCAGTTGCGCCAGCACCGCGCTCGAGGTGCCCGCCCGATGCGACCACCCGGGTCGCCAGGGGCCGGTGATCGCGAAGACGGCGACTCCCACCAGCGCGGCCAGCCCGGTGGTCGCGGCGCCGAGGCGCCAACGAGGGGGCGTGCCGTTGGCGGCGACCAGGCGCCAGCCGACCGAGCCGACCACCGAGGCGACACACAGCAGATAGACGACCAACGCCCCCGAGAGTCGGCTGTCGCTGCCGGCGCCCAGGCCATGCACCAGCGCAACCGGCCAGCACAGGTAGGCGAGCCAGTGCACCAGGCGCCAGGCCCGGACGCCGATGCGACGCCGGACCGCGCTCGTGATGGCCACCGCCAACAAGAGGTCGAACGCGAACGCCCCGAGCCCGACCCAGAGCGGCCGATAGGGAGAGCGGAACGGGATGATGGCGTCGGCGAAGCCGATGGGGACGTAGCCGTCGGCAACCGTCGTGACGACGTGCACCACGATGAGGGCGAGACAGAAGAGCGACAGGTTCCGGTGCACCGCCTGCGAGAGGAACCGGGGCCAGCGCTCCCTCGTCCAGCCGACCGACGCGACGACGCCCAGCACCACCGTCGCCGAGAGCAGGACAAGAGACACCAGCCCGGTGGCGCGGGTGAGATACCACAGCGAGGTGGCGCCGTGTCCAACGGTGGCGACCAGGACGGCGCTCATCAGCTCGCGACATCGAGGGCAGGACTCTCGTCATCGGCGGGCCAGCCCGCGATGCGCCACACCAGACCGTCGACCCCGACGAGCCGCGCAGGCAGCCCGAAAGAGAAGAGCCACGCGAGCGCGTTCGCTCCCTTGACCATGGCGGCCGTCGCGGCCGCGTTGGCCTCGACACAGGTGGCGGCAGCCACCGAGACCGTGCGCCACACCGGGGCCACCGGAAGCCCGGTGGCTGGATCGATGATGTGGTGGACCAACTGGTCGCCGAGCCGCCAGCTGCGCACCATGACGCCGGAACTGGCCAGCCCACCCGAGGAGACCGCGACCACCTCATCGACATCGACAGAGGTGCAGGCGTCGGCCAACCCGACTCGAAAGCCCCCCGGCGGCGGCGGACCCGCCACGGCGATGTCACCGCCAAGCGAGACCAGCACGCCGCAGCCGAGCGCGGCGTGCACCGCGGCTGCCGCGCGGTCGGCGGCCAAGGCCTTGGCGGTGGCGCCGAGATCGACCAGCGTGCCCGGCGGCAGGCGAATGGTGCCGTTCACCGCGTCGACCGTGATGCTCCGCCACCCCGGAATCGGTTCGGCGGGTGGGAGGGCACCCGGCACGCCGTCCGCGATCGCCGCGAAGTCGCGGTCATACCCCAGTCGGCAGAGCGCACCGCCGACGGTCGGATCCACGGCGCCGTCGGTCGCGAACGCCATGCGCAGCGCGACGCCCACGGCCTCAAGGAGGTCCGCGCTCACCGGGACGGCGCCGTCACCGCCTGCGTGGAGCAGCGAGATCTCCGAGTCTGAGCGGAACCGGCTGGCGACCCGGTCTATCCGGTCGAGCTCTGCGTGGAGGATCGCCACTGCTGGGGCCAGCGCGGGTGAAGCCGCGACCAGCATCTCGGCGGTGGTTCCCAGTGCCTGGGTGCGATAGTGCGTTGCGGGATCTCGACTGAGAGAACCGGAGCGGGTCACGTGGCACCGCTCGTGACCGAGGCCGGCGCACGCGTCCGGACGGGCGGGCTCGTCGGCGGGGTGACGGATGGCGCGGTCGCCGGCGACGCGCCGCTCGCCCCGGTCGAGACCGAGGCCGGTGCACTCGTCCCGGCCGGAGCGCTGGTCGGTGGGGTGAGGGATGGCGCGGTCGCCGGCGACGCGGCGGTCGCCCCAGCCGCCACCGTGTGATGACCCGGGAGGGCCTTGCTCACGTAGAGGGTGAGGGCCCCGACAGTGGCGACGATCCCGACCGCGATGGTCCGGGTGATGGTGGCCACGCGGAGCAATGAGGCGTCGCGACGTCTCCGGGCCACCCGCTCGTGCACTCCCGCGGAGTGGTGCCGGGTCGGAGCCATTACCCCACGGTATGGAGCCATCCTGAAGACAAGATGAAAGAAGGTTCAGGCACGGTTAAGAAGCTCCTTAAGAGGCTCAGCGCATAGGCGCTCGAGCAGGTCGCTCCCCGGCGACCAGAGGC
>DATNIB010000045.1:0-3725 GCA_035604685.1 Acidimicrobiales bacterium | reverse complement strand
GGTGCCGGGTCGGAGCCATTACCCCACGGTATGGAGCCATCCTGAAGACAAGATGAAAGAAGGTTCAGGCACGGTTAAGAAGCTCCTTAAGAGGCTCAGCGCATAGGCGCTCGAGCAGGTCGCTCCCCGGCGACCAGAGGCAGGTCCCCCTTGTCACAACCGGCGGCCAGCCTGGCGCCGTGGCTCGCATCACCACCTTCTGCTTCACCGCCCGATCAACCGCCGAGCAGACGACGGCCATCGCCCGCCACGTCGGGGCCCGCCGCTTCGCCTTCAACCAGTGCCTGCGATTGGTGTTGGATGCCAAGGAGCAGCAGAAGACCGACCCGAGCGTGCCAGTGCCCACCAGCGCGTACTCGCTCATCAACGCCTTCAATGCCTGGAAGCGTTCGGCTGACGCCGGAGTGCGCTTCGTGGTGGGGGCTGACGCGCAGACCACGCTGGTGCCCGGGTTGGCCTGGCGACGCCAGGTGTGCGCCCAGGTCTTCGAGGAAGCGGCGGTCGACCTGGCCCGGGCCACGAGGGCCGCGCCCAAGGCCAAGGGGACCACCGGGCGGGTCGGGTTCCCGGGCTTCCAAAAGAAGACCCAGGGCACCCAGTCCTTCCGGCTCCGCAGCAAGGTCTCGAAGAAGGCCCCACCGAGCATCACCGTCGGGGGGACCGAGCTCCGCTCGATCACCCTGCCGGTCCTGGGCCCGATCGGGGTGCGAGAAGACACCCGGCCCCTCCGCCGGCTCCTTCGCGCCGGTCCAGCGGGCCTCCCCGCCCGGATCTGCCAGGTCACGGTGGCGCAGCGCCGGGGCGGGGTGCGGCTCTGCGTGACCGTGGAGGCGCCCGACCTGCATCCAGCGAGGCACCACCCGGGCTCCGACCGGGGCTTCGTGGGCGTCGACCTCGGGCTCACCCAGGCTCTGGTGGCGGCCTGCGCCGACGGCACCGAGGTGGCGCGGCTGACGCCGCGCCGCCCCCTCGAGCACGCCCTCCGCGCGCTCGCCCGGGCCAATCGCACCGCCGCCCGCCGCCAGCCGGGGTCTAAGAACAGGAGGAAAGCCCATGACCGGCTCGGGGTGATCCACGCCAAGGTCGCCCGTCGACGAATGGACTTCTTGCACCGCAGCTCCAGCGCGCTCGTCAAGACCCACGACCAGCTGTGCCTGGAGGACCTGGCGGTCGCCAACCTGGTCCGCAACCGCCACCTGGCCCGAGGCATCTCCGACGCCGGGTGGGCGATGTTCCGCCGGATGGTGACCTATAAGGCCGCCTGGTACGGGACCGAGCTCCTCGTGGCGCCCCGGTGGTTCCCCTCCTCTAAGACCTGTTCGTCGTGTGGCTGGCACTGGGCCGAGATGGGTCTGAAAGACCGCGTCTTTCGCTGCCCGCACTGCCGCCTTGTCATGGATCGGGACAGGAACGCCGCGGTCAACCTCGCCGCCTGGGCGAACGCCGAGTGCTCCTCGGCATCCCAGGCCCCGGACCCCGAAGCACGAGGCCGGGTCACCAACGCCTGTGGAGAGATCGGCGCTGGCCACCACCTCGGTGGTGGTGGAACCGGTCCCGCAACCGTCGGAGCTGCTCCGGCGAGGAAGCAGGAACCGGCACTGCTCGCAGGTCGAGGGTGAGCCGGACGCCCGAGAAGGGTGGTGTGCGGACCTATCCGCGCACGCTATAAAACAGGGAGGTGGAGCACCTCCTCTTGCACTGGGGCTACCCCGCGATCTTCGTCGTGGCCTTCATCGAAGCCATTTGCATCCCGTTCCCCTCCGAGATCACGTTCGGCTTCACCGGTGCGCTGGCCGCCGAGGGCCATCTGAGCCTGGCGGCCGTGATCGCGGTGGGGGTGGGCGGCGAATTCCTGGGCTCGCTCACCGCGTACGTCATCGGGCGCACCGGCGGCCGTGCCCTCGCCGAACGGCACGGCAAGTACGTGCTGCTCACCGTTCGCGACATCGACCGGGCGACCGCGTTCATGGCCCGGGTCGGCGCGCCGGCCGTGCTCGTTGGGCGGATGGTGCCGCTGCTGCGAGCCTTCATCTCACTCGTCGCGGGGATCGGCGAGATGCCGCCGGTCCGCTTCGCGCTGAGCACGTTCGCCGGGGGTGCCATCTACGGGTCGGCCCTCGCCTCGGTCGGCTACGCCTTGGGGACCGGTTGGCACCGCATCGTTCGGGGCTTCACCGCCGCCTCGCTGGTGGTCGTCGCGTTGGTGGTGGTCGCGCTGGCCGTTGCCATCTGGCATCGCTGGCGGGCCCTCCGGGCCGAGCGCAACCCCAGCGGCGACGCCTGAGCCGAGCGCTCGGCCGACACCGTCGTCGATGCTGAACGCATGAGCGAGCCGGTGCGCCTGGTCGGCTTCGTCGGCGGGCTCATCATCGTGGCGGTCACCGCCGCCAGCGTCTTCACCACGCTCGTCATCCCCCGGTCCACCTCCTCGCGCCTGTTGCGGTCGATCTCGAGAGCGCTGGCCAAGGGCCTCATCCCCCTGCTTCGCCACCTCCGCTCCTATGACGCGCAGGACCGGGTCATGGCGCTCGTGGGACCGCTCGGCATGGTGCTCCTCTTCGTGGCCTGGCTGGCGCTCCTGGTCGTCGGGTTCGGCCTCACCATCTGGTGGGGGAGCCACGCCGCGCTCGACAGCGCGCTGGCGGTGTCCGGCTCGTCCGTCTTCACCCTCGGGGTGGGCGGGGAGCAGGTCTCCTCCACCAAAACGCTCGAGTTCGTCGCCGGCGGCATGGGCCTGCTCGTGATCGCGCTCGAGATCGCCTACCTGCCCACGCTCTACGCCGCGTTCTCGAGCCGAGAGACAGAGGTCACGCTGCTCGCCACTCGCTCCGGGACGCCCGCCTGGGGTCCAGAGATCCTGACCCGACACCAGCGGTTCGGCACCATGGGGGAGCTGCCCGAGCTCTACACCACCTGGGAGCGTTGGGCGGCCGCCGTGTCCGAGACCCACACGAGCTACCCGTCCCTCATGTGGTTCCGCTCGCCGGAGCCGTCGCGCTCGTGGCTGCTCGCCCTGGTGGCCATGCTGGACGCGGCCGCGCTGCACGACAGCCTGTGCCCGGCGTCGGCCCCCCGCCAGGCCAAGCTCTGCCTGGCCATGGGCACGAGCTGCCTGCGTTCGCTGGCCCAGGCCCTCCACATCCCCTTTGACCCCGACCCACGCCCGACCGCGGCACTGCGCCTCACCCAAGACGAGTTCCTGGCGGGCATCGAGCGGATGACCCAGGTGTCGTTCCCCTTCGAGCGGACGCCCGACGACGCGTGGCGGCACTTCAAGGGCTGGCGGGTCAACTACGAGTCGATCGCCGACGCGCTGGCGAGGCTGATCGTCCCCCCGCCCGCCCCGTGGCTGGCGAGCCGGCCTGAGCTCGGCGATCCCACCTGGCCCCGGGTCGTCAACCGGACGCCCGACGATCCCGAGCCGGGCGGCTCGCTCGCTTGACGCTCAGCGGGGGAGGCCGCGCATGGCGCGTCGGAGCACTGCCTGGTACTCGTCCATGCCCTCGGGGTAGAGGCGCGCAGCCGGCCCGGCGGCGATGCCGACGCGCTCGGGGATGACGCCCCAGACCGGCACGCCCGAGCTCGTCCACTCCGCCACCGTGGCGGTGAGGTCGTTGGTGCCGAGGCGCGCCGCGCAGACGACGACCCCGCAGGACAGATCCTCGGGAATCATCTCCAAGGTGGCGAGGACCCGCGTCGGCTCGACGCCGCCGGCGCGGGTCGGA
>DATNIB010000044.1:0-22800 GCA_035604685.1 Acidimicrobiales bacterium | reverse complement strand
GGCGGGCCGCCGACGAGATCTTCGCCGACATGGCCGGCCCGCTCCCGATGCACCGGCTCCTCCAGGGCGACGTCGGCTCCGGCAAGACGGTGGTCGCCGCCGCGGCCCTCCTGGCGGCCGTCCAGGGGGGACACCAGGGGGCGTTCATGGTCCCGACCGAGGTGCTGGCCGAGCAGCACTACCTCGAGCTGCGCTCGTTGACCAAGGGCCTGGTCGTCGTCGACCCGAGCCGCCTCGGGGGCGAGCGCCCGCTCGGGATCGGGCTGCTGACGAGCGCCACGCCGGCGGCCGAGCGGCGGCGGATGGCGGAGCAACTGGCCTCGGGCGCCCTCGATCTGGTGGTTGGGACGCACGCGCTGCTGACCTCGGACGTGCGGTTCGCCTCGCTCGGTCTCGCCGTCATCGACGAGCAGCACCGCTTCGGCGTGGAGCAGCGGGCGACGCTGCGGGCCAAGGGCAGGGGCGAGACCGACGAGGACGCCGGGGCCGATCCGGACCTCCTCGTCATGACGGCCACCCCAATCCCGCGCACGGCGGCCATGGTCGTGTTCGCCGACCTCGACATCACCCAGCTCGACGAGCTGCCGGCCGGCCGCAGGCCGGTCGAGACCGTCTGGGCGCGCGGCGACCTCGAGGTGGCGGCGGCCTGGGAGCGCGTGCGCGCCGAGGTGCGGGCGGGCCACCGCGCCTTCGTGGTCTGTCCCCTGGTCGACGGATCGGAGCGGATCGCCGCGCGCTCGGCCACCCAAGAGCGCGACCGGCTGGCCAAGGAGGTCCTGACCGACGTGCGCCTCGGCCTCCTGCACGGCCAGATGTCGACGGCCGAGAAGGAGGGCGTCATGGACGCCTTCCGGTCGGGTGAGATCCAGGTGCTGGTGGCCACGACGGTGATCGAGGTGGGCGTCGACGTGCCCGAGGCGACGGTCATGGTGGTCCAAGACGCCGACCGCTTCGGCATCGCCCAGCTGCACCAGCTGCGGGGACGGGTGGGCCGCAGCGACCGGGCCAGCTGGTGCTACCTCCTGGGCGAGTCGCCGACCGCCGACGGCGTCCGGCGCCTGGAGGCGCTGGCCGCCACGACCGACGGCTTCCTCCTCGCCCAGCTCGACCTCGAGCTGCGCGGCATGGGCACCACCTTCGGCCGCCGCCAGCAGGGCGGGAGCGACGTGCGGCTGGCCTGGCAGCGCCGCGAGCGCGACCTCGACGAGCTCGTCTCGGGCTCGCGGCAGCTGGCCGAGGCGATCGTGGCCGAGGACCCCACCCTGGCCGAGCACCCGCTCCTGGCCGACGAGCTGACGCTCTTGCTCGACGAGGAGGCGAAGGCCTTCTTGTTCAAGAGCTGACGCGCTCGCGCGCGACCACCGGAGGGGAACACCCTGCGCGGCCGCGGCCGCGGCCACAGCTACGGTGGCGGCGTGCGGGTGATCGGTGGCCGCAGCCGGGGCCGGCGGCTGTCTGCCCGTCTGCCCGCCACCGTCCGCCCGACCGCCGACCGGGTGCGCGAGGCGGTGTTCGACATCTTGGGCTCGATGGGCGGGGTCCAGGAATTCCATGTGCTCGACCTGTACTGCGGCAGCGGGGCCTACGGGGTGGAGGCCCTGTCGCGGGGTGCCGCATCGGCCACCTTCGTCGATTCGGACTCGGCGGCCCTCGACGCGGTGCGGGCCAACCTGGCGGCCGTCGGCCTGGCCGGGGAGCCGGCCACACTGGTGCGGGCCGACGTGGCCACCTGGTTGGAGAAGACCAGCCACTTCGACCTCGCCTTCTGCGACCCCCCCTACGTGTTCGGCGACTGGGACCGCCTCTTCACCCACCTCCAGGCCGACGTGGCCGTCCTCGAGTCCAAGCAGGAGATCCCGGTTCCCGACGGTTGGCTGTTAGCCAGGGCGCGGCGCTACGGCGGTACGCTCGTGACCGTGGTCCGCCAAACGCCCTCTTCGAGCGTGGTGGGGTCGTGAACGTCGCCCTCTACCCGGGCTCCTTCGATCCGGTGCACAACGGCCACCTGGAGGTGGTCGAGCGCGCCACGCTCCTCTTCGACGAGGTGGTGGTCGCCGCGCTGCGCAACCCGCAGAAGGCCGAACCCCTTTTCAGCTTGGAGGAGCGCCAGCAGATGCTCGTCGACTCGATGGCACACTTAGAACGGGTGCGCGTCGTGTCGATGAGCACCCTCGTGGTCGAGGCGGCGAGGAGCGTCGGCGCCTCGGTCATCGTGCGCGGCCTGCGCGTCGTGTCGGACTTCGAGAACGAGTTGCAGATGGCGCAGATGAACCGCCAGCTCTCGGGGGTCGAGACGGTCTTCGTGCCGACCAGCCCGCAGAACTCCTTCATCGCCTCCAAGCTGCTGCGCGAGGTCGCGCGCTACGGCGGGGACGTCTCGCCGTTCGTGCCCAAGGTCGTCTCGGTCCGATTGGACGAAAAGTTCAACGGACGGCTCTGAGGGGGCCCCGGTGACCGAGCCCGACGACGGTCTGTCCGACGAGTACGGCCTCGACGGGCTCGACGCCGAAACCCTCGTCGGCCGGGCGCTCGACGTCGTGCACGCCGCCAAGGCCATGCCGCTGTCGGCCTCGGTGCTCATCTCGCGCGATGAGGTCGTCACCCTGCTCTCGAGCGCGCTGGAGCGGATGCCCGACGAGCTGCGACAGGCCCGCTGGCTGCTGAAGGAGCGCGACGAGTTCCTGGCCGAGCAGGCGCGCGAGGCCGAGGCGCTGATGGACGAGGTCCGCGCGCAGGCCGAGCGCATGGTCTCGCGCACCGACATCGTCCGCCAGGCCAACAAGGTCGCGCAGCGGATCCTCGACGACGCCAACGAGGAGTCCCGGCGCATGCGCCACGAGACCGAGGACTACTGCGACCAGCGTCTGGCCGGCATGGAGATCGTGCTGGACCGCATCATGCGCACGGTGCGCTCGGGTCGCCAGAAGCTCCAGGCGATCTCGACGCCGCGCGCCCCCGCCCCGGCGGAGGCGCAGATGGCGGGGGCCGACGGCGAGCAGGAGGAGAGCGGGTTCTTCGACCAGGACACCACCTAGCAGACAGAGTCAGGAGGGGTAGTGGGTCAGTTTCGACCCTCTACGGGGACGAGTCCCCGTTGGGCCCTACCGGCCCACAGGATGTTCAGGGCTGCGTTCAGATCGGCCTGGGCTTGATAGCCACAGGCCAGACATCGGAACACGGCCTGGGAGCACCGGTTGGCCGCCTCGACGTGCCCGCAGGACGAGCAGCGCTGCGACGTGTAGCGGGGGTCCACCGCAATCAGCTCGCGACCAGTCTCTTCCACTTTGTACGCGAGATACGACAGCAGCTGCCCCCACCCGGCATCGTGGATGGCGCGGTTGAGACCTCCCTTGGCCTTGGCCCCGTTGGCCAGGTAGGTCCCGTCCTCGTCCTTTCTCGGTTTGGGGCGACGAACCAGGTTGGTCACTCTCAGGTCCTCGTGGACGATCAGGTCGTACTGGTTGACGAGCGCCCGAGACAGCTGGTGGGCCACCTCTTTGCGCTGGTTGGCCACCAAGCGATGGATGGCCGCCACCCGGGCGGCAGCCCGAGCCCGGTGCCCCGAGCCGCGGCGCTTGGTGGCCAGGTGACCCTGCGCGTCGGCCAGACGCTCGGCGCTGCGCCGGAGCGGACGGTCCGCCGCGATGAGCAGGCCGTCGCTGGTGGCCACCTGCCAACAGACCCCGAGGTCGATGCCCACCGACCGGCCCGTCGGGGCGAGAGGGGTGGCCGGCACGTCCACGCAGCGGATGCTCACCCACCACCGCCGACCTTCCCGGCGCACCGTGATGGCCTTGGGGGTGCCCCGGATCGGGCGGTGCAGATGCACCTTCACGTGGCCGATCCCGAACAGGGCCAGCCGGCGCTGTTCGGTCTTCAGGCTCCAGCCGTTGGTGGCTTCCCACTGGACCGAGTCGAAACGGCGAACCGATTTGAAGCGCGGGTAGCCCGGTCTCTGGCCTCCTCGACAACGCCGATGGAAAGCAGCGAAGGCCCGGTCCAAGCGCTGCAAGGTCCCCCGGCAGACGGTGACCCCGCAGGCCAGCACCTCGGGTCGGAGGGCCCGCAGCCCGGTCAGGTCCCGACATTGACCGAAATAAGAAACCGAGCGCTGCTCCCACTGCCAGACGCCCCGTCGCTCCTCGAGCGCGGCATTGTAGAGCTCGCACTGAACAGACAACAGGGTCTCGAGGCCGGCGCGCTGGCGGCCCGTCGGCTGGAGGAGGTAGCGGTAGGTCCGACATCTCGACACGGATCTGAACCTACGAAGCGGTTGTGACGAAACTGAACCACTACCAGGAGGCGCCCATGTCAGAGAACCCCTTCGTCGTCTCGGTCGCCCGCCTGCGTCGGGTGCCGGCCAGCCGGGTCCAGGTGGAGTGCCGCGGCCCGCTCGAGGCGGCCGGCGTCGTCATCCCGTTCCGGTCGGCCGACAGCCGGATCCCGGCCAACACCGACGTCGTGTGCCATCTCTCGCTCGAGTCCTACGTCGGCGGCGTCATGGTGGCGGGCACGATCCGCGCGGAGTGGGAAGGGCTCTGCTCGCGCTGCACGCTGCCGGTGGCGGGCGAGCTCTTCGTGCCCGTCCGGGAGCGCTTCTGCGACCGGGCGGCGCCCGGCGCCAAAGACGACGAGGACGCCTACCCGATCGAGGACGACCGCATCGACCTCGAGCCGATGCTGCTCGACGCCCTGGTGCCCGAGCTCCCGCTGGCGCCCTTGTGTCGGGGCGATTGCGCCGGCCTCTGCCAGCACTGCGGGACGGACCGCAACGAATCGACCTGCGACTGCGTGGCGCCGGTCGACCCGCGGTGGGCTAACCTCGACGTGCTTCGCTCGTCCTAGGTAGTTCGGCCGAGCCAGAAGCCCGGGCGGTCCTCGTCCCGGCCGACGCGGCGGCACGGTCGCCCGCACGCAGGGATCTGGAGCTCGACGATGGCTGTCCCGAAGAAGAAGTCCTCCAAGGCCAAGGGTCGCAGCCGCCAGGCCGCCAATTGGGTGCTGAAGCCACCCGCGCGCAGCGTCTGCCCCCACTGCCAGCAGGTGAAGCTCCCCCACGTCGTCTGCCCGAGCTGCGGCTGGTACAAGGGACGCACCGCCATCGAGGTCGACTGACTTGAGCCCGAGGGGGGGCGCCCCCTCGGCGAGACCCGGTCGCGGGCTGCCCGTCGCCGTCGACGCCATGGGGGGCGACCGGGCGCCCACCGAGATCGTGGCCGGCGCCCGCCTGGCCGCCGACGAGGGGATCCCAGTGCTGCTCGTCGGGCCACCCGCCCAGGTGGGCGACACGGCCGGCCTGGACCTCCTGGCCTGCACCGAGGTCATCGCGATGGACGAGGATCCCGCGCAGGGCGTGCGCCGCAAGAAGGACTCCTCGCTCGTGCGTTCGGCCGAGCTCGTGCGCGACGGCCTGGCCTCGGCCATGGTGAGCGCCGGCAATACGGGCGCCACCATGGCCTCCGCGCTGCTCCGGATGGGGCGCCTGCGCGGGGTCTCGCGCCCGTGCATCGCCACGCCGATCCCCCGCCTCGACCGGCCCCCGGCGATCCTGGTCGACGCCGGGGCCAACGCCGAGTGCACGCCCGCCATGCTCGTCCAGTTCGCCCAGATGGGGGCCGCCTACGCCGCCGAGCGCTATGGCATCGGCGACCCGGCCGTGGCGTTGCTCTCGATCGGCGAGGAGCGCACCAAGGGCACGCCGCTCGTGAAGGAGACCGCGGCGGCCTTGGAGGCGGGCGTGCCGGGCGTGCGCTTCGTCGGCAACGTGGAGGGCCGGGACCTCCTCGACTGCCCAGCCGACGTGGTGGTGACCGACGGCTTCACCGGCAACGTCGCCCTGAAGACGGCCGAGGGCACGCTGCGCTTCGTCATGGGGCTCCTCCTCGGGGTCTTCTCGACCGACGAGGAGACGAAGGCCGCCGCCGCCGTCCTCCTCCCGCACCTAGAACCCCTCGTGCGCGTCCTCGACCCCGACAACACCGGCGGGGCCATGCTCCTGGGCGTCGACGGGGTGTGCGTGATCAGCCACGGCTCGTCGTCGGCCACCGCCATCTTGAACGCCGTCCGGGCCGCCCACGAGCTGGGCACCGGGGGCCTGGTGGAGCGCCTGGCCAAGGCCGTCAGCCCGGCCTGAGGGCCCCGCCGGGGCCCCTCAGGCACGCCGGCCACCCGGCAGAACGCCACCGGCGGCCGGTAACATGCAGCCCAGCGCAGCAATTCCGCCCCAGCGAGGAGCCGTGGTGCCCGCCGAGACCCATATCGACCGCGGTCCGCTCGACCGCCAGGGGGTGTTCGACCTCATCCGCGACCAGCTGGCGGACATCTTGGAGACCGATCCGGGCGGCATCAACGAGTCGGACTCCTTCGCGGAGGACCTGAACGCCGACTCGCTGGCCCTGATCGAGCTGGTCGAGGCCTTGGAAGAGGAGTTGGGGGAGCGCAGCGTTGGGTTCCGGATCGACGACGAGGACCTAGAAGAGCTGCGGACGGTGCGAGACGCCGTCGACTACGTCGTCGCCAAGCTCGGCGCGGATTGACCGGCCAGGGCGGAGCGACCCCTGCGCCGCCCACGGCGGCGCCGCCTCCCTCGCCCGCCGACGCCCTGAGTGAGGGTGCGAGCCGGCTGGCCCGGCGGCTCGGCCACGCCTTCCGGGATCCATCCCTCCTCCTGCAGGCCCTCTGCCATCGGAGCTGGTGCAGCGAACAGGACGGCGCGCCCTCCAACGAGCGGCTCGAGTTCCTGGGCGATGCGGTGCTCGGCCTGGTGGTGGCAGAGCACTGCTACTGCGCCTACCCCGACTTCGCCGAGGGGCAGCTGGCCAAGGTGCGCTCGGCCGTCGTCAACTCCCGCGTGCTGGCCGAGGTGGCCGACGAGCTCGACGTCGGGTCGGTGCTCGCCCTCGGCCGCGGCGAGGAGTCCTCGGGCGGCCGCTCCAAGACCTCCATCCTGGCCGACGCCCTGGAGGCCCTGATCGGGGCCGTCTACCTCGACGCCGGCTGGGGCCCGGCCCGCGTCCTCGTGCTGCGGCTCTTCGGCTACCGGATCGGCGTGGTGGCCCACGAGCCCGACGTCTTCGATCACAAGAGCCGCCTCCAAGAGCTCACCGTCCGCCTGGGCGACGGCACCCCCACCTACGTGGTCGAGGGTTCGGGCCCCGACCACGACCGCCACTACGTGGCGGAGGTCTTCGTCTCGGCGGTCCTGCGCGGGCGGGGCGAGGGGAGCTCCAAGAAGGACGCCGAGCAGCACGCGGCGGCCACCGCCTGGCGGGAGCTGGCCGGTGCCTGAGCTGCCCGAGGTCGAGACGCTCCGCGTCGACCTGGCCAAGGAGGTCACCGGCCGCAAGGTGAAGCTGGTGGCGGTCGGCAACGGGCGCTCCGTCCGGCGCCACCAGAGCGCCAAGCACTTCCGCATGCTGCTCGAGGGCCGCACCTTGAAGTCCGTCGGCCGCGTCGGCAAGTACCTGCTGCTCGCCCTCGACAATGGCGACACCCTGGTCGTGCACCTGGGGATGAGCGGGCAGCTGCTGCGGGTGAAGAGCACCAAGGAACCCAAGCCCAAGCACACCCACGTCGTCATCACCTTCACCCAGGGCGGCGAGCTGCGCTACGTGGACCCGCGCACCTTCGGCGAGATGTTCATCTCGGGGGCGGACCCGAAGACCTCGGGCAACGGCGCGTCGGGCAACGGCACGCCCCGGTCCGAGGTGGCGGCGTCGCGCAAGAACGTCCCCGAGCTCGCCCACCTCGGCTTCGACCCCATCGAGGACATGATGAGCTGGGAGCGCTTCGCCGTCCTCTTGCGCAGCCACCGCGCCGGCCTGAAGGCGCTGCTCATGGACCAGCAGTTCGTGGCGGGGATCGGCAACCTCTACTCCGACGAGATCCTCTTCGCCTCGGGGCTCCGCTTCGACCGCCAGTCGGACTCCCTCTCTGGGACAGAGACCCGGCGCCTCTACCGGGCCATGGTCGAGACGCTGGCCGAGGCCATCAAACACCGCGGCTCGACGCTGGCCGACGAGCAGTACCGGGACCTGTTCGGCGAGGTCGGCGACTACCAGGTCCAGCACCAGGTCTACGACCGCGAGGGTCAGCCCTGCCGGCGCTGCCGCAACGCCATCCTGCGGCTGCGCACCGGGGGACGCTCGACCTTCTTCTGCGAGCACTGCCAGGTCTAGGGCGCGCGCACTGAGCGGGCCGGGTCGGGCGTGGGCGCGACGATGACCGGAACGGTGCCGCCCCCGGCGCGCCCGGCGTGGCGGACCGCCGCCGGCCGCGGGTTGGCGATCGCGGCCGTCGCGCTGGCGGCCCTCGGCCTCCCGTCGGCCGGCGCCGCGCCGTCGGCCAACCCCTTCTTCACCGCGCGCTTCACCACCCACGTCAACCCCCACCTGTTCGGGCAGGACCCGTCCTGGACGGCCGACGGCCGGGTCCTCTCCAACGAGAAGGATCCCGCCGGGGTCTCCCAGATCTACGTCTCTCGCCTCGACGGGTCGAAGATGTCCTGTCTCACCTGCGGCCAGCCGGGGCCCAACGGCTTCCCCCAGGAACGACCGCAGGGCGACTGGATCCTCTTCTGCTCGTTCCGCGGCCAGAGCGCGACCTTCGGCGCGCCCTGCCTCGGCGGTATCGGGAGCGACCTCTACGCCATGCGCCCCGACGGGAGCCACCTGACCCGGCTGACCGGCCCGGGCTCCCCGTTCCAGTCGTCGGGGGAGCCTTACGACAACTACCACCCCGCCTGGTCGCCCGACGGGCGCCAGCTCATCTGGACCCACATCGAGTACAACCCGCTGGCCGACGCCGGCACCCAGTGGACGATCCTGCTGTCCACCTTCTCGGTGGTCGGCGGGCGGCCGCAGCTGGGGCCGGTGACCGTGGTCGCCCCCGGCGGCGACAACGCGTACGAGACCCAGGTATGGGCGCCCGACGGCAGCGGTGTGCTGTACACGTCGTTCAGCTCGGACGGCCACCCGCGCATCGGCTGGCTCAACACCGAGCTGTACTTCCTGCGCCTCCACGGCGACGGGGCGTCGCCGCAACACCCCAAGGTGACGCATCTCACCGACGGGAACCCCGGCTGGGACGAGCAGGCGGTGTTCACCCCCGACATGAGAGACGTCATCTGGATGTCGAGCCGGGCCGCGCCCACCTGGTACCAGGCGGTGGTCAGCGCGGCGGAGCAGGCCGGCTACGACCCGCCCTTCGAGAACGACGTGGCGGGGCCGTTCTTCGTGCTCACCATCCTCGACCCGAAGTTCCGCACCGACCTCTACGAGCTGGATCTCGCCACGGGCGCCATCCGCCGGCTGACCGACCTCGACCAGGTGGTGCCCGAGTTCTATTTCAACCCGCAGGGCACCGAGCTCTTGTTCACGACCGGTGAGCTCACCCACACCTACGTCGGCACCTTCTCGCAGGTCGCACGGCCGATCGCGCCACCGCGCCGTCCGGCTTCCGCCTGGGTGGACGCCCCGGCGGACGGCGACCACGCGCCGCCCCAGCCGGTGGCGCCCGCGTCGATCAACCTCAGTCTGGCGAACGTGCCGCGCCAGGAGCTCGACGCCCTCGCGCTGATGGAAAACCAGCTCACCGCCCTCGCCCACCTGCTGAACGGGCTGCCCCTCGGTGCGTCGTGCTGCCAGGCCACGGGCTGAGCGGGAGCGCCCGGTGGGCGCCGCCGCGCACGGCGCGCGCGGGCCCGAACGGATGTCGCAGCGTTCCTCGGCCGGGTTGGTAGGGTCGGCCGCGATGTTCCTTAAGTCCCTCACCATGAAGGGGTTCAAGTCGTTCGCGGACCCGACGGTGCTCGAGTTCGAACCGGGAATCACGGTGGTGGTCGGGCCCAACGGGAGTGGCAAATCCAACGTCGTCGACGCCGTGACCTGGGTCATGGGCGCCCAGGGGGCCCGGGCGCTCCGCGGCCAGAAGATGGAAGACGTCATCTTCGCCGGCACCTCGGTCCGTCCGCCCCTCGGCCGGGCCGAGGTCACCCTCACCATCGACAACTCGTCGGGGAAGCTCCCGCTCGACATGGCCGAGGTGACGATCAGCCGGATCCTCTTCCGGTCCGGCGACAGCGAGTACTCCATTAACGGCGCCCCCTGCCGGCTGCTCGACATCCAAGAGCTGCTGAGCGACACCGGGGTCGGGCGCCAGCAGCACATGATCATCGGGCAGGGGCAACTCGACACCGTGCTGAACGCGCGTCCCGAGGACCGCCGGGCCATCGTCGAGGACGCGGCCGGGGTCCGCAAGCACCGCCGGCGCAAGGAGCGCGCCGAGCGGCGGCTCGACGCCACCCAGGAGAACTTGGAGCGCCTAGGGGACCTGGTGCGCGAGGTGCGCCGGCAGATCCGCCCGCTCGAGCGTCAGGCCGCCGCGGCCCGCTCGCACGCCGCGCTGGCCGACGAGTGGATGGCGCTCCGGCGCTTCCTGGCCGGCCGCGAGCTGGCCGACCTGGCGACGAGGAAGGTGACCGCCACCGAGGGCCTGCGCGCCCTGGCCGAGGAAGCCGAGGAGATGGAGGCGTCGCTCCAGAGCCTCGACGAGGCGACCACCAGCACCATGGCCGAGCTGTCCTCGCGCCGCGAGGAGGACCTGGCGACCGCCCTCGGCCGCGTCCAGGGGCTGGTCGAGCGCACACGCGGGTCGGCGAACGTCCTCAAGGAACGGGCCCGCTCGTTGGCCGCCTCGCTCGACGCGGCGGCCGACATGGACGTCGTCTCGAGCCTGGAGGCCGAAGGGGCGCGCCTCGCCGGCGAGTTGGCCGACGTCGAGGCGTCGGCGGGGGCGCTGTCGGTCGAGCGGCGCGACGTCGAGACGAAGGAGGCGGCGCTGGCCGAGGCCGAGCGCGCCCACCGGGCGGCCTGGGGGGACGGGGCCGAGGTGGCCGAACTGGAAGAGCTGCTCGCCGCGGCGACGGCGCGCCAGGAGCTGCTGGCCCGATCGGTGGCCCAGGCCGAACGGATCCGAGCCTCGGCCGCCCAACGGATCGCCGTGCTGGGAGAGCGCGCGGCGGCGCTGGAGGCGACCGACGCCGGACTAGAAGAACGCCGCCGCGAGCTGGTGGCGCAGGGCGATCGGCGCGGCCGCGAGCTGGCCGAGGCGCAGGCGCAGGCGCAGCGCGCGGCGACGCGCGCCGCTGAGGCCGAGGCCCTCTCCCAGCGGACCGAAGAGCAACGGCACCGGAGCGCGGCGCGCGCCGAAGCGCTGACCCGCGCGCTGCAGGAGCTGCAGGGTTCGGCTGGCCGCCACCTGCTGGCCGGGATCGCGGGCGTCGTGGGCTCCCTGTCCGAGCTCGTCGACATCGATCCCGGATGGGAGGCCGCCTTCGAGGCCGCCGCCGGGGCGTCCATCGCCGCCGTCGTGGTCGACGGACGCGCGGCGGCCCGGGAGGCCCTCGACCGGCTCCGCCGGGGGGGCGCGACCGGCGCGCTGCTGGCGGCCGCGACCGACGGCGCCGCCAACCGCTGGACGCCCGAGCCCGGGGCGTTGCCCGCGGGCGCGGCGCCGGTGCGACCGCACGTCCGGGCGCGCCCAGGTGCAGGCGGGGTCGACACCGTGCTCGATCAGATGATCGGCGCCGCAGTCCGCGCCGAGGGCTGGGAGGCCGCCATCGACCTCGCCCTCGAGCGCCCGGACCTCGTCGTCGTGACCGCGGAGGGCGATCGCTTCGCTCGGTCGGGCTGGCATGTGAGCTCGCCCGACGGCGTGGTGTCGGGGGCCGCCGTCGAGCGCGCCGCCGCGCAGTCCGACACTGCGGCGACGGCGGCGGACCTGGCAATGGGACAGCTGCGGGAGGCGCGGGGCGCCGCCGAGCAAGCGCGAGAGGCCGAGCTGGCCGCGGTGCGGCGGGTGGAGCAGCAGGCGGCCGAGTCGCGCACGCTCGAGGCCGAGCAGCAGCGGCTGGGCGAGGACCGCACCAGCGGATCGCGCGAGCTCGACGACGCGCGCGCGGCCGGCGAGGAGAGCGACGCCCGAGTGGCCGAGGCCACGGCGGCGCTCGGCGCGGCGGAGGCCGAGATCGCGGACTTGGCCGGCCGCGTCGAGGCCGCGGCGGCCCGCACGACGGAGGCCGCGGCGGCCCGAGAGGTCCTCGATGCTCGGCTGGCCGAGGCGGACGACGCCGGTCGCCGGGTCGAGATGGCCGCGGCCGGCCTGACCGAACGGCAACGGGTGCTGGCCGACCGCTTGGCCGAGATCGAACGCCGCCTGGTCGGGCACGCCGACGAGCGCGCCGAGGCGGCGGCCCGCCGGCACCGGCTGGAGGCGGCCCAACGGGCGCACGAGCGCCTGGCCGAGGTGGTGGCGACCGTGCAGCAGCGGCTGGACGGGCTGCTGGACGGGCTTCGGCGCGAGTACCAGAGCCAGCAGGCGGCGGTGCGGGCCGGGGGCGAGCGGCTCGAGGCCCTGCGGCGCGACCGGGGGGCGGTCGAGCGCCGGCTCGGCGTCGTGCGCGACCGGCAGCGCTCGCTCGACCTCGAGTCGGCCGAGGTCGCGCTGCGGACGGAGACGTTGGAGGACACCGTGCGCCGGGAGCTGGCGAGCCAGCCCGACGCGGTCATGGCCATGGCGCCGCCCGAGCTCGAAGAGAACACCAACCCAGAGGCGCGCCTCGCACAGCTGACCGAGGCGCTCGGCGCGCTCGGCCCGATCAACCCGCTCGCCCTGGAGGAGCTGGGAGCGCTCGAGGAGCGCCACCGCGAGCTGGACGCACAGGTCACTGACGTGCGGTCCGCGCGCCGGGAGCTCCAAGAGGTCGTCCGCACGCTCGACCGCCAGATCGAGGAGACCTTCGCCGAGGCGATGGCCGACGTGAACGAGCACTTCTCCTCGCTCGTCTCGACGCTGTTCCCGGGCGGCACCGGCCGGCTCACGCTCACCGATCCAGAGGATCTCCTGAACACCGGCATCGAGATCGAGGTGCGACCGGCGGGGCGCAACGTGCGGCGCGTGTCGCTGCTCTCGGGTGGCGAGCGCGCGCTGTCGGCCCTCGCGTTCCTCTTCGCGGTGTTCCGGAGCCGGCCGACGCCCTTCTACCTGATGGACGAAGTCGAGGCGGCGCTCGACGACGTGAACCTGCACCGGTTCTTGGGTCTGGTCGACGAGTTCCGCACCGAGGCGCAGCTGATCATCGTCTCCCACCAGAAGCGGACCATGGAGGCGGCCAACGCGCTCTACGGCGTGACCATGGCACCGGGTGGCTCGTCGCAGGTGCTGAGCCAGAAGGTCGAGCGCGAGAGTCAGCGCGCCGCCTCCTGAGGCCCGGCACAGAACAGTGGGAGGGACGATGTCCAAGGCGCTCGTGTTGAGCGGTGGCGGCCCGGTCGGGATCGCCTGGCAGACGGGGCTGGCGGCGGGCCTGGCGCGCCGCGGCGTGGTGCTGGCCGACGCCCAGCTGATCTTGGGCACCTCGGCCGGGTCGGCGGTCGGTGCCCAGCTGGCCCTCCGGCGCGACCTCGAGGAGCAGTTGGCCCGCTACGAGGCCGCAGGCGTCCAGGCGGCCGACGCCGCGCCCGAGGGGACGGGCGGCGGCGGCGGCGGCCCGACCGACCGCATGGCCCGGCTCATGGAGCTCCTGGCCGAGGCGGCGAAGGAGGACGGGTCGCCCCAAGAGACGCGGCGGGTGGTCGGGCGGTTCGCGCTCGAGGCCGAGACGTTCCCCGAGGACCGGTTCGTCGAGCGGTTCCGCTACCTGGCCGGGGAGCGGTGGCCGGCGGCCTTCCGCTGCACCGCGGTCGACGCCGAGACCGGGGAGTTCAAGGTGTGGGACCCCGGCTCGGGGGCCGAGCTCGACCGCGCGGTGGCATCCTCGTGTGCCGTCCCCGGCATCTTCCCGCCGATCACCATCGCCGGCCGCCGCTACATGGACGGGGGCGTGCGCTCGGGCGCCAGCGTGGACCTGGCGGCCGGCCAGGAGCGGGTGCTCCTCGTCACGCTCATGGGTGGTGCCCGGGCGGGGGCGGACGCCCCCGGCTTCGCCGCCATGCGGGCCCGCGGTGACCGCGAGATCGAGACGGTGCGCGAGGCGGGCGGGACCGTCGAGGTGCTGTCGCCGGACCCCGAGTCCGCGGCGGTGATGGGCATGAACCTCATGGACCCCTCGCTCGGCCCGGCCGCCGCCGCGGCCGGGGCCCGGCAGGGCGAGGCCGCGGCGGACGGGCTGCGCGCCTTTTGGGCCGACTGAGCGGCACCGCGCCGCGGAGCCCGGTCGGCTGGGGCCGGTAGGCTCGGTCGGCCGTGGTCGTCGCGTGGATCGTCATCTCCGTCGTGGTGGCGCTCGGGGTCGTGACCGCGGTGGTCGTGCGAACCCGGCACCGACCCCCGAGCTTCGAGGCCACCGAGAGCCCCGAGCACCCGTTCGAGGTCGAGCCGTCGCGCCCGGTCGAGGCGGCCGCACCGGCGGGGGCCGTCGTCGAAGTGCGGCCCGCGGGCTGGCACGACGGGCTCGGCAAGACCCGGGGCGCGTTCTCCTCCCTGCGGGCGCTGCGCCGGCAGACCGACCTCGACACGACCGGGCTGGGCGAGCTGCGAGAGACGTTGCTCGGCGCCGATGTGGGGGTGGAGACGACCGACCTGGTGCTGGCCACGCTGCGCGAACGGCTCGGACGCCGGGCCTCGGGGCCGGGCCTGCTCGACGCCCTGCGGGCCGAGTTGCTCGAGCTCTTGGGGCAGGGCGACCGCACCCTGCACCTCTTGACCGAGCCCGGCGTGACCAACGTCTGGCTGTTCGTCGGCGTGAACGGGGTCGGCAAGACCACCACGATCGGCAAGGTGGCCCGCCAGCAGATGGCCGCCGGCCGCTCCGTCCTGCTGGCGGCCGGGGACACCTTCCGGGCGGCCGCCGGCGAGCAGCTGCGGTTGTGGGCGGAGCGCAGCGGCGCCGACATCGTGTCGGGGGCCGAGGGCGGTGACCCGAGCGCGGTCGTCTTCGACGCCATCCAGCGCGCGGCGGCCCGGGGGAACGACCTCGTGCTGGCGGACACCGCCGGTCGCTTCCACAACCGGGTCAACCTGGTCGAGGAATTGAAGAAGATCCGCCGGATCGCCGACCGCCCGCCCGGTGCCGTGTCCGAGGTCCTCCTCGTGCTCGACGCCACGACCGGGCAGAACGGGGTGGTCCAGGCCCGGGAGTTCGCGGCGGCCGTCGGCGTCACCGGCATCGTGCTCACCAAGCTCGACGGGACGGCCAAGGGGGGCGTGGTGTTGGCGGTCCAGCGCGTGCTCGGCCTGCCGGTCAAGCTGGTCGGCGTGGGCGAGGGACCGGAGGACCTCCTCGCATTCGAGCCGGACGCTTTCGTCGATGCGCTCCTCGGCGCGTGAGCCCGGTAGCCTGACCGCTCCATGTTCGACGCGCTCTCGGACCGGCTCGAGCGGATCGCCGGCCGCCTGCGGGGGCGGGGCCGGCTCTCCGAGGCGGACCTCGACGAGGCGCTCGCCGACATCTCGACGGCCCTGCTCGAGGCGGACGTCGAGCAGGGCGTCGTGCGCGGCTTCACCGAGGCCGTGCGGGCCCGGTGCGTGGGGGCGGCGCTCTCCAAGAGCCTGACCCCCGGCCAACAGGTCATCAAGGCGGTTCACGAGGAACTGGTCCGGGTGCTGGGCGGTGAGGCCCTCCGCCTGACCTACGCCTCGCGTCCGCCGACGGTCGTGCTGTTGGCCGGCCTCCAGGGCTCGGGCAAGACCACCACCGCGGCCAAGTTGGCCCAGTGGTGGAAGCAGCAGGGCCGCCACCCGATGCTGGTCGGTGCCGACCTCCAGCGACCCGCGGCGGTCGAGCAGTTGCGGGTGCTCGGCGCGCAGGCCGGCGTCACCGTCTTCAGCGAGCCGAGCGATCCGGTGCGCGTGGCCCGGGCCGGTCTGGCCGAGGCCCGGCGACTGGGGCGCGACGTCTGCATCGTCGACACCGCGGGCCGCCTGGCCATCGACGAGGCGCTCATGCGCGAGGTGCGGGACATCTCGCGTGCGGTCGAGCCGCACTACACGTTCCTCGTCGTCGACGCCATGACCGGGCAGGACGCGGTGGCGACGGCGTCCGCGTTCCATGCCACCCTCGAGCTCGACGGGGTGATCGTCACCAAGCTCGACGGCGACGCGCGGGGCGGCGCCGCGTTGTCGGTGAAAGAGGTGGTCGGCCGCCCGATCGTCTTCGCCTCGACCGGCGAGAAGCTGGGCGACTTCGACCTGTTCCATCCGGACCGCATGGCGGACCGGATCCTCGGGATGGGGGACGTGCTCAGCCTCATCGAGCAGGCCGAGCGCACGATGGACGAGGAGGTGGTCGCCCGCTCGGCCAGCCGGCTGCTCTCGGGACGCTTCACCCTCGAGGACTTGGTGGAGCAGCTCCAGCAGGTGAAGAAGCTCGGCTCGCTGGGCGGGATCATGAAGCTGCTGCCGGGGATGTCGAAGGACGTGCGCGCCGCGGCCGACCAGATCGACGACCGCGAGGTCAACCGGGTCGAGGCCATCGTTCGCTCGATGACGCCGGCCGAGCGAGTCGAGCCGGCGATCATCGACGGGTCGCGCCGTCTGCGGATCGCCCGGGGGAGCGGCACCAGCACCCAGGACGTGAACCAGCTGCTGAAGCAGTTCAAGGAGATGCAGAAGCTCATGCGCGGCGCCGGCGGGCCCGGGGCGCCCGGCGGCATGGGGCGCCTCTCGGGCCTGCTCGGCGGCCGGCTGGGCGGCCCCGGCGGTGGCCTCCCCGCCCTGGGCGACCCGGGGGCGGGCGGCGAACTCTCCGAGCTGCTGCGCGGCGTGGGGTCGGGTGAGGGTTCGGGCCAGCCGCGGCTCGACCCGCCCAGCCGCCCCGGGCGGGTACCCCCGGCGGGCCAGCGGAACAAGAAGAAGAAGGGCGGCCGGGTCACCCCTCCCAAGGCACGCTGAGGCGACCGGCACCCCCGGCCGGGCGGGATGGGCCCCCCGCCGCCCGGATCTGGAAGAATGGTGGGCGCGCTCCATCGGGCCCGCGGAGCGACCTCTGACCCGGCGGAACCGGCCGGCGGCTCGGGCCCCGGACACTTCGGGCCAGGCGGACGGCGCCGGCCCCCGACGACACAACCACGAGGGGAACGATTCGGTGGCAGTGAAGCTCCGCCTGGTGCGGATGGGCAAGAAGAAGCAGCCGACCTACCGGGTCGTGGCGGCCGACAGCCGCTCGCCGCGCGACGGCCGGTTCCTCGAGATCCTGGGCACCTACGCGCCGCGGGGCGTCTCGCGTGCCGAGCCCGAGGCCGTGGTCAAGATCGACAACGACAAGGCCGTGCGGTGGCTGGTCCAGGGCGCGCGGCCGACGGACCGGGTGGAGCGGCTGCTCAAGGCCTCGGGTGCCTGGGACGCCTTCAGCGAGGCGAGGGCCAAGTGACGACCGGCGAGTACGAGTCGGGCGACGTCAACACGATCGCCGACGACCAAGACGACGAGTTCGACGACGAAGACGACGTCGAAGAGGAGGACGTCTACGAGGACGGTGACGTGAACGCCGTCTCCTCGGAGGCCTCCTACGACGACATGGCGGGGAACCGCAGCGAGGGTTCCACCCCGACCTCGGTGCTCACCTACATCGCGAAGGCCCTCTCCGACGAGCCCGACGCCGTCGTGGTCCAGACCGAGGAGCGGCGGGGCAGCGTCCGGCTGCGGCTCCACGTGGCGCCCGAGGACATGGGCCGGGTGATCGGCCGGCGCGGGCGCACCGCGCAGGCGATCCGCGCGCTGGTGGGTGCGGCGGGCGCCCACGACGGCGTCCAGACCAGCGTCGACATCGTCGACGACTGAGCTCGAACGCCCGGCGTCGGTGACCGACGCCCCACCGCCGGCGGCCGGGGGAGAGCGCCTGCTCTCGGTGGGCCGGATCGTCAAGCCCCACGGCCTGGCCGGCGAGACGGTCGTCGACCTGTGGAGCGACCAGCCCACCCGTCTCTTCCCGGGCACCGAGCTCGTGACCGACGGCGGGGTGGTGCGGGTGGCGTCGTCGCGGCGCCACGGGCAGCGCTACGTGGTGCGCTTCGCCGGGGTGGACGGCCTGGCGGCGGCCGAGGCGCTCCGCGGGACCGTGCTCTTCGCCGAACCGATCGAGGTGGCGGGCGCCCTCTGGGTGCACGAGCTGCTGGGGGCCGAGGTCCGCACGACCGACGGCCGGGCCTTGGGGCGCGTGGAGGACGTCGAACCCAACCCGGCCAGCGATCTCTTGGTGCTGACCGGGGGCGCGCTCGTCCCGGTCCGCTTCGTCGTCGAGCACCGGCCCAACGAGGCCGTGGTGGTCGACGTGCCCGACGGTCTGGTCGACTGAGGTGCGCGTCGACGTGTTCACGATCTTCCCCGAGCTGATCGAGGGGTTCAGCCGGGGCAGCCTGCTCGGTCGGGCCCTGGCCGAGCAGCGACTCGACCTGCGCGTCCGCGACCTGCGGTCGGGCGCCGGGGACCCCCGCCGCTCGGTCGACGACGCGCCGTTCGGCGGTGGCGCCGGGATGGTGCTCATGGCCGAGCCGCTGTTCGCGGCGGTCGAGGCCGTCGAGGCCGAAGAGGGGCTGCCCCGGCCGCTGTTCCTCCTCTCTCCGGCCGGCCGGCGGTTCGACCAGGCGGCCGCCCGGGAGCTGGCCGGCCTGGCGGGGGGCTTCTCGCTCCTGTGCGGCCGCTACGAGGGGGTCGACCAGCGGGTGGCCGACCACCTGGTCGACGGCGAGCTGTCGATCGGCGATGTGGTGCTCTCGGGCGGCGAGGTCGCCGCCCTGGTCGTCTTGGAGGCCGTGGCGCGACTCGTCCCCGGTGTGCTCGGCAACGCCCAGTCGCCCGAGGACGAGAGCTTCGCCGACGGGCTCTTGGAGTACCCGCAGTACACGAGGCCGGCGGTCTTCCGGGGCTGGGCGGTGCCCGAGGTGCTCGGGTCGGGGGACCACGGGCGGGTCGCCCGTTGGCGGCGGGCCCGCGCCCTCGTGCGCACGCTCGAACGCCGACCCGACCTCATCGCTGCCCGGGGCGGTCTCAGCGACGAAGAGATCGGGCTGTTGGCCGAGGCCGGCGAGCTCGAGGTCCTGGCCGACCACGGCTACCACGTGTAGCCAAGATCCGGGTCCAAGAGTGGGTGAATGCCGCTATCTGTTGCACACCCGACCGAGGTCACGTGGGTCCGCGTCTGGCACGAGCCCGCGGCGCGGCACCGACCGGCGTCAGTTACCGGGACTCCGCCGGGAGATGAACTCGAGCACAGCACTCGGGTAGGCGGTACGGGACGGCCGAAACAGATCGTGGCCGGAACCGGGAATGGTGACGATCTCGGCGCCAGGCACCGAATTGCGGTACGCGGCTGCACGTTCGTCATCGATGACCCCGCCCTGGGATCCCCGACCCACCAGCACTGGCACGTCGAGGGCGGCCAGCTCGCTCCAGAACTCGCGCGACCGCGATGCGGTTTGAATGCCTGCCAGTACGTGGCGGCGCACGCGGGTCGAGTTCGGACGACCCCGCCATCGAGCCGTCCACATCTGCTCGGTGAACTCGGAGGGGAGCGCGACTTCAGCCGGAAGGTAGTCGCCGATCGAGACAGTCCGGACGCGATCGGAGAGTTGGAACGCCAGCGCGAGGCCAGGAGTCGTCCCCCGCGAGAATGTCATCAGGTGAAATGGGCCGATGTCGTTGGCCTCCAACACCGACCTCAGGTCCCCGGCTTGCTCGAGGACCGAGTAGCCGCTGGGTGGCGCGTCGCTACCGCCACGGCCTCGTAGGTCCGCCACCAGAACCCGGCGGTCGGCGAAGAACTCCAGCGTCTCGACGTAGTCATCGGCGAAATCGACGATCCCGGTCGCGAAGAGGATCGGGAGACCGACCGGATGGGTCGGATCGTTGTCGAGATAGCGGATCTTGACGCCCTCGTTGTCGGTGAACTTCTCCAGCACCATCGGCCGACCAGGGTCAGGCCGGCCAGCCGGGCAGCAGGTGCAGTTCCCGGCACACGTCTTGGGCCTCGATGTTTCGGCCGTTCGGCTCAAAAGCTACGGGGTCTGTCACCAGCCAGGTGACGACCGCACCGACGACATCTGGCGGCGCGCCGGCCGATGCGTCGAATCCGAAGTTGCCCATGTCTTGGATCATCCGTTCGGTCGCGATGAATCCAGGTTGGACGTTGTACGCGCGAATCCCCCGTTGACCGAGCTCCAGCGCCAAGATTCCGGCAATTCGGTGCAGCGCCCCTTTGCTGATGGCATACCCGAGGCCCCACCCACCCTCTCCGGCGGCGGCCGGCGGGTCGTGGTAGGCCGCGCCCGAGGTGATATTGACGATGACCCCCGAACCACGATCGAGCATGCCGGCCAGCAGCTGCTTGGTCAGCGCCAACGGCGCCATCACATTGGCTTCCAGGTGGAGGTCCAGTAGTTCGAGGGGGGTGTCCACCAGGTGATCCATGTGGCCGGGTCCGATATACCTCCCGTTGTTCACCAGGACATCTACCGGCCCCCACTCGGCGACGACGGCGTCTGCTGCAGCGACTACCGACGCGCGATCGGTGAGATCGGCCGGCACGATGAGCGCCCGCGCACCGGCCTCTTCCACGAGTTGGGCCGTCGTCGAGAGCGATCCGGGCAGCGGAGTCGTGTCGGAACGACTGAGTGTGGAGGAGTGCTCACGCCCCTCGCCCTCTGACCCGGTCCGGGCGGTGATCGCGACATCGAAGCCCGCCGCTGCCAGGTGCACAGAAATGGCCTTTCCGATACCGCGACTCGCTCCTGTGACTAAGGCGGTGGGCATGCGGAGCAGGTTCCTTTCCAACTTGGGATGTGGAGCTTGGTGGGGGAGTCTTGCGCTGCGCTGTGCGGTTCCCCGACGCGCTGACGCTGCGTCGGGTCCTTGACCGGACTCACGGCGTCAGGCTATCCGCCAGTAGTGGTCGATCAGCTAGTGCGCTGGCCCTTGTGGTCCCTTGGTCCTGCGACGTCCGCGTGATCACGGTCGGGCAGGTTGTGTGGCCGACTCGGGATCGAAGGAGCGGGGATAGGCGGGACGTAGCCTGGCGACGCCTCGATTTCGTGTTACCGCGGGGTACAGTTCTGTACGCTTCGTCCACCGAGCGAACGAGGGGACCGATGAGCGACACCAATCCCGACGCTGGCGCAGAGGAAAACTCCCGTTCGCAGCTCGGGATGCAGGCGATGCTGGATCTCGCCGCCCCCCAGCCGAACTACAAGGCGCTCATCGAGCAGGGTGGCTTTGTTCAACCCATGGATCACATCGCGATCAGCTTTTCCAGGGCCAACAGCGAATTCGTCCTTCGGCACCACGAACTTTTCTCGTCTCGCGTCGAGATGAACCTGGGCAATGTGCGACCGCTCATCCCTTTGAACGTCGACCCGCCCCAGCACGCCAGCTACCGCAAGCTCCTCGATCCGCTGTTCTCACCAAAGCGGATGGACGAGCAGGAGGCGGACATCACCCGCCGGGTCAACGCCCTCATCGACACATTCATCGACCGGAGAGAATGCAACTTCTCCGAGGAGTTCGCCGACGTGTTCCCGACGTCGGTCTTCCTAGGCCTCATGGGCCTACCCGAAGACGAGCTGCCGATGTTCCTCCGTCTGCGAGACGGCATCTTGCATCCCGAGAAGCTGGACCCCGATGCCCGCCTTGACCTCGACAAGCGCCGGGCAGTGATGAACGGAACCGGCCAGGAGATCTATGACTACTTCGCAGGCCTCGTCGAGCTGCGCCAGTTCGAGCCCGCCAATGACATCATCTCCCGTTTCCTGTCCGTCGAAATGGACGGCGAGAAGCTGAGCCACGAGGACATCCTCGACATCTGCTATCTGTTCTTGATCGCGGGCCTCGACACGGTGAGCGACTCGCTGACCTGTTTCTATGCGTTCCTGGCCCGGAACCCCGACCACCGCCGCCAGATCGCGGACGACCCGGCGGTGATCCCATCCGCCGTGGAGGAGCTACTTCGATGGGAATCGCCGGTGCCAGCGGGCGTCCCGCGAGTCGCCCGCGAAGACGTCGAATTGCCCAATGGCCAGCTGGTGCGAGAGGGGACCGCGGTAGTGGTCAGCTACGGGGCCGCCAATGTCGATCCGGCGGAGTGCCCGGACGCGTTTGACGTCCGCTTCGATCGAAAGAAGAACTCGCACATCGCATTCGGCGGCGGCGTGCACCGATGCCTCGGTTCCCACCTGGCCCGGCGCGAGCTCCGCATCACCTTGCGTGAGTGGCACCGCCGCATCCCCGACTATCACATCAAGCCGGGCCACGAGCAGTTGGAGTACCCCCCAGGGCTGCGCCACGTCAAGGACCTGATGCTTGCTTGGGATTGACCAGTTTACGACTGCCGGCGGGTGATCCGTCGGTGTCGCCGCTCGAGTGCCGTGGCCACAGTGACCTGGCGATGATCTCCCGGCTGCTCTGGAGTGCCTCGAGCGCCGCGGCGACGCGGTAGCGCGTGAGCCTTGGTCGCTGCTGATTGGTGGAGGCTACGACTTGATCAAGACGTACCGGCCAGGCCCTCGGAAAGCCATCGGTGGATCATCCACCTCCAGGGCCGATCGTCGTCGCGCCGGCCGTGGTGGCAGAGGTTCCGCGCCTGTGTTCGTGGGGAGAGTGCGTGAGCGACTGGAAGAGCACATGGTGACGATGGACCCACCCGACCCGACCTTCGGACCGAACCATCCGCGACCGCGGCAGACCAAGGAGCGCCCATGACCGTCAGCGACACCGGACCGGTGCTGCACGTACCGGCTCGTGACATCCCGATGCCCACCCACATCAGCCCGCAGGCGCAGGCGATGCTCGCCAGGGGGCCCAGTGAGCCGTTCCCGG
>DATNIB010000043.1:0-2140 GCA_035604685.1 Acidimicrobiales bacterium | reverse complement strand
CAGCCGCAGCTACGTCGGCATCGCCCTCGACGCGGTGCGCGTCGGGCCCGACCGCGTGCTCGGAGATCCGGGAGCGGCCGGTGCGGTCCTGCGCGACGTGGTCGAGCAGGCCACCGTGGCGCTCGCCACCGAGATGGTGGGGACGTGCCAGGCGATCTTCGACATCGTGCACGCCTATGTCCAAGAGCGAGAGCAGTTCGGGGTGAAGGTGGGGTCCTTCCAGGCCATCAAGCACAAGCTGGCCAACATGTACGTCTCTCTGGAGTCGGCGCGTGCCACGGCGTACTTCGCGGCGGCGACCATCGCCGAGTCCGACGAGCGCCGCGACGTGGCGGTGGCCATGGCCAAGGCCAGTGTGGGCGACTGCCAGAAGTTGCTCACCCAGGAGGGCATCCAGTGCCTGGGGGGAATCGGCTACACCTGGGAGCACGACATGCACCTCTACGTGAAGAGGGCCAAGTCCGGCGCCGCGCTCTTCGGAACGGGCGCCGAGCACCTCGAGCGCTTGTCGCACCTGCTCGGTCTCTGAGCCCCCTCAGGGTCTCGACACGCCCGAGGGCAGGGAGCAGTGGGCGCCTCGTCCCGCCGTCAGTGGCCGGCGCCCGGGTAGCCGCCCCCCCCGTAGCTGGCGTCGAGGGCGTCGTAGTCGACGGCGAAGCCGTTGCGCGGCAGCGTGTCGGCGAATTCGACGCGCTTGGGCTTCTTGTACGAGGCGATCCGTTCCCGGCAGTGCTCGATGATCTCCTCGGGGCTGGCGGTCGCGCCCTCGCGCAGCACCACCACGGCGGTGACGTTCTGCCCCCAGGTGCGGTCGGGCACGCCGATCACCGCCGCGTCGGCCACCGCCGGGTGGGACCTGAGGCATCCCTCGACCTCGGTCGGGTAGATGTTCTCGGCCGCCGACTTGATGAGGCGGGTCTTGGGGCCGATGAAGGTGAGCGACCCGTCGGCCTCGACGCGGCCGAGGTCGTTGGTGTGGTGCCATCCGCCCGCCTGGCGCTGCTCGTTGAGCTCGGGACGGTTGAAGTAGCCGTTCATCACCGTGGGCCCGCGCACGGCGATCTCACCGGTCTCGCCAGGAGCGAGCTCGGCGCCCTCGGGGTCGAGCGCGGCGACGCGCACGAAGGGTGCGGGCCTCCCGCTCGAGCCGACACTGGGCTGCAGGGCGTTGAACGTGGCGAGGCCCATGACCTCGGTCTGGCCGTAGCCGGCGGGCCGCTTCCCCCAGGGGCTCTCGTCCACGGTGATCATCGCCGTCCACTCGGGCTTCCCGGCGAAGCCCCGCAGGGTCTTGAGGTCGAAGCGGCCGTCCGCGTTGAGCTCGACGATCTGGTCCATGGTGGGCGGCATGATGAAGGCGCCCGTGCAGTGCTCCTCGGCGATGAGCCGGCACAGCTCTTCGGCGTCGACCCGGGGTGTGAACACGTTGGCCCCGCCCACCAGGAAGGTGGCCAGCGTCGTCATGAACGTGGCCACGTGGAACAGCGGCCCGCAGTTGAGGTACACGTAGTCGGCGCCCACCCCCTGGATCTGGGCGATCAACGAGCCTTGGAGCACGAGCGCCCGGTTCGACAGCAAGGCGCCGTTGGGGCTGCCGGTGAAGGCGGCGGTGTACATCATGAGCACCGCGGCGCGCTCGTCGTCGTCGGTGGCGGGGTCGGTGTCCGATCCGCGGGCCAGGAAGGCCTCGTACCCGCCGACACCCTCGACGTCGTGGCCGATCCACAGGGCCTTGGACCCGCTCTCGCGGCGCGCCTGGTCCAGGGTGTCGCCGATCTCGGCCTCCTGGAAGAAGACCACGGCGGGTTCGTTGTCGGCGATCACGAAGGCGAACTCGGCCGCGCTCTGGCGCCAGTTGGCGGGACAGAACACCGCCCCCAGCTTGGCCGCCGCCAACAGGCCTTCGAGAAGGCGGTGGCAGTTCTGGCCCAGCCACAGCAGGCGGTCGCCGGTGCCGACCCCTTCGGAGGCGAGCGCGTTGGCGAGCCGGTTCACGCGGCCGTCGAGGGCCTCGAAGGTGAGTCGGTACCCGCCGCACACCGCGCCCGTCGACGCGGGCCGCGTCAGGGCGTGGGCCCGCAGGACGTCGGCCAGGGTGAGATCGTGGAGGTCGTCCTTCATTCGTCGACGACCCGGGCCG
>DATNIB010000042.1:0-10559 GCA_035604685.1 Acidimicrobiales bacterium | reverse complement strand
GAAGAACTCGGCCTCGGGGCCAAAGTAGGCGGTGTCGGCGATCCCGGTGCTGAGCAGGTAGGCCTCGGCCTTGCGGGCGATGTGACGGGGGTCGCGCGAGTAGGGCTCGTGTGTGATCGGGTCGTGCACGAAGCAGTTGATGTTGAGCGTCTTGTGCTGCCGGAACGGGTCCACCACCGCCGTGTTGGGGTCGGCCAGCAGGATCATGTCGGACTCCTGGATCTGCTGGAACCCGCGGATGGACGAGCCGTCGAACCCGAAGCCCTCGGTGAACTTGTCCTCGGTCAGCTGGTGCGCGGGGACCGAGAAGTGCTGGGTCATGCCCGGCAAGTCGGCAAACCGCAGGTCGACGATCTCGATCGCCTCGTCGCTCAAGAGGCGGACGACCTCCGCCGGAGTGCGCTTCTTCACTGGCCCCTCCTCTTCGAAGGGCAGGCGGACGCCCGCCCGTCACGGCGCGCCTAGTTTGCCGCCCAGAGGTGTCCGTCTTCCTGCCCGAGTGTGAACGGAGCATGAACTCCGGCGCCCGCGGTGGCCGGTGCGCTAGCGGGGGGTGGGGTGGGAACTGAGAGACTGGAGCGATGCAGGACCAGCGGGACTACGTGCTGCGGACCGTGGAGGAGCGGGGCATCCGCTTCGTCCAGCTGTGGTTCACGGACGTGCTCGGTACCCCCAAGGCCTTCCACATCACCCCCGCCGAGCTCGAGAACGCGCTCGACGAGGGGATGACCTTCGACGGCTCGGTCATCGACGGCTTCAGCCGGGTCCAAGAGGCCGACGTCCTGGCTCGCCCCGACGCCAACACCTTCCAGCTCCTCCCCTGGCACGGCCACACCGAGTCGGTGGCCCGGGTCTTCTGTGACATCTTCAACCTGGACGGGACCCCCTTCGAGGGTTGCCCCCGCCACGCGTTGCGCCGGATGCTCGAGCGCGCCCGGGGTGCGGGCTACACCTTCTTCGCCGCCCCCGAGATCGAGTACTTCTACTTCCAAGACGCCGATCCCCACGGGTTGCCGCGCGTGCTCGACTCGGGCTCCTACTTCGACCTCATCGCGGACAACACAACGAGCCAGCTGCGGCGGCGCACCGTCCTCATGCTCGAAGAGATGGGGATACCGGTCGAGCACGCCCAGCACGAGGACGCGCCCAGCCAGCACGAGATCGACCTCCGCTACACCGACGCGCTGACCATGGCCGACACCGTGATGACGGTGCGCCTGGTGGCCAAGGAGCTGGCCAACCAGGAGGGCATCCACGCCAGCTTCATGCCGAAGCCCCTGGCGGGAGTGCAGGGCTCGGGCATGCACACGCACCTCAGTCTGTGGGAGGGCGAGCACAACGCCTTCATCGACGAGTCGCACCCCTACGGCCTCTCCCCGATCGCCCGCCAGTTCATCGCGGGGCTGCTGCGCCACGCCCGGGAGATCACGGCCGTCACCAACCAGTGGGTGAACTCCTACAAGCGGCTGGTGAGCGGTTACGAGGCGCCCATCCACATCAGCTGGGCCCGCAACAACCGATCGGCACTCGTGCGCGTGCCGGTCGTGAAGCAGAACAAGACCGAGTCGACGCGCGTCGAGTACCGGGCGCCCGACAGCGCCTGCAACCCCTATCTCGCCTTCGCGGTGATCCTGGCGGCCGGCCTGCGCGGCATCGAGGAGGGCTACGAGCTCCCGGCCGAGGCCGACGCCAACCTCTTCGAACTGTCGGGCACCGAGCTCGCGGCCAAGGGGATCGTGCCGCTGCCGAGCACGCTCGAGGCCGCAGTCGACGAGATGGAGCGCTCGAAGCTCCTGGCCGACACCCTGGGCGACCACGTGTTCGAGTGGTTCCTGCGCAACAAGCGGGCCGAGTGGTCCGCCTACCGCTCCGAGGTGAGCCAGTTCGAGCTCGACCGCTACCTCCCGCTGCTGTGAGCACCCGGCGCGACAACCTGGGCGGCGGCTCGCTGGCGTCTCGGATGACCGAGCCGCTCCTCTGCTACCCCGACCTGCCGGGCAACGATCTGGCGATCGCCCTCCGCCAGGCGGGCCACATCCTCGTCTTCGTCGCCAACTGGGAGATGGTCGACCCCGCCGAGCACGCCCACACCAAGGAGGGCTGGTCGGGCGCGGTGGTGAGCGGGGTGGAGGACCTGAACGGCGCCCTCGCGCTCTGCCGCCACGTGCGCCGCCGGGAGGACCCCGTCTGCCCGCTGCTTCTCGTCGTCGAACGCCACCAGGTGGCGGACCTGAAGCTCCGCAACGACCTGTTCGACGACTTCTGTGTGGTCCCCCTGGCGCCAGGCGAGCTGGTGGCGCGGCTCGAGCACGCGCTGTGGCGGATGGGCCGCGGCGTCGACCACCAGTTGATCGAGCGCGGCCCGCTCGTCCTCAACCTCGAGACCTACCAGGCCGGCATCGCCGGACGCGCCCTCGACCTCACCTACATGGAGTACCAGCTGCTCCGGTTCCTGGCCACGCACCCGGGCAAGGTGTTCACCCGCGAGACGCTGCTCAGCCGGGTGTGGGGCTACGAGTACTACGGCGGGGCGCGCACCGTCGACGTGCACGTGCGGCGGCTGCGGGCGAAGCTCGGCGAGGAGCACGCGCACCTGATCGAGACGGTCCGCTCCGTCGGCTACCGATTCGGCCAGGTGAGCTGGGCCCAGGGACCGGCGCTCGCCCCGGTGCCCGAGGGGGACGAGCAGTCGGTGGTGGGGTTCGACCGCTGACGCCCGGTCAGCCCGGCGGTCCGGACCAGGCCCAAGCCTCGACCTCGACCGCCGCCCCGAGCGGGAGGCTCACCACGCAGACCGCCGTGCGGGCCGGCCGGTGGTCGCCGAAGGCCTCCACCCACACCTCGTTGGCGGCGGCGAAGTCGGCCATGTCGGTCAGGAAGAGCGTCGCCTTCACCACCAGGGACAGGTCGCAACCCACCGACTCGAGCACCGCCCGGACATTGGCCAGCGCCTGGCGGAGCTGGGGGACGGTGCCGCCCTCGACCAGGCGGGTCGACCCGTCCTCGCCGCGCACCACGCCCAGCTGGCCCGCGGTGACGACCCACCCGCCGGCCGACACCACGGGCGAGTAGAACGCACCGGGGCGGGGTGGCGGCTGGGTCACCGGCGGGTCGGCCATTCGGGCGCCAGACCGTCGGCCAGCCAGGCCGCGGCGGCCGCGGCGGCGAAGACGGCGTCCGAACCGTTCACCGGCCAGCCGTCGGAGGCATGGATCGTGATGTGCACCTCCGGAGTGTCGCGCGCAGAAAGGATGCCGAAGGAGCGGATGGTCAGGTCCTGGACGGCGCCGGACTCGTCGAGCGCGATGCCCTCGCGCCGCACCCAGGAGAGGCCCTGGTGCACCGCGCCGAGGCAGTAGGAGCGCAGGGTCACCTCGTCCAGCACCTCCCCCGCCCAGACCTCCACGTGCACCTCCCCGGCCGCGTCGAGCGCGACGACGGCCCGCCCGGCGCCGGGACGACGCACCTCGACGCGATGCCCGGGGCCGGTGACGCCGGCCCGGCACCACGGCAGGACGGCCCGCACGACGGCCGCCTCGGCCCAGCCGGCCCCCCGGATCTCGGGCGCCACGGGCGGCCCGGCGACGACGACCTCCTCGAGCGAGAGGTCCGGCAGCTGTGCCGCGACCGCGCGTCGCAACGGGGTCAGATCGGCGGACCCCGACGGCCGGGCGACGCGCATGACCCCCGAGCCGTCGGCGCGCACGCCGATCGCCACCGGGGGGCGCTTGGGGCCGTATCGAACGACCGTCTCGCGCGACCACAGCACGCGGACCGGCCGCCCCTGGTCGTCGGCCAGCCGTCGGGCCAAGGAAGCCACCGGCGACCGGCGCTTCCCCCCGAACGCGCCGCCGTTGGCGAGCGGCGTCGCCGGGACGCCCCCCGGAGCACACCAGCTGGCGTCGGGCTCCAGGTAGGCGGGCTCCACCCAGGTCGTGCGGAGGGTGAGCGCCCAGTCCCCCTCGGGGACGGCCACCGGGTGCGACAGGGCCACCGTGCTGTTGCGACCGGGGACCGACCCGGCGCGCCGGCGCGCCTCGGCCAGGGTCGCCACCGGTTCGGCCGCTCCCTCGCCCGGCGCCAGCACGACCAGCGCATCGTGGGGCGCCGTGTCGTCGGCGAAGCCGCCGCCGCCCTGGACGATCTCGGCCCCGCTCGACTGGAAGGCGGGTCCTTCGACCTGGGCGCGCCACGCGGCCAGGACCGGGGCCCGACCCGCAGGCGGCGGGGGGGCCGGCGACAACGCGAGCCGCGCCGCCTCGACGATCGACTGCCACCCGGTGCACCGGCACAGGTGGGCCGCCAAGGCGGTGCGGACGGCGGCGTCATCGGCGCCGCCCCGACGATGCTCGAGCGACGCCAGCCGCATGACGATGCCGGGCGTGCAGAAGCCGCACTGGCTCGCACCCGTCTGGACGAACGCGTCGGTCCAGCGGCGCCGGAGCTCATCGGTGAGCCCCTCGAGCGTGGTGACCCGCCGGCCGACGACGCGTCGCGTGGCGGTGACACACGAGACGCGGGGGGCGTCGTCCACCCAGACGGTGCAGCACCCGCACTGGCCCTGCGGGCTACAGCCGTCCTTCACCGACCGGCAGTTGAGGTGCTCCCGCAGCGTGTCGAGGAGCGACGAGCCGTCGTCGGGGACCGAGACCTCGGTCCCGTTGAGCGCGAAGGAGACGGACCGGCCGCCGGGGGGGTCGATCAGCTGAAGGAGGAGCCGCAGCCACACGTCCGGGTGGCGTTGGGGTTCGTGATGTGGAACCCCGAGTCCTGCAGGCCGTCGCTGTAGTCGAGGGTGGCGCCCGTCAGCAGCTCCGCGCTCGTCGGGTCGACGACCACCCGGACCGAGCCGAACTCGCGGACGATGTCGTCGTCGGCCACCTCGGTGTCGAAGAACATCTCGTAGCTGTAGCCCGAGCACCCGCCGGGACGCACGGCCACGCGCAGCGCCAGCTCGGCCCCGTCCTCTTGGGCCAGGAGCTCGGCCACCTTGGCGGTGGCGCCGTCGGTGAGGGTCACCGGAGCGGGCTTCTTGCCGATCCGTACCGAGGTCGCCATAGCCATCGGGGGTGCCTCCTTGTGAGCGCCGGTCGCGCCCTGTCGCGTGGACCCGAACCATGTTAGTGGTCCGGCCGGCCATCACATCGACCCAGGTAGGATCGGGTCCATGGCTGCCGGGACGCACCAGCGCGGCCGCTCCGGCCGACCAGGAGAGGCCGAGCTGCGCGAGGCGTTGCGGGCCGTCATCGACCCCGAGCTCGGCGACAACGTGGTCGACCTCGGCATGGTGCCCTCCATCACGATCTCGGCCGCCGGCGCCGTGGTGGCCGAGGTGGCCCTCACCATCGCCGCCTGCCCCCTGCGCAACCAGTTGGAGCACGACGTCGTGGCCCGCCTGTCTTCCATCCCGGGTGTGGAAACGGTCGAGGTGAGAACGACCGAGATGGACGCTGAGTCCCGGGCCGCGCTGATGGCCCGGGCCCGCTGGAAGGCGCGCGAGGGGGCCCCGGCCACCGCCGTGCCGGCCACCACCCGGGTCCTCGCCATCGCGTCGGGCAAGGGCGGGGTCGGGAAGTCCTCGGTCACGGTCAACCTGGCGGTCGCCCTGGCCCGACGCGGCCTCGAGGTGGGCGTGCTCGACGCCGACATCTGGGGGTTCTCCGTCCCGCGCCTGCTCGGCATGGACGGCGGCATCGAGGCCCGCGGCGGGAAGATGGTCCCCCAGGAGCTCGCCGTCGAACCGGGCCTCCTGCGCGTCCTCTCGATGGGGTTCCTGGCCGAGGAGGACAAGGCCATCATGTGGCGGGGCCTCGTGCTCAACCGGGCCGTCCAGCAGTTCCTGCAAGACGCCGACTGGGGCAACCCCAGCTACCTCTTGATCGACCTGCCCCCCGGGACGGGCGACATCCAAATGGGCCTGGCCCGCCTCTTGCCGCGCACCGAGCTGCTGGTCGTCACGACCCCGCCGCTGGCGGCGCAACTGGTGGCCGCCCGGGCCGCCGACATGGCGCGCAAGGGCTACCTGCGCGTCAGCGGGGTGGTCGAGAACATGAGCGACTTCACCTGCGAGCACGGCACCAGCTACGCGCTGTTCGGGTCGGGCGGGGGGCAGCGGCTGGCCGACGAGATCGGGGTGCCGCTCATCGGGAGCATCCCCCTCCACCCCGACCTGGCCTCGGGCGGCGACACGGGCCGACCGGTGGCCGGCGGCGACGGCGAGCTGGCGGGCGTCTTCGCCGAGCTGGCGCGCACCGTGGCCGAAGAGGTCGCACCGGTGATCGAGACCTCGGGCTGCACGGCCCGGCTCCTCGACCGGGTCGAGGCGGCGGTGGCCGGTGGTCCGGTCGAGGCAGGGGGCGCGGTCGGCGGTTCGACGACCTGAGCGGCGCTCAGGCGAGCGTGTTCGCCGTCGCCCGCCAGGTGGCGTCAAGCCCGTTGGTGTTCGGATCCGTGCCGTCGCCCGCGGGTCCGCGGGCCCGGCCGTCGGCGGCCAACTTCAAGAGGTGGGCCCAGAGCGAGTAGCGCGCCACCACCCGCGCGGCCGGGCCGACGTCGGCGTAGACGGTGGCCAAGAGGTCGTCGATCTTCCCGTGGCCCCGCTCCGCCAGCGCCGCCGCGACCACCTCCTCCCGGCCGAGGCGGTGATCCACGATGCCCGAGATCACCGCTTCGGGATCGGCGATGACCCGGCCGTGGCCCGGGGCGATCGCGCTGAAGCCCGAATCCGGCCGCAGGAGCCGTCGGAGGCTGGCCAGGTAGGTGGCCATGTCGCCGTCGGGGGGACGGATCACGACGGTCGACCCCTGCATCACGTGGTCGCCGGACAGCAGCATCCCCTCCTCTTCGAGCAGCCAGCAGAGGTGGTCCGACGCGTGGCCCGGCGTGTGCACGGCGCGCAGCGAGAAGTCCGGACCCCGGAGCACCCACCCGTCCTCCACCCGCCGGTCCGGCACGAAGGACCCGACGGGAGCGAAGCCGATCACCTCGACCCCCGCCGCAGCCGCCACCGCGGCCGCGCCGGGCGCGTGGTCGACGTGGTGGTGGGTGACGAGGACCCACCGGATGGTTCCCCCACGCTCGCCCACCGAGTCGACGATCGCCCGATGGTGCGACTCCAGCACGGGCCCGGGGTCGACGACGGCGACGTCGGTCGTCCCGACCAGGTAGGTGTTGGTCCCCGGGCCCGTCATGAACGACGGGTTGGGCGCGGTCAGCCGTCCGAGGCCGGGGGCGAGCGACACCACCTGACCAACGGCGATGGCCGGGCCCGAGCCCAGGTCGGGAACCGCTCGCACCGCCGGGATGGCCGGTCGGCGGTCGTCTGGTGCCGGCACCTCAGCGGAGGTTGGCCCGGTCGACGATCTCGTCGCCGTGGTCGCCCGGCAGCAGGAGGCGGGTGCCGGACGCGTCGCTCACGAGGCGCGGGGCCACGGTGCGCACCGTCGCCTGGCGCGCCACGTCGTCGAGGAGCGCGGCGCTGGTCGGGAACCGCCCGATCGCCCGGAGGTTCCGCAGCGTGGGCAGCACCAGTTGGATCTCCTTGGCCTCGTAGCGAGCGAGCGCATCGCCCGGGCGGACCCACATCGACGCGATGGTCTCCGCGGCGTCGTGCACCGGACGCTGCCCCGGGGGGGCCGGAGCCACGAAGAACCTCGTGTCGTAGCGACGGGGACCCCCTTCGGGGGTGATCCAGTGCGCGAAGTAGAAGACGCGATCGCAGGCGAGCGTGAGCGACTCCCGCTCGCAGAGGGCGCCCAGTGAGAGCTCTCCGGTGTTGAGCGCGCGCCGGTACTCGACGAAGCGCCGCTCCTCGTCGGGGTCACCGAAGGAAAGCAACGCCCCATCGGCCCGATAGGCGAGGAGGACGCCCGCCTCCTCGAAACACTCGCGCAGTGCCGCCACCCAGTAGGCCAAGCCGCCCCGATCGACCTTGAGCAGGGCGCTGGCGACCGCGTCGGTTCGGCCGGCACAGAGCGGCTCCGCATCGGCGTCGCTCGGGTCGAGTGCCCCGCCCGGAAAGACGTAGGCGCCGCTCACGAAGTTGGACTCGAGGCTCCGGCGCACCATGAGCACCTCGAGCGGCTCGGTGCCAGCTTCCCCGTCCCTCACCAACATCACGGTGGCCGCGGGCCGGACCGGTACGTCCACGAGTCCCGAGGCTACCCAATGCGGTCCTTGGGCAGCGTCCCGGTGGCTCCAGAGTGTGCTTAGGCAATTCTTAGCGGCCGCGGTCCTTTGACGACGGCCGCCCGTTTTCCCCCTGGTCTACGCTTGGCCGCGAGCCGACGCCGAACTGGACGTGCTCCGCCGGCGCTCCGCCCCGACCGACAACCCGTTGAGGTTCACCATGCCGAAGGACCCCACTCCGCAGAACACGGGAGCGGACAAGGAACGCAGCAAGCAGATGAGCCGTCCGGTCAACGCCCGGGAGGCCGGCCGGCAAGCTCTGCAGGGGGGTCGCAACGGAGCCTCACGATCGGCCACCCGCGCCGATCAGCAGCGGGCCAGCACCGCCGGCCGCCGGCCCAACCAACCGGCACGCCGCGGCTCACGCGGCGCCCCCGGACGCGGCCCGGGTCGGAACGGCTCCCGGCCTGCGGCTCGCGCGGCCAGGCCGCGCCGGTCGCCCACCTCGCTCCTCACCTGGGGCGCGGTCGTCCTCGTCCTCGTGATCGTGGTCGTGCTGGTGGTGGTGAAGATCACCGGTGGCAACACCACGGCGTCGAGCGGCCCGCCGGCCTCTGTGACCTCGTCGGCGATCGTCCAGCAGGTCAGCCAGGTCCCCGCTTCGGTGTTCGACGCCGTCGGCGTGTCGTCCTCGGTCGCCCCGCTCACCCCGCCCATCGTGATCAAGGGACAGCCGCCGCTCACGTTCAAGGCCGCCAGTGGGACCTCGCTGCCCGGCGTCTACTACTACGGCGCCGAGTACTGCCCCTACTGCGCCGCCGAGCGGTGGTCAATCATCACCGCCCTCTCGCGCTTCGGCACCTTCAAGGGCCTGGACAACATGGTCTCGAGCAGCACGGACGTGTTCCCCAACACCCAGACGTTCACGTTCTTCCACGCCACCTACACCAGCAAGTACATCGTCTTCCGGCCCCAGGAGTACGAGAGCAACCAGGTGAACAGCTCGGGCACCGGGTACACGATTCTCCAGCAGTTCAAGGGCAACGAGGCGGCGCTCGTCAACAAGTACGACTCCAGCACGTACTTCCCGGCTTCGCTCCAACAGGGGGCGAACGGGTTCCCGTTCATCGACATCGGCAACAAGGTGCTCTCGTCGACCAGCTATCCACCGAGCCTGTTGCAGGGCCTGACGCGCGACGAGATCGCGAGCACGCTGAGCAACGCCAAGAGCCCGGTGACCCAGGCCATCATCGCCAGCGCCAACTACCTGACCGCCAGCATCTGTGCGATCACCGGGCAGCAGCCGGCGGGGGTCTGCACGAGCAAGGGCGTGGTGGCCGCCGCCAAGGCGCTCAAGCTGTCCTGACCCGAGCGCCGCGCACTCCGTCCCGGCACCGGCGCGAGGTTCCTCCGCTATGACCCACGTTCCCGAGCCCGTCGACGGCGTCCAACCGCCGGCGCGTTGGCGCGCCCGCCTGGCCCTCGCGCTCTCCCTCCTCGGCCTCGCCATCGCGACGTATCTGACCATCACGCACTTCAGCAAGGCACCGCTCGTGTGCTCGGACTCGGGCCCGATCAACTGCCAGAAGGTGACGACCAGCGCGCAGTCGTACTTCCTGCACATCCCGGTCGCCGTCCTCGGCCTGGCGTTCTACGTCGCCGTCACCGCGTGCAACCTGCCGGCCGCCTGGCGCTCGGCGGATCGGCGCATCCATATGGCCCGCTTGGCACTGCTCGGGCTCGGCATGTGCTTCGCCCTCTATCTGGTGTCTGCCGAACTCTTGATCATCGGCGCCATCTGCATCTGGTGCACCGCCGTGCACGTCGTCACGTTCGCGCTGTTCGTCCTCGTGGTGCAGACGGTGCCGGCGATGCTCGGCTGGGGCCAGCGGGAGTCGGCGGGGGCCGCGTCGGGCGGGGCGGGGCGCCGCGGCGAGCATTCAGGCAACGGACGACCGGCGAGCGACCGGCTGCCGCGGTCGGCGAGGCGCTGAGGCCCCGGTTCGCCCCGGTTCGCCCGGACCGGCTCAGCCGGCCCGGCGCTCCATAAGCAACTTGCGCTCCATCTCGTTCAGACCGCCCCAGATCCCGTGCGGCTCGCGGATGCTGATCGCGTAGTCGAGGCAGGGGAGGCGAACCGCACAGGTCCTACAGATCCCCTTGGCGGCCTCCTCGCGGTCGAGCCGCTCCTCTTTTCGCTCGATGCCGGCGGGAGGGAAGAAGACCTCGGCCTGTGGACCACGGCACGCGGCCTTCAGGTGCCAGGACTGCTCGGTGCGGGTGGCAACCACCGACCCCCCTCCTCGCTCGGGCGATCCCGGGACTGGACACTCCCTCGGCCAATCGCCTCGCGGGAGCAACCTACCGCCGAGTTCCGACGGCGACAAGGGGCTCCTTCGCCATCCGAAGGACATGTCGATCCTGGTGAGCGA
>DATNIB010000041.1:0-82990 GCA_035604685.1 Acidimicrobiales bacterium | reverse complement strand
GCGCACGACGCCGACCTTCTGGCCCTTCCACGAGGGGATGTAGCGCTCGACAGGGTCGCTCAGCTGGAAGGCGCCCTTCTCGTAGAGCTGCATGAGCGCGATGGAGGTGATCGGCTTGGTCATCGAGTAGATGCGCCAGATCGTGTCCTCGGAGGTGGCTTTGGCCCGCTCGCGGTCCATCTGGCCCAGGGAGCGGAAGTAGGCGACGTTGTTGCCCCGGGTGACCGTGATCTGGCAGCCGGTGATCTTGCCGGTGGAGACGTAGCCCTTCTCGAAGTGCTCGGTGATGCGCTCGAGGCGAGACCCGCTGAACCCGGCGGCGTCGGCGTCGACCTTCATGGCATTCCTCCCGGCGGCCTCGACGGGGAGGTGCCCCCTTCGGCGCGCCGGCCGAGGCTATCCCGGGCGGGTGAGTGCTGGCACGACCGCATGACACCGGGTGCGTCCCTTGGCCCCGCCCGGCCCCGTCGGTCAGGCTGGTCCGGAGAACAAGGAGGGGACGTGGGCCAGCCGGCTAGCCGGGCCGACCTCCCGTGAACGGCCGGGTCCTCGGGCTGGCTCGGTACCGGTTCGCGGCCACCTGGCGCGCCCGCCTCTCGGGCTACCTGACGCTGGTGCTCCTGATCGGCGTCGTGGGTGGCCTGGCCACGGGGGCGGTGGCGGGGGCCCGGCGGACCCAGTCCTCGTATCCGGCGCTGCTGGCCAGCACCAATCCGAGCGACCTCGGTCTCGGCACGGCCGTCTTGAACCCCGCGCTCGGCAACGGATCGGGCTACAACCCGACGATCGTGGCGGAGCTGGCCCGGCTGCCCCACGTCGTGCGCGTGGCCAGCCAGGTGGGCCTCGACCTCGAACCCCTGGACGCCAAGGGCGCCCCCATGGGCGCCGCGAACTATCTCCCCGTCTCCGCCGGCAACGCGGCCGGCAGCGTCGGCGGTGAGGCGTTCAGTTCCGACCGCTTCGTCATCACGGCCGGCCGCCTGCCCGACCCGCACCGGGCCGACGAATTCATGACCCTGTCGGGGACCGTCGCCGCCTACGGGTGGCACCTGGGCGAGGTGATCCCGATGGGGATCTACACGAACCGAGAGACGCAGTCGCCCGGCTTCGGCACGGCGCGCGTCGCGCCCTTCCGCCGAATCGACATGCGGCTGGTCGGGATCGGGCTGCCGGCGAACTCGATCGTGGAGGACGACGTCGATTTTTCGTCCGAGCTGGGCTGGTTCACACCGGCTCTGACCGGCCGTCTGCTCTCGTGCTGCGCCAACTTCACGCTGACCGCCTTGAAGGTCGACGACCCGGCAGCCAACCTGACGTCGGTCGAGGCCGAACTGGACCGCTTCTCCACCGCCGCCAAGAGCGCGATCCCGCTCGGCTACGGGTCCGTCTACCAGGTCGCGCTCGGCAAGACCGAGCGAGCGGTCAAGCCGCTGTCGCTCGCCATCGGGGCGTTCGGCGCCATCGCCATGCTGGCCGCGCTCCTCATCGCGGGGCAGTCCTCGGCCGCCAGCTCCGGCTGCGCGCCGACGAGTCGGACGCGCTGCGAGCCCTCGGGGCCAGCCCGGCGATGCTCTCGGCCGAGAGCCTGCTCGGCCTCCTGGCGGCCATCGGGGGCGGGGTGGTGCTGGCCGTCGGGGTGGCGATCGTCCTGTCCCCGCTGGCGCCCGTGGGCCCGGTGCGAGCGGTGTACCCGGCCAAGGGCATCGCGTTCGACTGGACGGTGCTCGGCGGGGGTGCCGCCGTCCTCCTGGTCGGGTTGGGCGCGGTGGCCGCCTGGCTGGCTTACCGCGGCGCACCGCACCGCGCCGCCGAGCGGGCCCGCCTCCGCGGGGACCGGCCGTCGGCCGTCGGCCCGGCCGCCGCGGCGCTCGGTCTCCCGGTGCCGGCCGCCACCGGTGTCCGCTTCGCCCTCGAATCGGGGTCGGGGCGCCGCGCGGTGCCCGTCCGCTCCGCCATCTTCGGGGCGGCGCTCGCCGTCATCGTCGTCATCGCCACGGTGACGTTTGGCGCCAGCCTCGACGCCCTCGTCCGGACGCCCCGGCTCTACGGGTGGAACTGGGACTACATGCTGTTGGGCGGCGGTGGCTCGGGCGATATCCCCCAGCACCAGGCGACCGCGCTGCTCAACGCCGACCCCGACGTCGCGCAGTTCTCGAGCGCCTACTTCGGGCTGCAGGCCATCGACGGTCAGGCGATCCCGGCCATCGGCACGACGCCCGGCGCGTCGGTGCAGCCGCCGATCCTGCACGGCCACGGCCTGGAGGGTGCCCGGCAGATCGTGCTGGGCGTGCAGACGCTGGCCCAGCTGCACAAGAAGATCGGTGACTCCGTCACGCTGGCCGACGGGGGGCGGACCGTCTCGCTGCGCATCGTCGGGTCGGCGACCATGCCCACGCTGGCCGACGCGGGGGCGACCCACCTCGAGATGGGACAGGGCGCGCTGTACGACGCCTCGCTCATGCCCGCGGTGCTGAAGAACCCTTTCAACGACCCGCTGCCCGGTCCCGAGGGCTACTTCATCCGGCTGCGCCCCGGGGCCGACCCCGCGGCCGCTCAAGGCCGGCTCGCCCGGATCGCCCGGCCCCTCACCAACACCGCCAACTTCGGTGTGTTCGCGACCGGGGTGCTGCGACCCGCCGAGATCGTCGACTACCGGTCGATGGGGACGACGCCCGCCATCTTGGGGGCGTCCCTGGGTGCCGGCGCGGCGGTGGCCCTCGGCCTCACGCTCCTCGCGTCGGTGCGCCGCCGCCGCCGGGACCTGGCGCTCTTGAAGGCCCTCGGCTTCACCCGGCGCCAGCTGGCCTCGACCGTGGCCATCCAGTCGAGCGTCGCGGTGGCGGTCGGGACCGTGGTGGGCGTCCCCCTCGGCATCGTGGCGGGCCGGATCCTTTGGGACCTGTTCGCCACCAGCATCAACGCCGTGCCCGAGCCGACGGTGCCCGTCCTCGTCGTGGTGCTCATCGCGTTGGGCGCGCTGGTGCTGGCCAACCTGGTGGCGGCCGTGCCCGGGCGCATCGCGGCGCGCACCCCGACCGCCGACCTGCTGCGAGCCGAATGACCGTGCCCGGCCGGCCGGGTTGGGGTCGCCGGCCCCCGGTGCGCGAGCATCTCGCAATGCATCCCCCCGGAGTCGCGCTCGAAGGGCCCGCATGGAGGTGACCATCTGCGGCGCGCGGGGCTCCACCCCGGCCCCGGGCGCCGAGTTCGTCCGCTACGGCGGGCACACCTCCTGCCTGGCGGTCGCCCGCGACGGCGAGGTCCCGCACCTCCTGCTCGACGCCGGCACCGGCATCCGCCGGGTGACCGCGCTCTTGGGCGGGGCGCCCTTCGTGGGCACGATCCTGCTCGGCCACCTGCACTGGGACCACACCCAGGGCATCCCCTTCTTCTCGGCCGGCGACCGCCCCGACGCGTCGGTGACCGTGTGCGTGCCCTCTGACGGCGATCCGGAGGCGGCGTTGGAGAAGATGATGTCGGTCCCCAACTTCCCCATCACCCCGCGTCAGCTGCGCGGCGACTGGACGTTCGTGGCCCTGGAACCGGGCCGCCACGTGGTCGAGGGCTTCGACGTGCTGGCCCTCGAGATCCCCCACAAGGGCGGCCGCACCTTCGGCTACCGCGTGAGCGACGGGGTCTCCTCCATCGCCTACCTCTCGGACCACTGCCCGATCGCGCTCGGACCGGGGCCGGCCGGCCTGGGCGAGTACCACCCGGCCGCCCTGGCGCTCGCCACCGGCTGTGACGTCTTGATCCACGACGCGCAGTACACCGACCAGGAGCTGCCGGCCCGGGCCACTTGGGGCCACTCGGCCATCGGCTACGCGGTCGGCCTGGGGGAGGCGGCAGGGGTCGGCCGGGTGCTCCTGCACCACCACGACCCGCCCCGCACCGACGACGCCGTCGACGCCATCGTGGCCGCCTACGCGGGCGCCGACGTCCCGGTGGCCGCCGCGGTCGAGGGCTCGGTGCTCGTCCTCGGCGCCTGAGCCCGCCCCCGCCGCCCGCGCGCCCTACGCTCTGGCCCGTGGGCGTCCGCATCGTGCTGGCCGAGGACAACTACCTGGTCCGCGAGGGCGTGAGCAAACTCATCGCCAACCAGGACGACCTAGAGGTCGTGGCCGCCTGCGCCGACTACGACTCCCTGCTGGCGGCCACCGCCGCCGAGCAGCCCGACGTGGTGGTGACCGACATCCGCATGCCCCCGACCGGCACCGACGAGGGCATCCGGGCGGCCAATGAGATCCGGGAGCGCCACCCCGAGATCGGCGTCGTCCTCCTCTCCCAGTATGTGGACCCGGCCTACGCGCTCGCCTTCTTGGACGGCGGCTCCCGGGGCCGGGCCTACCTCTTGAAGGAGCGGGTCTCGGACATCGAGCAGCTGGCCGCGGCCATCCGGGAGGTGGCGACCGGGGGCTCGGTGATCGACCCGGCGGTCGTCGACGCCCTGGTGGCGGCCCGCTCGCGCGCCGCCGACTCGCCGCTGCGCTGGCTCACGCCGCGCGAGAAGGAGATCCTGGGCGAGATGGCCCAGGGCAAGAACAACGCGGCGGTCGCGGCGTCGCTCGTCCTCTCCGAGCGAGCCGTGGAGAAGCACATCAACTCGATCTTCTCCAAGCTTGCGCTCTCCGCCGAGCCCGACGTCCACCGCCGGGTGAAGGCGGTGCTCCTCTTCCTCTCCGCCCAGAGCTGACAGCAACCGGGGTGGCGGTCCGGGGTTGGTGATGCTGGCACCCCCGCGCCCATGGTGGTGCCGCTCCTCCAATCGGCCGCGCCCCGCTGCCAAGATGGTCCGGTGAGCGACGAATCGGTGTCGGTGCTGATCGTCGACGATCAGCTGCCGTTCCGCATGGCGGCGCGGGCCGTCGTCCGCGCCACCAAGGGCTTCGAGTCGGTCGGCGAGGCCAAGTCGGGCGAGGAGGCGGTCGAGATGGTGGGCGACCTCGCCCCCCAGCTCGTCCTCATGGACATCAACATGGACGGCATCAGCGGGATCGAGGCCACCCGGCGGATCACCAAGGAGCACGGCGACACCAAGGTGATCCTCCTCTCCACCTACGACGCGGACGACCTGCCGGCCGACGCCCGGGACTGCGGGGCCATCGCCTACATCCACAAGGAGCAGTTCGGCCCCGACGTGCTGCGCAGCACCTGGGAGGGCGCCGGCGCGTAGGGGGTTCGGGGCCCGGCCCGGGAGGCCGCCCCGGGCGTTCAGTCGTGGAGGGGGATGCGGCCCCCGATCTTCGTGCCCTGCCCGACCACCGAGGTCACCCGGATCGTGCCGTCGATGGCCCCCACCCGGTCGGCCATGTTGACGAAGCCCGCCCCCTTGCCGACGACGCCGTCGGTGTCGAAGCCGCGACCGGTGTCGGCCACCTCGAAGTTGAGCCAGTCGGGCTCCTCCCAGACGCGCACGGCGATGGTGGCGCCCTCGCCCGCGTGCTTGCCGGCGTTCTGCATGGCCTCCATGCAGCAGAAGTAGACGGCGGCCTCGACGTCGGGCGTGTGCCGGCTGATGCCCTCGGCCTCGACCGAGGTGGGCAGGGCGGCCCGCCCGGCCGCCGACTGCAGCGCCTCGCCGATGCCGCGGTCGACCAGCAGCGGGGGGTAGATGCCGTGGGCGAGCGCCCGCAGCTGCTGGACGGCCTCGCCCATGTCGAGGGCCAGCTGGTCGAGCAGCTCGCGCGAGCCGTCGGGGTCGCTCTCGGCCAGCTGGCGGGCGAGCCGCAGGTTGACGGCCAGGGCCACCAGGTGCTGCTGCGCGCCGTCGTGCAGGTCGCGCTCGATCTTGCGGCGGGCCGCGTCGGCCGCCGCCACGATGCGCGCCCTCGAGGCCTGGAGCTCGGTCGCCTGGCGGCGCACCTCGTCCAGGCTCTCCTGGAGGGCCGAGTCGAGCTCCACGTTGTGCAGGGCGAGGCCCACCTGGCGCGCCAGCTCGGTCAGCATGGTGTCGTCGTCGAGGCTGAACTGGTCGGCGTCGGGCGGCCGCACCGCCACGATGAGCCCGAGCACGTGGCCCGAGTGGGTGGCCGAGGCCACCCGCACCACAGAGCCCTCGCGGCCCTGCAGGAGGGTGGGCAGCCAGATCTGCACCCAGGCCGTGCCCGAGGCGCCGGCCCGGGCCACCACCGACTCCTCCTCCTTGGTGACCGCCAGGGCGATGACGGGGGAGTCCGGGACCGACACGGTCCGCTCGAAGTGCCCGCCGCCGCCGGTCCACACCTCGGCCGCCGCCAGCCCGAGCGTCTTGCGGAGCGACTCGGCGACCTGGAGGAGGAGCTCTTCCATCGGCACCGCCCGCGACAGCCGGCTGCCGAAGGTGCGCAGCACGTTGTCCGGGGCCTCGCGCTCGCCGTAGGCGACGCGGTTGGCGTAGAGGGAGAGGCGCCGCCGGGCCGGCGGGTACAAGAGCGCGGACACGGCGGCCGCCACCATCGACAGCGCGACGAGGGAGCGGTCGCTGCGGGTCGGCGTGCGGCCGAGGCCGACCACGATGATGAGGTAGACCGCCACCACGACCGCCGTGAGCCCGGCCAGCGACACGGTGTGGGCGAGGATGCGGTCGATGCGCCCGGCGAAGCGGCGCGAGCTGCCGAGCGTGATGGCGGCCGCCAGCGGCAGGGCGGCCACGGCCACCACGAGGTAGAAGCGGGTGGGCCAGCCCCACATCAGCCGGCCGGCGAGCGCCAGCAGGAGGAGCTCCACCCCGACGGCCACCGCCCAGCCGAACCACTGCATGCGCTGCCGCTCGACCCCGCGGCTCTTGGAGTAGCGCCGCACCGACCCCACGATCCCGACCGGGACGACCAGCAGGGCCTCGACGCCGAGCGGCCAGAGCGGGAGGGCCGGTCGGCGGGACCAGACGTACAGGCCGACCGCCAGGCCGAAGACGTAGCCGAAGAGGATGGCGGTGCGCGACAGCCGGCAGGAGCCGTCGGGCAGGCCGAGCAGCACGTGCATGGTGACGACGGGCAAGAGGGCGAGCGCGATCGGCTCGGCCACCCTCGAGAGGTCCACCAGCCCGCCGCTCGAATGGGCGGCCAGCACGGCCGAGCAGATGGTGGCGACGCCGCCGCAGGTCGCCCCGACCACGACGAGGAAGCCCTGGCGCTCGAACGGCCGGTGCACGACGGCGGCCACGCCGCCGGCCGCGAAGGCGACCACCAGCGCGGCGCGGATGGCGGCCGTCAGGTGGTCGCTCGGGTGGTCCACGAAGGGCGCGCCGACCGCCGCCGCCGCGGTCGCCGCCGCCAGCACGAGGGCGATCGGCCCGAGCGGCGACGCGCCGATCTCGCGGCGGCCCACCTTCGTCGCGTCCGAGGCGAGCTCAACGGTCATGGAGTCTCCGACGGCGCCCCCGCGGCCGCTGGCGTCTTGTCCCCCGACAGGCCGTCGTCTTCGATCCGCCCGTCGCGCATGGTCACGATCCGGGTGGCCGAGTCGGCCACCAGCTGGTCGTGGGTGACCATGAGGATGGCCTGCCCCCCGGCGTGCAGCCGCCGGAAGAGCTCGAGGACCTCGAGGCCGCCCTCCGAGTCGAGCGCCCCGGTCGGCTCGTCGGCCAGCAGGAGGGTCGGCTGGTTGGCCAGGGCGCGGGCGATGGCCAGGCGCTGGCGCTGGCCGCCCGAGAGCACCGAGGGCGCCGCCTGGTGCTTGTCGGCCAGCCCGAGCATGTCGAGGAGGTCGCGGGCCCGGCTCTCGGCCTGCTTGCGCTTGGTGCCGGCGATGACGGCCGGGAGCGCCACGTTCTCCAGCACGCTCATGCCCTCCAAGAGGTTGAAGAACTGGAACACGATCCCGATGTGCACGCGGCGCATGCGGGCCAGCGCGTTCTCGTCCTTGTCCTTCAGCGACTCGCCGCCCACCCAGATCTCCCCCTCGGTCGGGGTGTCGAGGCCGGCGATCAGGTTGAGGAGCGTCGACTTGCCGCAGCCCGACGGGCCCATGATGGCGACGTACTCGTCGTCGTCGACCTTCAGGTTGACCCCGCGCAGGGCGCGGACCGGGACCCCCTCTGACTCGTAGGTCTTGCGGACCCCGTGGGCTTCCATGGCGTTCATGCGCTCTCCTTCAGTGGTTGTCCTGCGGTGGCGGGACCCGCCAGGCCGCGACCGGCGTCTCCCGGCCCTTGACCAGGGCGGGCTCGAGCTCCTCTGCCTCGGGCGGGTGGGCGAGTGCCCGGTAGGTGGCGTCGGCCAGGATCGTCTCGCCGGGCTCGGCCCACTGCTGGAGGCGCGCGGCCAGGTTCACCGTGTCGCCCACCAGCGTGTACTCGAGCCGCTCCTCGGAGCCGAGCAGGGCGGCCGCCGCCCGCCCGGTGGTGACGCCGATGCCGAGGCCGAAGGGCGTCAGGCCCTCGCGTTCCCAGCGCTCGTTCACGACGGCCTGGGCCCGGTGCATGGCGAGCGCGGCCGCCAGCGCGTGGCTGGCGTGGTCGGCCAGCGCCACCGGCGCGCCGAACACCGCCATCACGGCGTCGCCCACGAACTGCATGACCGTGCCGCCCTCGCCGATGATGGCCCGGTTCATCTCGCCGCGGTGCACGTTCAGCTGGCTGGCCAGGGCACTCGGGTCCGCGTGCTCGGCGATGGTCGAGTAGCCGCGGATGTCGGACATGACGACGCTCACGTCGACCTCCTCGGTCTCGCCGATCTTGCCGCCCTGGCGCACCAGCAGGTCGGCCACCCCGCCCGGCAGCAGGCGGTTCAGGCTCCGCTCCTGCTCGTCGCGGGCGACGATCGCCGTGTGCAGCTGGCGCAGGCGCCGCAGCGAGTGGCCGCCGCCAGTCGAGGCCTGCTGGGCCAGGCGCAGGAACAGCTTCTCCACTGCGTCGGCGGCGGCGGCCGGCGTCGTCGCCTGGGCGGCGGCGATGGCCTTGATGGGCCGGCCCTCGGCCACCAGGCGCAGCAGCTCCTCGTCGGCGCTCGAGAGCTCGGCCGAGACCGGGTGGACCATGGCCTCGACGATGGTGGGGTCGAGCACCGACCCGCCCGTCGCCACCGCCCGCACGGCGCGGGCCAGCTGGTCGCCCTCGGCGATGCGGTCCTTCAGCAGGTAGCCGTAGCCGGCGGAGCCGTCGGCCAGGAGGGAGATCGCGTACTCGGGGTCGTCGAACTGGGAGAGCACCACCACGCTCGTGCCCGGGTGCCGCTTGCAGATCTCGTGGGCGGCGTCGATGCCCTCCTGCTGGAAGGTGGGCGGCATGCGGATGTCGGTGACCACCACCTGGGGGTTCATCTTCTCGGCCCCCGCGATGAGCTCGTCGTAGTCGGCCGCCGTGCCCACCACCTCGATGTCGGGCTCCAGGCTCAAGAGGGCCTGGACGCCGGCGCGCACGATGAGGTTGTCGTCCGCCAGAAAGACGGTGATGACCCCCTCGTTCACCCCCTCGGCCATGGTCCCATTGAGCCCGATCTCAGCGGTGGTGCCAAGGGTGTCCGCCTGTGCGCAGGGGGGGTGCCAGCCCGCCCGCCCCCCGGGCTCAGATCCGCCGCCGTCGCCGGTCCCTGAGCACCCGCCGGGCGCAGTTCCGCCCGACCATGCCGTGGACGCCGCCGCCAGGGTGGGTGGAGGCCGAGCACAGGTAGAGGCCCCGCACCGGCGTGGCGTAGCGGAACCAGCCCGGGACCGGCCGGAAGACGAGCTGCTGGTCGATGGTGCCCGAGCCGGCGCCGAGATCGCCGCCCACCAGGTTGGGGTTCTCGGCCGCCAGCTCGTCGGGCGTGCGGACGTGGAGGCCCACGATCCGGCCCCGCAGGCCCGGGGCGTGGGCCTCCAGCCGGTCGAGGACCGTGTCGCAGAAGACGTCCTTCGCCTTCTCCCAGGAGCCGTGGTCCTTCGGGACCGACGGCACGTGGGTTTCGATCCACAGCGTGTGGCCGCCGGCCGGGGCGCGGCTCGGGTCGGCCTGGCTCTGCTGGCCGACGATGAGCGCCGGCAGGGTGGGCAGGACCCCGTGGCGCGCCTCGAAGGCCGCCCGGGCCATGTCGTCCAGGGTCCCGGTCAGGTGCACGACGCCGCAGGCGGCCAGGCCCTCCTCGTTCCAGCCCGGCACCCCGTCGATGGCCAGGTCCAGCTTGAAGACGCCGGTGCCGTAGCGGAAGCGGCGCAGGCCGGCCAGGTAGCGGGCGGGCAGCTCCGCCTCGTCGAGGAGCGAGGAGAAGAGCGCGCCGGGCCCGGTGTCGGCCAGGACCGCGCGCTTCACGCGGACCTCGCCCGCCTCGGTCACGACCGCTCGCACGCGGTTGGACTCGACCACCACCCGGCGGACCGCGGCGCCGGTGTGCACCTCCCCGCCCACCTCGGTCACCGCCTCGGTGAGCGCGGCGGCCAGGCGCCCCGCGCCGCCGACCGGGATCGGCATGTTCTTCTCCTGGGCCGCCATGGCCAGGATGAGGGCCGCCGGGCCGCTGCCGGGCATGTCGACGGCCACGTCGGAGTGCGACGCGCCGGCGGCCAAGAGCGACCGGGCCCCGGGGTCGACGAAGCGGTCGCGGGCGATGGCGTCGATCGGCGCCAGCTGCATCTGGGCCGTCTCGAAGATGCCGTAGCGGCGGGCCGCCAGCCCGACCGGGAGGGCCGCACGGACCGAGCCGACCGGCGCCAGCATCATGGCGAAGAAGCGCGTCCCCAGGCGCTCCCACCAGCGGTAGAGGTCGAGCCAGGCCGGGCCGTCCTCGGCCGACGCCGCGGCCAGGCCGTCGGCCGTCGCCTGCAGGTCGGCGTGGATGAGCGAGGCGGCGTGGGGGCCGACCGCGGCGGCGACCGGCGTCTCGAAGCGGGCCCACTCCACCCGGCGGCCGAGGTCGAGCTCGGAGAACACCGGCGAGGAGTGCAAGATGCCGTAGAAGGCGGAGTAGGGGTCGTGGACGTAGCCCGGCACCGTGAGCGGCGCGCTGGCCACCGCCCCGCCGGCCACCTCGTTGCGCTCGAAGACGGCCACCTTCCACCCGGCGCGGGCCAGCAGTGCGCCCGCCACCAGGCCGTTCGGGCCAGAGCCGATGATGGCGGCGTCAACCGCGTCCACGTGGCACCGCGGTCAGGTTGCCACGGCGCCCGCGCCGGCTGCGAGTTAGCGCTGCTCCTCGCGCCGGTGCTGGGTGCTCACCTCGGCCAGCTTCGTGTGGTCGAGCTGGTCGCCCGGGACCACCGCCAGCTTGCAGGCGGTGACGGCTCGCAGCGTCGAGGTGCGGCGGCCGCCCTCGAGGATCGCCCGCTCGCCGAGCAGCGCACCGGGGCCGAGCTCGGCCAGCGGCTCGCCGTCCACCTCCACACCGACCACGCCGTCGAGGACCAAGAACACGTCGTCCTCCTCGGCTCCCTGCTCGGTGATGACGCCACCCTCCTTCACCTTGCGGATCTTGGGGGGCGTGGCGCCGCGCATCAGCTGCTCGGAGAGCTGGCGCTCCATGGCCGACTCGACCTCAGTGCTCAGCGCCGGAGAGTCCTCGTCGCCCCAGGGGCTGTGCTTGCCGAAGGCCTTGGCATACCAGCCGGAGAAGTCGATGAGGCCGCTCTTGGCGGTCAGCGCGCCGTCGTGGCCGTAGATCCAGTGGCGGGGGAACGTGCTGGCGCCCGCCAGCTCCGAGCTCGACGTGCCGTCCGCCTTGATGGTGAGGGCGAGCGTGGTCCAGGCGAGCGGCGCCGCGATCTGGACGAAGGGCGGGCGCTTCACCCGGCGGGGGGCGGGCACGCCCGTCCGGCCGCCCGCGGTCTGCGTGAAGCGGACCTCGCCGCCGGACACCACCGGCTCGGGCCGCAACTCGGGCAGCGCGATGGCCTGGAAGGTGGCCTGCTTGCTGCCGACCCGCAGGGTGGTCGAGCCGATCATGCCGCCGCCGGACTGGCCGTAGCGGACGATCTTGCCGTCCTCCACCTCCGCCCAGGCCTCGAGGCGGTTGGCGAAGCGGAAGCGGTCGGCGTCCCGCAGCGCGACCAGGTCCCCCAGGAGGTCGGGGGGCGTCTCGTCGTAGTGGGCGACGCCGAGCTCGAAGGGCAGCTTGGCCGTGATCCCGGCGATGGCCTCCGAGGGGATCCAGCTGAGGGACGTCACCGAGGATTCGATGCGCATGGGTTACTCCTCTCGCGCGGCGCGCCCGGAGCGAGCGCGCGGGACTCCCCTCCAACATAGGCACGGAGCGCCGGTGTCCCAAGGGTGAAGGCTTGCCTTCACGCCGGGTACCAGCATCCGTTACCCGATCCGTGCGCAAATGTGAGCACGGTCAGGCAGCCTCGCCTTGCGACGGGGCGGTGACGGTCTTATCCGGTTCCCCGGTGCCGTCTTCGCGCTTCACCGGGGCGTCCGACCGAAGCCGACGGTGTACCCCTCCACGCGCGTTTCGCGTCTCCGGGCCACTCCCGGCGACAGACAGCGCTCGACGCCCGTAGGCGGCAAGGTTCAGCGCGGCGTTCAGGTCGCGGTCGATGACGAGACCGCAGTGCTCGCAGCAGTAGGTGCGCTCGTCGAGGCGCAGTTTGGCTTTCACTGCACTGCACGACGAGCAGAGCTTCGATGAGGCAAAGAACCGGTTGGCGGCGACCAGCGTTCCGCCGTGCCAAGCGAGCTTGTAGACCAGCTGACGGCGCAGCTCGCCGGGAGAGGCGTCGAGGATCGCCCGGTTCAGCCCGGCCTTCCGGCGCCTGCCGTTTTGCCCATGACCTTCGGTGTGGTCAGGCTTCGACCTTGGGGCGGCGGTCATCCCGGCCACGTTCAGGTCTTCGATCACGACGGTGCCGTAGCTCGAGGCGAGGTCCGACGTGAGCTGGTGGATCGCGTCCCGACGGGTGTTGGCCACCTTGGCGTGGCACCGCGCCAGCTTCGCCTTCGTGCGCCGGCGGCGCTTCGAGCCGAGCTGGCGGCGCCCGAGCTGGCGGCTGAGCCGGGCCAGGCGCCGCGAGTAGCGGCCGAGCGCCTTTGGGTTCTCGACCACCTCACCGGTGGAGAGCACCGCGAGGTGCTTCACCCCGACGTCGACCCCGACCACGGCGTCGGGCAGCCGGCCGTGGACATCGGGCCGCTCCACCTCGCAGGTGAAGCTGACGAACCACCGGCTGGCCTCCTCTGAGATCGTGGCCGAGCAGATGCGCGCCGCTCCGTCACTGAGCAGCCGGGCGAGCTTGGTCGCCGGTTCCTTGGTCCGGACCCGCCCGAGGCGCGGCAGCTTCACATGACGGTCGTCGACGACCCCGATGGCCCCGGTGGTGAACCGGCAGCTCCGCCGGTGCCCCTTCTTCTTGGGTGTCGGGAAGCCCGCGGGTCCGGCCCGCTCGCCGCGACGCCCCTTTGACCAGTTCTCGAGCGCTCGGGCGAGGCCGTCGAGCCCGGAGGAGTACGCCTCCTTCGAGTTCTCGGCCCACCACGGTGCCACCTCGTGCTTGGTGGCGTTCCAGGCCCGGCGCAGCGCCGGGAGCGACCAGGGGACTGGACCCGTGACCTGGCGCGCCCACGTGGTCGCCTCGTCCACGCTCGCGCCCTGGCGGATCGCGAGGACCGTCAGCGTGCGCGTCGCCTCGAGCTGGTCATTGACCAATCGGAGGCCCCAGTTGAACGCGTACCTGCTCGCCCCGCAGTGCGAGGAGAGCGCGGAGCGCGTGGCGTTCCTTGGATCGAGCTCGAAGCGGAACGCCTGGTGCACGAGCATCAGGCCGCTTCGCCGTTCTTGGCCGTCGTGATCGCCCGGAGCGCTCTGTTGCGTGCCCCGCGCCTGCCATAGAGGCGAGCGCAGAAGAAGGTGAGCACCTCGGTCATGTCGCGTACGAGATCGTCGTGCACCTCACCCTGGTCGACGACGAGGACCACTCGGCCTTGGGCCGAGAGCGCTGATCCGAGGTGCTCGACGCCGAAGCGCGCCAAGCGGTCGCGGTGTTCGACGATGATCCGCGTCACGCTCGCATCAGCGAGCAGCCGGGCGAGACGTGGGCGCTTGGCGTTCAGACCCGAACCCACGTCGGTCACGACCTCGTGGACCGACAGGCCGTGTTCGCTCGCCCACAGGCGCAGGCGACCGGCTTGGCGCTCGAGATCGCCTCGCTGGTCGTGGGGGCTCACCCGGCAGTAGGCGACGGTCCGGGCGAGGGCCGCGGCCACCGGGTCGAGCTCGACCACGATCGTGCCCTGGCAGCGTGCCGTCACGGAACCACCGGTAGGCACTCTGGGGATGGACGCCGTACGAACGAGCCCAGGCGGCGAGCTTCACCCGCTAAAGCGTACATACGTTCGCTTACGTTTATGGGAATGCCGGCGAACTGTTCGTTACCCCGCCCTTTTGGTGAGTGCGGTGGCCGGCCCGACGGGGTCGCTTCGAGGGCACTAGGAGCCCGTGAACAGGGTGGGCAGCGCCTTCGGCCACTGCCCGAGGGTGAAGCGCTTGCCCCCGAATATCTGGATGTACGTGCCCTGCTTGCGGTTCACCGGCGAGAGCTTGGAGCCGTCCCAGTAGACGAAGCGGGCGGAGGTGCTGGTCGTGTGGTCGCCCCCGCCGCGAATGCCGGTCGGGCCGGTGTTGAAGTCCCACGTGCCGTACTGGTAGAGCGGCGCGCCCATGATCGGCAGCGCGTGCAGACCCCGGGCCATGTTGCCCGGCGTGAGGTCCGGACCGGCCGCCTGGAGGGCGTCGAAGATCTCGACCAGCTGCGCGTACAGGCCGTCGGTGCCGGCCGGGATGGTGTGGCCGGTCAGCTTCTTGTAGAGCTTGCCGGCCAGGCCGGTCCCGCCGTAGACGTCCTGGACGGGCGAGCCCTCGCTCATGCCGAACAGGTGCCCGTTGACCTCGGTCGGGTTGTCGTAGGCCTGGACCGGGCCGTCGATGTCGGTGCCGCCGGTGCCGATGATGAACCACTCCGGGTAGTAGTTCTGCTGGGCCGCGGCCGCGGTGAGCAGGCCCGCCGAGTAGGGGTCGCTCGCGATGACGACGGTGGTCACGCCCGCCGCCTTGAACTGGACGATCGCCTGCTGGGCGCTCTGCTGGAACGTCGCGATGTCGAGGCCGTAGTCGAAGTGCGTGGTGATCGCCGACAGAGGCACGTGGTACTGGCTCTCGATGATGTTGGCGAAGTTCTGGCCGCAGGTGAGGTAGGCGCCCACGTTCGGCGTGTAGCTCCCGAACTTGCGCGTCTCGGTGCGCAGGGCCGGGTCACCGGCGTAGATCGCCTTCTTGCCGGCGAGCATCTTGCCGATCACCTCGGCCTCCGACGAGCTGACCCTCGTGCAGTCCTCCGTCGTCGACCAGACGTAGGGGTTGAGCGTCTGGAAGGTGTGCTCGTCGAAGTAGGGGTCGCCGTTGAACTCGATCAGGTGGTCGGCCGCCGCACAGGCGGAGAACGGGCCGGAGCCGGCTCCCCCCAGGCCGTCCTCGGCGAAGGCGTGTATCTGGTTGGCGATGACGTCGGCGTCGGCGCAGGCGCCGGCCTGCCCCTGCCCGAGCGCCTCCTCGGTCCCGTTGGCCTGGGAGTGCAGGATCTTGACGACGACGTGGCGGCCATAGAGGTCGTAGACCTTGTTGAAGTACTTGAGGAAGACCCCGGCCACCTGCATGATGACCTCGGGGATGGCCGACCCCGCCGCCTTGGCCTCGGCCTCGATCTGCTGGAGGTTGCCGCTCGGCGGGTACTCGCGGGTGGCCAGGGTGATGGTGGTGGCGGTGACGCCGTTGGCCGTGGCCCCACCGTTCTTCCCCGTGAATTTCGGGATGCAGGGCGCCGCGTAGGGCGAGTTGAACTGGGGAACGCCCGACTTGCAGGTCACGCCGTCGATGGTGGTGCCGGTGCCCGGGGTGATCCCACCCGAGGCCGGGTACTGCCACGGGTACGGCCCCTCGTCGGCCGGCCCGGATTTGGTGAGTACCGGGCCGCCAGCGGCGCCCGCGCCCGTCGTGGCGAGCAGTCCGCCACCGGTCGTCGCCACGACTGCGGCGACGACCGTCACCGCGCGGACCCAAGATCGCCCCCTGTTTGCGCGCGTTCGCATGTCTCCCCCCCGGTCAGTTCGCCGTGCTTAGGTGGCGCCGCCCGGCCCCGCCTCCTGTTTCCCCCCGCACTACTCAGGCCTGAACTCCGGCCACTGGAGCACCCCGACGGTGGCCGACGTCCTCGGCAGCGCCCCGCAGGATAACCGTCCGGGCGCGTCTGTCATAGTGGTCTGACACCCGGGAGTCCGGGCGGGACGGAATCAGCCGGCGCGGGGCAGCCCCATGGGGTTGGGGAACCTGATCACCTCGGCATCGAGCACCCGACGGGCGACGGTGGACACCCCGGCTGAGAGGGCCGCCCGGTCGTCATCTGGGAGCGCGTCGAAGGGCGCGGCGGCCAAGGCGTCCGTGTCGGTCTCGATCCGCACTCGGAGCGCGCGCCCGGCCTCGCTCAGGGTGCCGGAGGCGAACAGCCCGCGCGAGCGAAGGCGGTCCTCGGCACCGGCCCACTCGTCTGCGGACCAGCCGCGGGACTCCCGGAGCATCTCGGGCGCCAGGCCTTCGGAGGCGGCGAAGAGCACCAGCGCCTCGCAGCCGTCGAGGCCGGCGGCGGTGAGGAGCGACACGTGGCCGTCGCCGCGGTGCTCGCGCAGACACGTGGCGCCCAGCCAGAGCGCCTCGACCGGATCGCTCGGCAGCGGGACCTCGCGGTTGGCGAGGAAGAGGGGTCGGCCCGCGCCGGGCGTGGATTCGACGGCGCGGCGCAGGCGCGGCGCCAGCGACTCGGCGAGCGGTTCGATCTCGGGGTCGATCTCGCGCAGGGCGCTCGCCGCGGCGATGCCGCGCGCGGCCACCACCGAGAGCGGGTTGGTGAAGTCCCAGGCGTCGGGGATGGCCCGCCGGACGCGACCGGGGGAGAAGTTGAAGAAGGTGGCCGTGACCGTGCCCGAGGAGACGGTGCCCATGGGGGCCGCACGGGCGGCGAAGTAGCCCATCCAGAAGCCCTTGAGGCCGACCCGGCGGTTGGCGGCCAGGCACCTCGGGGCGAAGTAGGTGACGGCGTGGATGGGCTCGATCCGCGTCCAGAGCGCCCGCACCTCGTTGGGGTCCACGCCGCATTATCGCGGTCCGCACCGTCGGTGCGCGCCGTCGGTCCGCCTGTCGCGCGCCTGACACGCCGCCGCCCGCTGGCTAGGTTGCGGCGATGGACTATCGCACCCTCGGCCGGACCGGTGTCCGGGTCAGCCCGCTGTGCCTCGGCGCCATGATGTTCGGCGCCTGGGGGAACCCCGACCACGACGATTCGATCCGGATCATCCACCACGCGTTAGACGCCGGCATCAACTTCATCGACACGGCCGACGTGTATTCGCGCGGCGAGTCCGAAGAGATCGTGGGCAAGGCGCTGAAGGACCGCCGCGACCACGTGGTCCTCGCCACCAAGGTGCACGGCACGATGGGGCGCGATCCCAACGACCAGGGCAACTCGCGGCGCTGGATCATCGCCGAGTGCGAGAACAGCCTGCGCCGCCTCGGGACCGACTGGATCGATCTCTACCAGATCCACCGACCGGACCCCTCGCTCGACATCGACGAGACGCTGGGCGCGCTGACCGACCTCGTGCACCAGGGCAAGGTCCGCTACATCGGGAGCTCGACCTTCCCGCCCTCTGAGATCGTGGAAGCCCAGTGGGTCGCCGAGAAGCGCGGGCGCGAGCGCTTCGTCTGCGAGCAGCCGCCCTACTCGCTCCTCGTGCGCGGCATCGAGGCCGAGGTGCTCCCGGTGACCCAGCGCTACGGCATGGGCGTCATCGCCTGGAGCCCGCTCGCCGGCGGCTGGCTCTCGGGCCAGTACCGCAAGGACGGTGAGCTCCCGACCTCGCTGCGCGCCCAGCGGATCCCCGGCCGCTACGAGATGAGCATCCCGGGCAACCAGCGCAAGCTGGACGCGGCCGAGCAGCTGGCCCTCTTGGCCGAGAAGCACGAGATGAGCCTCATCCACCTGGCGCTCGCCTTCGTCATCCGCCATCCCGGGGTCACCTCGGCCATCATCGGCCCGCGGACGATGGAGCACCTCGAGTCCCAGCTGGGGTCGGCCGACGTCGCGCTGTCCGACGACGTGCTCGACGCCATCGACGAGATCGTGGCTCCCGGGCGCAACTTCAGCCGCGCCGACGGGGGGTGGGAGACCCCCGCGCTCAGCGACGCCCGCCTGCGCCGCCGCTGACCGACCGGCTCAGCCGGCGCGGATCGGTTTGGGTGCCGACGCGCCCACGCGCCGCTCGTAGCCGGGCAGCGCCACCCGGTAGAGGCAGGCATCGCAATTCATGGCGACATCCGCGCCGCGCGCCTCGTCGTAGCGGGACCACACGAGCGTGATGATCCGCTCGTCGATGCCGATGTGCTCGCCGACACGGACCTCTGTGTCGGGGTGGTCGGCCGCCCAGGCGCGGGCCTGGTCGCCCAGCCGGACGACCAGCCGACCGGTGCAGAGGAAGTAGGGCACGACGGTGATGCGGCGCGCGCCGAGCAGGTGGCAGCGCTCGAGCGCCTCTGCCACCCCCGGGCGGGCCAGCGAGACGAACGCCGGCTCGACCAGCCCGAGCACCGGCGCCGCCACGCCGTCGGGCGCCGTCGCCGGGACCGTCGTGAGCCCCCGCCCGTCGGCCAGCAGCCGGGCCACCTTCGCCAGGTTCGCGTTGGCGTCCGGATCCGTCGAGCCGCGGCCGACCACGACCACCGCGTCCGGCGGCCCCGGTTCCGGCGCGGCCTCCTGGCAGCGCGCCTCGACCGCGCCGAGCGCGAGCGGGTGCACGCCGAGGTCGCGCGCGTAGGAGAACGCGACCTCGGGGTGCGCCCGACGCGCCCGGTCCAAGGCCGCTGGGCCGTCGTCCTTCAGGTGCCCCGCCCCGAGGAGCACGAGCGGCAGCGCGATCACCTGGCGGGCCCCGCGGGCGACCAGTCGCGCCGCGGCCTCGTCGACGCCCGGGCCCATGAGCTCCAGGTACCCCGACTCGACCGCGAGCTCGGGCCGCGCCGAGGCGATCGCCTCGCAGAGCCGGCGCAGCTCGGACTGACCGGCCGCCGAGCGCGTCCCGTGCCCGATGAGCAGGACCGACGGTTCGTCGCGCCGACCGGGCCCGTCGTCCCCGCCCGCGGCCAGGCGCACCAGCGCGTTCACGATGGCGGCGGCCACCGCGGCCCCGCCGCGTTCCCCGCGCAGGGCGATGGCCTGGACGCCGGTGCGGGCGGCCAGGTCCAAGAGCCGCTCCTTGGCGTCGGCCGCGCCCACGTAGCCGACCGGCACGCCGATCACGAGCGCGGGCCGGAGCTCGCCGCGTTCGATGAGCCGGCAGGCCTCGGCGAGCGCGGTCGGGGCGCACCCCACCACGACGACCGCCCCGTCCGAGAAGCGGGCCGCCGCCGCGGCCATCGCCGCCGCACTGCGGCTCGGGTGGTCGCCCGCGCTCGGCGTGGTGGCCAGGTGGCAGTGGGTCTGGGCGCCCGAGATGCCGGCGCGCACCATCTCCACGTCGCAGAGCACCGGCGCGCCGGCCGCCAGGGCGGCGACGCCCGCCGTCACCGCGGCTTCGGGGACCACCAACGCGTCGAGGAGCCCGGCGTCGGCGGTGGCATGGATGACGCGGGCGATGACGGCCGCCGGTCCGGCCGCCAACGAGGAGAGATCGACCCTCTGGGCCAGGATCCGGTAGCTCTCCTCTTCTATCGGGTGCACGGGCCCCGGGCTCACCAGCCCCGCTCCCAGATGGCGCCGCGCGGGCAGACCTCCACGCAAGCGCCGCAGGCCGTGCAGCGGTCGTCGAGGACGAGCGGGCGCCGCGGGGCCGGCACGAGGGCGCGGGTCGGGCAGGTGACGAGGCAGACGCCGCAGGCCGTGCAGCGGTCGTCGATGGTGACGGTAGGCGTGCCGGTGGCGGTGGTCGTCACGGGCCCGGCTCCTCGAGGTAGCCGCGCGGCGTGACCATCCGGCCGTTGCGGATCCGGGTGGCCGAGGACCCGACGACGAGGCACGTGGTCATGGTGACCGTTGTGGTGTCCAGCGCGCCAAGCGTGGTGAGCTCGACGTGCTGCCCGGCGCGCCCCGCGTCCGTCACGACGCCGACCGGCGTGTCGGGCGACCGGCGGGCGAGCAGGATCGCCCGCGCCTTGTCGATCTGCCAGGTCCGGCGCTGCGACCTCGGGTTGTACACGACCAGCACCAGGTCGGTCTCGGCGGCCGCCGTCAGCCGGGCCTCGATGTGTTCCCAGGGGGTGAGCAGGTCCGAGAGGCTGACGACGAGGTGGTCGTGGCCGAGCGGGGCCCCGAGCACGGCCGCCGCCGCCAGGCCGGCCGTCACCCCGGGGACGACCACCACGTCGACCGCGGCGAAGTCGGGCCGGGTGGCCGCCAGCTCGAGGACGGGGGAGGCCATCGCGTAGATGCCGGCGTCGCCCGAGCACACGAGCGCGACCCGGGCACCGGCCGCCGCCCGTTCGAGCGCGACCCGGGCGCGGTCGAGCTCGGCCCCGATCGGGAGTGCCAGCACCTCCTGGCCCGGTGTGAGCAGGTCCGCGCACTGCTCGACGTAGGGCTGGTAGCCGATGACCGTGTCGGCGTGGCGCACCGCGCGCTCCGCCGCCGGCGTCCGGTGCTCGGCCCCGCCGGGGCCGAGGCCCACCACCGACAGGCCCCCGGCGGGCCCCGCCCGGCGGGCGACGGCGACCGTGGCGCGCGCGGCTCGTTGCTTGGTCACCGCCAGCTCGGCGTGCGCGCCGGCGGCCAGGAGCGAGGCCGCCTCGGCCACCGAGGGGGTCCCGACCGCCCCGTCCACGACCTCGCTCGGGTGGGGGACCGCCACCGCGCCGAGCAGGGCGGGCGGGTAGCTGCGGATCGGCAGGCCGCGCGCGGCCGCGAAGCCGACGACTGCCGGGTGCCCGGCGCGCCGGTCGATCGTGGCGACCGCGTCGAGCGCGTCCGGTGAGAGGCCGGCGACGGCCATCGTCTCGTTCACCAGGGCCTCCACGTCGGCCACGGTCGCGTCGCTCGTCGTGCCGACGCCGACCACCAGCGAGCGGGGAACCAGCACGACCGTGGCCCCCCGGGCGCCGGGCGGATCGGCCGCCTCGTCCCGCACGGCGACGAGCGGCGCGCTCGGATCGAGTCCCTCGGGATCGAGCCGTTTCGCGAGCGCGTCCGGGAGCGGCCAGCCCATCGGGTTCTCCACCCGCACGGGCTGGCCCGAGATGAGCGCGCCGGTGACCGCGGCCAGGTCGCCGTGCGCCTGGAACCCTGGCAGCCGGTCCAGGGCGGGGACCCCGAGCGCGTCGGTGGCGGTGGTGAGGACCGGCTCGGCCCCGAGCAGCGCCGCCACGGTGCCCGCCAGCTCGTTGGCGCCGTGGTGGCCACCGACGACCGGGATGGCGAAACGGCCGGCGTCGTCGACGCACACGACCGCGGGATCGGTGTCCTTGTGCCCCAGCAACGGCGCGATCAGCCGCACCGTGGCGCCCAGGGCGAGGATCACGACGAAGGCGTCGGTGTCCCCCCAGCGCGCCGCGAGGACGTCGCCGGGCGAGCCGTGGTGGTGCTCGTAGGGGAGGCGCCGCGCGAGCGCGCGCCCCGGCTCGGTCACGCTCAGGACGAGGACCCTCACGGCGCGTCGTCGTCGACGTCGGGTCCCCAGGCCACGAAGACCGGGTTGAGCGCCTCCAGGCGCCACGAGCCGTCGGGCAGGCGTCGGCCGTGGTCGACGCCGACCTGCACCAGGTTGCCGAGCAGGTCGGCCGCGGCCGCGGCGCGGTCGAGCGCGGCGTAGGTGGCGACGATCCGGCCGCCGGGTGCCAGACGCTCGAGCGCGACGTTCAGCACCGCCAGCCCACCGCCGCCGACGAAGACGCGATCGGGCGTCGGCAGGTCGGCCAGCGCCTCGGGGGCGGCACCCGTCACCACGTGGACGCCCACCCCGTGGGCGCGTGCGTTCTCGCTCACCCGGGCGGCCTCCTCGGCCGAGGCCTCGACGGCCAGCACGGTCAGTCCCGGCTGGACCAGCGCGCACTCGATCCCGACGCTGCCGCTGCCCGCACCCACGTCCCACAGCACGCCGGCCGCCGGGAGTGAGAGCTTGGACAGGACGACCGCGCGCGCCTCGTCCTTCGTGATCATCCCGTCGCGGTGCGCGAAGCGCGACCAGGGGAGGCCGAACGCCAACACCCGGTCCGACCGCTCGGGCGCCGACGAGCTGGCCGACCAGCCGGTCAACGGCAGGCCGGCGGGCCCGAGCAGCACGACGACCGAGAGCGGATCGAAGGTGCCGGCGGCCAGCTCGTCGAGCGTGAGCTCGCGCACGGTCTCCTCGGCCGTACCCAGCCGGCTGCACACGGCGGCCAGGTCGCAGGCGCACCCGCTCGCCAGGAGGGCTGCGCCGAGCGCCTCGGGCGGGGTGGCCGGAGAGGTGAGGACGGCGACCTTGCCGGCGGTGCGCAGTGCGGCGAGCGCGTCGGCCAACGGCCGGCCGTGGGCCGAGACCACGACGGCGTCGTCCCAGGGGAGGCCGAGGCGCGCGAAGGCGAGGGAGACCGAGGACGGGGCCGGCAGGACGCGCAGGTGACGCCGCTCGACGGTGCGCAGGAGCGCGCGCACGACGCCGAAGAAGCCCGGGTCCCCCGACGCCAGCACGGCGACCGGACCCCCGCCGCTGCGCAGGGCCCGCGCCACCGCTTGGGCGACGGCGTCCGCGTCGGCGCCGATCTCGATCACCGTGGGCGCCACCGCGCCGTTGACGCTGGCTCCTGGCTGGCCGCGCCACCAGGCGAGGTGACGCCGGCCGCCGACGAGGACGCGGGCCGCCCCGAGGGCCGTGCGGGCCTCGTCGGACAGCGCGTCGATCTGGTCGCTCGCCAGCCCGATCACGTGGACCAGGTCGCTGCCGACGTCGGTCCTCGACGCGGTGGGCGTGGGGGAGGGCTCAGGCACGTGCGACGACCTGGTCACCGTCGAAGTCGACCATCGCCACCTCCACGTCGATGCGGTCGCCGGTGTGAGCCCGGCAACGTAGCGCAGCCAGTTCGCAGAGCCGCTGGAGCGGGGCCAGGGCCCCGGCCGCCAGGCAGACCTCGAAGAAGTGGCGCGCCGTCGCCGTCTCGGTGGCGGCGCTGACCGCGGCCGGCGGCGCGCCGGTCTCGAGCGCCACCGCCGCCAGGAGCTCGGTGTCGACCTCGCTGCGGTGGAAGTGCGTCATCATCACCCCGGCCGCCAGCTTGGTGATCTTGCCCACCATGGCGACGATGGCGACGCGCTCTATGCCGTGCGCCGCGCAGTGCCGGAGCGCGATGCCCGTGAAGTCCCCGACCTCGACGATGCAGACGACGTCGAGGTCGGGGAACAGCGAGACGGCCGCCCGCTCGGAGCGGCTGCCGGTGCAGAGCACGATCGTCCGCTCGCCCTGGGCGGCGGCGACGTCGATCTGCTGGACCACGCTGGCGCGGTAGGCGGCGGTCGAGAAGGGCCGCACGATGCCCGTGGTCCCGAGGATGGAGATGCCGCCCACGATGCCCAGGCGCTCGTTGGTCGTCTTGGCCGCCATCGCCTCACCGCCAGGCACGGAGAACTCGACGCGTACCGGCCGGCCCTCGGTGCTGTCGCCGCGCACCCCGTCGACCTCGTCGAGCGCCTCCATGATCACGCGGCGCGGCACCGGGTTGATGGCCGGCGCGCCGACCTCGAGGCCGAGCCCCGGCTTGGTCACGGTGCCCACCCCCGAACCCGCCACGAGGAGGCTGTCCTGCTCGCCGCCGTCCAGCCAGCGGACGGTGGCGGTCAGGTGCGCCCCGTCCGTGCAGTCGGGGTCGTCGCCCGCGTCCTTCACCACGATGGCGGTGGCCGTCCCTTCCGGCACGGGTCCCGCGCCGAGGACCGGGAAGCCCACCCGCCGACCCCGCGGGAGCGCGATGTCGACCTGGTCGGGCACGGCTCCGGTCACGAGGCCGATGGCCGCCGCCTTGGCGGCCGCCGACGCGCAGGTCCCGGTGGTGAAGCCGGTGCGCAGCCCGTGCCGCCGGGCCGCCACGTCGGGGCTGAGCTCGGGTTCGAACGTGGCCAAGTCCTCGTCCTCTGGGTCCCCGACGTCTGCGGCCGGGTCATCCACGTCTGGCCCTCCGGCGGGCCGGCCGCCCGGCGGTGCTGCCGGAGAGGGACCGGCGACGGTGCCCGTGCGCGAAGTCGGGGGAGTAGAGGTGACTGCGCGCGGCGGTCCCGGTCAGCGCGTCGCCGACCAGCACGAGCGCGGTGGTGGTGGCGCCGGTCGACCGCAGGGCGTCGGCCAGCTGGGAGACCGTGGTCGCGACGACCTGCTCGTCGGGCCAGCTGGCCCGGACCACGACGACGGCCGGGGTGTCCGGGCCGTAGGCGCTCGGCGCCTCGAGGAGCGCCGCTTGCAGCGCGTCGGGCCGCGCCGCCGACAGGAACACGGCCAGCGTGCAGCCGGTCGCCGCGAACGCGCCGATCGACTCGCGCTCGGGCATCGAGGCGCTGGTGCGGTTGGCGAGACGGGTCACCACGACGCTCTGGGTGACGGTCGGGATCGTCAGCTCCCGTCCGACCGCCGCGGCCGCGGCCGCCAGCGACGACACGCCCGGCACGATCTCGAAGGAGCGCTCGTGGGCGAGACACCAGTCGACCTGCTCCTGGATGGCGCCGTAGAGGGAGGGGTCCCCCGAGTGCAGTCGCACGATGGCCGCGTCGGGGTTGGCCTCGTAGACGGCCAGCACGTCCTCAAGCGTCATGGTGGCCGAATCGAACACCACGGCACCGTTGCCGGCATGGGAGAGCAGGTCGGCCGGGACGAGGGAGGAGGCCCAGACGACCACGTCGGCGGCGGCCAGGCGCGCCGCGCCGCGCAACGTGATGAGGTCCGGCGCGCCGGGCCCCGCGCCGACGAAGCTGATGAGCGGCGTGGCCGTCACGTCGAGTCCCTCGTCGTGGGGCGCGGTGCGGGCGGCACGATGACCGTGGCCAGATAGGCGGCCGGCCCCTCGGCCAGATCGACGAGCCGACCGACGCGCTCGCCCTCCAGGCCGAGCCGCTCGCCGAACACGGCTCCTTCCAGCCGGCCGTGCTGGGCGAGCAGCTGCGCGATGGCGGGGAGATGGCGCCCGCCCTTGTAGACGACCACCGCTCGGTCGGGGTCCTCCAGGGCGGCCGCCAGATGCTCGGGTCCGTCGAGCGCGGTGACGAGCGCCAGCGACTCGGTGCCGTCGAGGAGCACCGTCCCGGTGCGGGCGGCCAGCGCCTGGAAGGCGGTGATCCCGGGCACGGTGCTGACTTCGCCGCGCCAGCCCAACCGGCCGAGGGCGTCGACGAGGGCGGAGAACGTGCTGTAGAGGTTGGGGTCGCCCAGGGTGATGAAGGCCACGTGCTCGCCACCCTCGAGCATCGGGAGCAGCGACCTCGCGGCCGCCAGGTGCGACGACGCCCGCGCGTCGGCGCCGCCGGCGCCGTCGGGGGTCATGTCGAACGCGAGGCGCGTGATCTCGATCGCGCCGAGTGCCGCTCGCACGATGGTCTCGGCGCGGCCGGCGTCGGCCGGGCCGGTGGTGGGAGCGACGACCCGGTCGACGTCGGTGAGGATCGCCATCGCCTGGCGGGTGAGGAGCATCGGGTCACCGGGGCCGACGCCCACCCCGGTCAGCCGACCACTGCTCGTCGGGTGCCCCGCCATGGGCCCAGGCTACGGCGCGGCCGAACGCGCGGCCTCCGGCCGCCCGGTCACGTCGACCCCGGGGATCGTTGGCGGCCGAGCTCGCCGCCGATCATCGCGAGGAGAACCCCGCCGACCGCGGCCCCCTCCCAGAGGTGGGCGACGTCCGGGTAGATGGGGGCGTGCAGCTGCGCCCGCCGGACCACGTCCACGACGATGAGGATGCCCACCGCGAGTCCACCGACGGCACCCCCCTGAACGACCGCCCCCTGCCAGCGGAGTGGACGCCGGGTGGCGAGTGCGCCGCCGGACACGAACGCCGCCGAGACAATCACCGCCGGGACGATCCAGAGGTGGTGGGGCTGGTCGATCAGCGGCCGGCCGTGCCAGGTTTCCTCGACGGCCAGCGTCGGCACCGCGATCACCATGGTCACGAGCAGGCCAACGAGGGTGCGCCGAAGGTCGAGCGGGCGTCCGGGCGAGGAAGGGGGGGTGGGAGCTCGCGTCGGAGAGCCCGATCCGTTCACCCTCGAGCCGCCGCCACGGCCCCGACGAACCGCTCGGCCGGTCCGGTGTCGACGCCGAGGTGCAGGTGGAGGTACGTGGCGAGCAGAGTCGGCGTGGCCCACCCGTCGACGAATTGACCCGCCCGGCCGTCGAGCTCGAGTGCGTCGCCGCCCGGTTCGAGGGTCGAGTAGTGGTGCTCGTGTCCGCGCGCCGCGGCGCCCAGGGCGATGACCGGGTTCTCCCGGCGCGCCACGGCGGTGCGGTAGCCGACGTGAACGCGCCCCGACATCGTGGCGTCCGCCGGGACGACGCCGCAGAGCGGGCGGCCGTCCAGCGACCGGGCCAGCCAGAGCAGGCCACCGCACTCGGCCCAGCAGGGCAGGCCGCCGTCGACCCGGGCGCGGACCGCGTCGAGCAGCAGCCGGTTGTCGGCCAGCGCGGCGGCGAAGACCTCCGGAAAACCGCCGCAGAGATAGAGGCCCTGGGTGCGGTCGGGGAGCGCGGCGTCGGCCATCGGGTCGAACGGGACCAGCTCGGCGCCCGCCTCGCGCAGGCGTTCGAGGTTGTCGGGGTAGCAGAACGCGAAGGCCGGCCCGCCGGCCACCGCCACGCGAACGGGATGGTCCGCAACGCAGCGCGCCGGGGGGAGCGGCTGCGTGCGCAGCGGGTTGGCGCCGCGCGCCACCTGCTCGATCGCCTTGAGGTCGATCGATGCCGCGACGACGGTGGCCAGGCGTTCGATCGATCGGCGGGCCGCGTCGGGTTGCTCCACCACCGGGACCAGGCCGAGATGGCGGTCCCGCCAGGTGAGATCGGAGTTCCGGCGCACCACGCCCAGCACCGGGATGCCGAGCGGCACCAGCGCCTCGCGCAGGATCGACTCGTGGGTGTCGCTGCCGACGCGGTTGAGGACCAACCCGCCCAGCCCCACGCCGCGGAGCACCCGCAGGCGATCGTCGTAGCCGTAGACGAGGGCGGCCACCGAGCCGCTCATGGCCGAGGCGTCGACGACGAGGACCACCGGGGCCTCAAGCAGCGCGGCCACCTCGGCCGTGCTGGACGCGGTCGACGCCCCGACGCCGTCGAAGAGCCCCATGACCCCTTCGACCACCAGGAGCTCCCCACCCGCGGCGGCCCGGGCGGCCAGCGGCGCCATGGCGTCGCGCCCGCACAAGAAGGCGTCGAGGTTTCGGCCGGTCCGGCCGGTGGCTAGGTCGTGGTAGCCGGGGTCGATGAAATCGGGCCCGACCTTGGCCGAGGTCACCGCAACCCCGCGGCGGCGCAGGGCGGCCAGGAGGCCGGTCGTGACGGTGGTCTTGCCGACGCCCGAGTGCGTGCCGGCGATCACGATGCGGGGGCCGACGGCCGTGCCGTCGGCGACCGTCGCGCTCAGTACTCGATCCCCTTCTTGGCCTTCACGCCGGTGTCGAAGATGTGCTTCACCTTGCGCATCTCGGTCACCGTGTCAGCCAGCTCGACCAGCTCGGGTGCCGCGTTGCGACCGGTGATCACCACGTTGGTCTTCGGCGCGCGTCCGGTGACCCCCTCCACCACGTCGGCCGCCGGCACCCAGCCGTAGGTGACCGCGTAGGTGAGCTCGTCGAGGATGAGCAGGTCGTAGTCGCCCGAGGCGAGCTTCTCCTTGGCCACCGACCAGGCGTGGCGTCCCTTGGCCGCCGTCTCGTCGAGGTCGGTCGACTCCCAGGTGAACCCGTCGCCCAGGCTCTGCCACTCGATCCCCAGGTGGTCGGCGAGCTTGCGCTCGCCGGTCTGCCACTTGCCGCCCTTCACGAATTGGACGACGCCCACCCGCCAGCCGCGGGCCCAGCCGCGCGCCATGACGCCGAAGGCGGCGGAGGACTTCCCCTTGCCGTCCCCGGTGTTGAGCAGGACCAGCGACTCGGCGCGCGGCACCAGCGCACGCTACCGCCGGGGAGACCGGGGATCCGACGGGCCTAGGGCCCCCGCCGGCGCCGCCCTGTACGCTGACGCGCGACACGGGGAACCCGGTGCGACACCGGGGCTGTCCCGCAACTGTGACCGGGGAGTGTTCCTCACCGCTGGCCACCGCCCGCCCTCGAGCGGGCAGGCCGAGGGAAGCGACGAGCCGGGAGCCAGGAACCCGTGTGCACCCCCGGCGACTGCCGGGGACAAGAGAGCGCGAGGACGCGGTGGACATCGGTGCTGGCACGGTGCTGGTCCTGGGCGGCGCCCGGTCCGGCAAGTCAGAGGTCGCCGAACGCCTCGTCGCGGCTGCATCCGCCGGGGCCCCCGTCACCTACCTGGCGACCGGGCAGGCCGCAGACACTGCGGTCGATCCCGAGTGGGCCGCGCGCGTCGCCGCGCACCGCGCGCGCCGCCCCGCCTCGTGGGGGAGCGTCGAGGTCGGTCCCGGTGGTGACCTGGCGGGGGCGCTCGGGTCGACCACCTGCGCCGCGCTGGTGGACTCGCTCGGCACCTGGCTGGCCGGCCTGGCGGACTTCGGAGAGCCGGGCGATCCCGCCGCAGAGATCTTGCGGACGCTCGGCGCTCGGCGCGCCGCCGGTCGCCCGACGGTGCTCGTGAGCGAGGAGGTCGGCCTCGGGGTCCACCCCTCTTCGACAGCCGGGCTGCGGTTCCGCGACGCCCTGGGCACGCTCAACCGCCGGATCGCCGCGGCGTCGGACCAGGTGCTGCTGGTAGTGGCCGGCCGCGCCCTCGCGCTCTCGGAGGTCGCGGCGCCGTGATCGGCTCCCCGCGCGCCGCGTTGGCGTTCCTCACCCCGCTCGGCGGTGCCGCCGAGCCCACGCCGACCTCCCTCGCCTGGTTCCCCGTGGTGGGCGCCGGCCTCGGGGCCGCGCTGGGCGGGGCCTGGTGGGTGACCGAGCACTGGTGGCCGGTCGGGGTGGTCGCCGTGCTGGTGGTGGTGGCCGACCTGGCGCTGACCGGGCTCTTGCACTTCGACGGACTGGTGGACTCGGCCGACGGCCTGTTGCCCCACCTCACGCGGGGCCGTCGCTTGGAGGTCATGGCGGACCCGACCGTCGGCGCGTTCGGGATCGGTGTCGGCGGTCTCGTGCTGCTGGCCCGGTTCGTCGCGCTGGCATCGGTCCATCCCTCGGTGCTGCTCCTGACCGGGATCTGGTGCGGCTCGCGCACCGTGATGGCGGTGGCGGCGACCGCGTTGCCCTACGCGCGAGGAGAGGCGGGTCTCGCGACCGCCTTCCGCTCCGGCGGTGACCGCCGGCCAGGCGTGATCGCCGGCTGCGTCGGCCTGGCCGCCACGCTGGCCTGCCTCGTCGTCTGGCATCCGGTCGCCGGCTCCGTGGCCGTGGTGGGGGCGCTGCTGGCGGCCGGCGGGGTGCTCTGGCTGGCTGTTCGCCGATTGGGCGGGTTCACCGGCGACGTGCTGGGCGCGGCCGGCGTGGTGTTCGAGACCGTGGCCCTCGTGGTGGCGTCGGCCAAGTGGTGACGCGCTCCCTCGACCGATGGCCCGGGACGCTCGGCCGACGGGCCGGCGCCATCGCGGTCGGTCTCCTGGCCGACGCCGCGCTCGGCGAACCACCGGCCCGGGTCCACCCCGTCGCCCGGTTCGGCCGAGGCATGGAGTGGGCGGAGGGACGGTGGTGGGCCGACCGCCGGGGTGCCGGCGTCCGGCACGCCGCGCTGGGGGTGGGGGCGGCGACCGTGCTCGGGCTGGTGGCCGACCGGGCGATCGGCAGGACGCGCGCGCTCGCCACCGCCACCGGGCTGGCGGCGGCCGCTCGCTCGCTCGTTGCCGCCGGCGGTGCGGTCGCGGGCGCACTCGAGCGCGGCGACCTGTCGGGGGCACGGGACCGGCTCCCCGCCCTCGTCGGCCGAGACACGGCGAGCCTCGACGAGAAGGAGATCGCACGCGCCGTCATCGAGTCACTGTCCGAGAACCTCTCTGACGCGGTGGTGGCGAGCGTGTTCTGGGGCCTGTGCGCGGGGACGCCCGGGGTGCTCGCCCACCGCGCGGCCAACACGCTCGACGCCATGGTCGGGCACCGGAGCGAGCGTTACGCGCGGTTCGGCTGGGCTGCCGCCCGGCTCGACGACGTCCTGGCCTGGCCGGCGGCGCGGCTCACGGTCGGGCTCGTCGCCCTGGCCGAGCCGAGGCGCGTCGGCGACATCTGGCACGCGGTGCGCGAGCAGGCGCCGGGTCACCCGTCACCCAACGCAGGGATGGCCGAGGCTGCGTTCGCGGCGGCGCTCGGGCTCCGGCTCGGCGGGACCAACTCCTACGGCGGTCGGGTCGAGGTCCGGCCCACGCTCGGCGTCGGGCCACCGCCAGAGGTGCGCGACATCCGCCGGGCGCTGCGGCTGGCGCGGCGCGTGTGGGTCGAGCTCGAGCTGCTGCTCGTCGGGATGGCACTGCTGGGCTCGCGGCGACGCCGCCGGAACGAGGTGTCCCGGTGATCGATCTCCCGCCCGGCCGGCACGGAGGCGACGGACGCCTGGTCGCTCGGTCCCTCGGGCTCGACCCCGACGGGGTGCTCGACCTCTCGGCCAACCTCAACCCCTTCGCCCCGCCGATCGACGCCGTGGTGGCGCGACACCTGGCGCGATCCCTCGGGCGCTACCCGGACGCGCACGACGTCGCCGCGGCCACGGCCGCGCTGGCCGACGCCATGGCCGTCGACGTCGACCGGCTGCTGCTCACCAACGGGGGCGCCGAGGCGATCGCGTTGGTGGCGGCCGAGCTCGGAGGAGGGTGGGTGTCGTCGCCCGAGTTCTCCCTCTACGCGCGGCACCTCGCCGTGCTCGACCCCGAGGGGCCCGAGTTCCGGTCGGATCCCAACAACCCGACCGGCGCGCTGGCGGCGCCCGGCGCGTCCGCCGGCGTGTGGGACGAGGCCTTCTACCCATTGGCGACCGGTCGCTGGAGCCGGCGCAGCGGAGTGGTCGACGCGCCCGACGAGGACGGCGCGATCGTGGTGGGCTCGCTGACCAAGGTGCTGGCCTGCCCCGGGCTCCGCCTCGGGTACGTGATCGTGCCGGCCGACGGTGGCCTGGCCGTCGGCTGCCCGGACCTCCTGGCCCGCCTCGGGCGCCGACAGCCGCGTTGGTCGGTGTCCACGCCGGCGCTGGTGGCGCTGCCCGACCTGCTGGCGATGGTCGATCTCCCGGGGTGGGCGGCGTCGGTGGCTGGGGCCAGGGAGGAACTGGTGGGCGTGCTGGTGCAGCACGGCCTGGTGCCCCGACCATCGGCGGCCAACTTCGTCCTCGTCGAGGCCGCGCCCGGTCTGCGGGCCGCGCTGGCGCCGCACGGCGTGGTCGTGCGCGACTGCTCGACGTTCGGGTTGCCGGACAGCGCGCGCATCGCGGTGCCCGACGCCGACGGCCTGGCGCGCCTCGACGCCGCGCTCAGCTGCGCCCGGGGGACCATCGGGCTCACGCCGGTGGTGCGATGACGGCGCCCGGCCCGGCGGCGGGCGCCGTCATGGTGTGCGGGACGGCGTCGAACTGTGGGAAGAGCCTGCTCGTGGCGGGGCTCTGCCGCCTGCTGGCGCGTCGGGGCATCAAGGTGGCGCCGTTCAAGGGCCAGAACATGTCGCTCAACTCCTTCGTGACGGCGGACGGCGACGAGATCGGCCGGGCGCAGGGCGCCCAGGCGCTCGCCGCGTCGGTCGAGCCCGAGGTGGCGATGAACCCGGTGCTGCTGAAGCCGACGAGCGACCGCAGGAGCCAGGTCGTCGTCATGGGGCGGCCTTGGCGCACGCTGGATGCCGCCGACTTCCACGCGGCCAAGGCCGAGCTCGTTCCCGTCGTCGACGCCGCGCTGGAGGACCTGCGGGGTCGCTTCGACGTCGTGGTCTGCGAGGGGGCCGGCAGCCCGGCCGAGATCAACCTGCTCGAGTGCGACCTGGTGAACCTCGGTCTCGCCCGGCGGGCCGGCCTGCCCGCCATCCTGGTCGGGGACATCGACCGCGGCGGCGTGTTCGCCCACCTCTACGGCACGGTCGCCCTGCTGCCCGACGACCTGCGCGCCGCGCTGCGCGCGTTCGTCATCAACAAGTTCCGCGGGGACCCGAACCTGCTCGGGAACGCGACCGGGGTGCTGGCGGAGCGCACCGGACTGCCGACCCTCGGCGTCGTGCCGTGGCTGGGGCCGGTGGCGATCGACGCCGAGGACTCGCTGGCGCTGGCCGAGGCCGAGCGGCGGGGAGACGTCTCGAGCGGACCGGGCGGGGCGCTCGACGTGGCGGTCGTCCGGTTCCCCCGGATCTCCAACTTCACCGACCTCGACGCGCTGGCGCTCGAGCCCGGGGTCGGCGTGCGCTGGGTCGGCCATGCGAACCAGCTGGCGGGCGCCGACCTCGTCATCCTGCCCGGGACCAAGTCGACCGAGGCCGACCTGGCCTGGCTCCGCGAGCGGGGCTTCGGGCGGGCCCTGGCCGACCTGGCGGCCGGTCCCGCCTCGCCCACCATCCTCGGCCTGTGCGGCGGCTACCAGATGCTCGGTCGGGCCATCGTCGACCAGGACGGGGTCGAGCAGACCGCCGGGACGAACGTCGCCGGCCTCGGCCTCCTCGACGTGACGACGCGGTTCGCGGCCGACAAGCAGACCGCCCGGCGACGCGGGCGCGAGCTCGGTTCTGAGGTCGCGCTCTCCGGCTACCAGATCCATCACGGGCGCGTCGCCCTCGGCCCCGGCGCCCGGGCGTGGCTGTCGTTGGACGGCCCCAGGGGAGCGGAGGAAGAGGGCGTACGGGACGAGGCGCGCGGCGTCTTCGGGACGACGCTCCACGGCCTGTTCGAGGAGGACGCGTTCCGCGCGCGGTTCCTCGCCAGCGTGGCCGCGCGGCGCCTCCGGCAGTGGACGCCGTCGGCGGTCTCCTTCGCGGCGGCCCGCCAGGCGCAGCACGAGCGGGTGGCCGACGCCTGCGCGGCTCACCTCGACGTCGATGCGCTGCTGGCGATCGTGGGTGAGGGGGCGCGTCGGTGATCCTCTTCCTCACCAACGCCGACACCGAGCTGCTGGCGCTGCGCGCCATCGCCGAGGCGCTGCCCGACGGCTTCCCGCCGCTGCGCGCCGCCAACCCGCACCGCCTCGGGGCCGCGCCCTCGCTCGACGGCGTCGGGCTGGTCCTGGTGCGCCTGCTGGGCGGGCGCGCGGCCTGGGAGGAGCCGTTCGACGCGCTGGTGGCCGCGTGCGTAGCGCGCGGCACCCCCCTGCTTGCCTTCGGCGGCGAGGCGTCGCTCGACGTGGAGCTGGCCGGGGCGTCGAGCGTCGGCCTCCCCGTCGTCGTCGAGGCGTTCGGCTACCTCGTCCAGGGGGGCGCGGCCAACCTCGAGCAGCTGCTCCGTTTCGTGGCCGACGAGGTGCTGGGCGGCCGCTTCGGGCACCGGCCGGTCGTCGCCGTGAAGAGCCACGGCGTCTTCGGCGAGCGACGAATCGTGACCGGGCGCCCGACCGTCGCCGTCCTCTTCTACCGGGCGCACCTGGTGGCCGGGAACACCCGGTTCGTCGACGATCTCTGCGACGCCATCGAGGCCGAGGGCGCCAACGCGTTGGCGCTCTACTGCTACTCGCTGCGCACCATCGACGCCGACGGGGACGGAGGGAGCGTACTCGACCTGCTGTCGGCGGCGCGCGTGGACACCGTGGTGACGACCGTGCTGGCGGCCGGCAGCCTGATCGCCGAGGCCGACGCGTGGGACCCCGGTGCGTTGGCGACGCTCGACGTGCCGGTCGTCCAGGCGATCTGCTCGACCGGCGCTTCGGAAGAGTGGGCCGAGTCGGCGCGCGGGCTCTCGCCGGTCGACGTGGCCATGGCCGTCGCCATCCCCGAGTTCGACGGACGCGTCATCTCGGTGCCGTTCTCCTTCAAGGAGGAGGTGGACGACGGCTCCGACCTCGGCGCGCCGGTCAGCGCCTACCGGACGCTGCCCGACCGGCGAGCCCGCGTGGCCGGCATCGCGGTCGGGCTGGCCCGTCTCCGCCACCTGGCGCCGTCCGAGCGCAAGGTGGCGATCGTGCTGTCCGCCTACCCGACCAAGAAGAGCCGCCTCGGGAACGCGGTCGGGCTGGACACCCCGGCGTCGGTGCTGGAGCTGCTGCGCGCGATGGAGGCCGCCGGCTACCGCGTGGCGCGGGTGCCCCCGACCGGTGACGAGCTCATGGCCGAGCTGGCCGACCACCTCACCTACCACGCGGCCGCCGCCCACCGGCCACCCCATCTCGCCCACGAGCTCGGCCGCTGGCCCGGCGCGGACTACGCCGCCTGGTTCGCCACGCTGCCCGAGGTCGCGCGCGCGGAGGTGGAGAAGGCCTGGGGCCCCGCCCCGGGCGATGTCTTCGTCTCGCGCGGGCAGGACACCGACGTCGGCGACCTGGTGTTCTCCGGCCTGGATCTGGGCGGCGTCCTGGTGGCGATCCAGCCGCCGCGGGGCTTCGGGGAGAACCCGGTGGCCGTCTACCACTCGCCCGATCTCGCGCCCACCCACCACTACCTCGCCTTCTACCGCTGGCTGGCCGAGCAGTGGGGCGCGCACGCCGTCGTCCACGTGGGCAAGCACGGCAACCTGGAGTGGCTCCCGGGGAAGGGGGTGGGGCTGTCGTCGTCGTGCTTCCCCGACGCCGCGCTTGGGAGTGTGCCGCTCGTCTACCCCTTCGTCGTGAACGACCCGGGCGAGGGCACCCAGGCCAAGCGCCGCGCCCACGCGGTCATCGTCGACCACCTGGTGCCGCCGCTCACCCGGGCCGAGACCACCGAGCACCTGGCCACCCTGGAGGGGCTGCTCGACCAGCACGCGCAGCTGGCCGCGCTCGACCCCGACAAGCTGCCGGCCATCCGCCGCTTGGTGTGGGAGGCGCTGGTCGAGGCCGAGATCCACCGCGACCTGGGCCTGGCCGAGGAGGCCTCGGCCCAGCGCTTCGACGACCCGGCCTTCGACGACCTCCTCTTGGAGGTCGACGGTTACCTCTGCGAACTGAAGGACGCGCAGATCCGCGGGGGGCTGCACGTCCTCGGCCGGGCACCCGAGGGCGAGGCCGAGCTCGACATGGTGGCCGCCATCACCCGCCAGGCCCAGGCGTCGGTGGGCTCGCTCCGCCGCGCGGTGGCCGGGGACCTCGGGATCGACCTCGAGCGGGCCGTGCCGTCGCGCGCGGACACCGACGGCGTCGAGGCCGAGTGCCGGCGCCTCCTCGACGCCTCCCAGCGAGCCGGTTGGGACGCCCGCGCGCTCGACCCGGGCCGGGGCGCGACCGGAGCCGTTCTGGCCTGGGTCTGTCGGACGCTCGTCCCGGCGCTGCGGGGGACCGACGCCGAGGTGCGGGCCGTGCTCTCCGCCCTGGACGGCCGGTTCGTGGCGCCCGGACCGTCGGGCGCGCCGAGCCGCGGCATGGCCCACGTGCTGCCGACGGGCCGCAACTTCTACTCGATCGACCCGAAGGCCATCCCCTCGCCGCTCGCCTGGGCCGTCGGCTGCGGGCTGGCCGACCGCCTCATCGAGCGCCACGGCCAGGAGGAGGGTCGGCCGCCCACCTCGGTCGGCCTGGTGGTGTGGGGGACGAGCGCCATGCGGACCGGCGGTGACGACGTCGCCGAGGCCCTGGCCCTCCTCGGCGTGCGGCCGCGCTGGGCGGAGGGGAGCGGCCGCGTGACCGGGGTCGAGCTGATCCCGCTGGCCGAGCTGGGACGGCCGCGGGTCGACGTCACCCTGCGCATCTCGGGCTTCTTCCGCGACGCCTTCCCGCACGTCTTGGACCTCCTCGACGACGCGGTGGCGCTGGCCGCCGGCGCCTCGGACGAGCCCGCCGCGGACAACCCGGTGGCCGCGGCGGGCACCGCCGACCCGCGGGTCTTCGGGCCCCAGCCCGGCGCCTACGGCTCGGGCATCCTGCACGTGCTCGAGTCCGGCGACTGGCGCGAGGACGCCGACCTGGCGGCCGTCTACCTGGCCTGGGGCTCCTGGGCCTACCGCGGGGCCGGGGCGTCTGCGCCCGCCCCCGAGGCCTTGCGCCGGCGCCTGGCCGGGGTCGAGGTGGCGGTCAAGAACCAGGACAACCGGGAGCACGACATCTTCGACTCCGACGACTACCTCCAGGACCACGGCGGCATGGTGGCGGCGATCCGGGTGTTGAGCGGCCGCCAGCCCAAGGCCTGGTTCGGGGACAGCGCCGACCCCGCCCGGCCGCGGGTACGGTCGCTGGCCGAGGAGGCCGCCCGCGTCGTGCGCAGCCGGGTGCTCAACGAGAAGTGGCTGGCCGCCATGGAGCGCCACGGCTACAAGGGGGCCTTCGAGATGGCCGCCACCGTCGACTACCTCTTCGGCTACGACGCCACCGCGCACGTGGTCGAGGACTGGATGTACGAGCGGGTGACCGAGGCCTACGTGGGCGACCCGGCGCGGCGCGCCTTCTTCGAGTCCTCCAACCCGTGGGCCCTGCGCTCGATCGCCGAGCGGCTGCTCGAGGCGTCCGAGCGCGGCCTGTGGGCGGCCTCGCCCGGGGCGCTGGCCACGCTGCGGGCGGCCGTGCTGGAGGCCGAGGGATGGGAGGAGGGGCGATGAGCGAGCCTGCCGCCTTCCCGCTGTCGGCCCTGGTCGGCGCCGACGACATGGTCCGCGCGCTGGTGCTGTGCGCGGTCGATCGCCGGATCGGTGGGGTGCTCTTGCGGGGCGAGAAGGGGAGCGGCAAGACGACGGCCGCCCGGGGCCTGGCGGCCGTGCTCGGCGGCGCCCCGTTCGTCGAGCTGCCGCTCGGCGCGACCGAGGACCGCGTGGTCGGCGCGCTCGACATCAAGGGGGTGCTGGAGGACGGCGCGCACCGCTTCCAGCCGGGCCTCCTGGCGGCGGTCGACGGCGGCGTCCTCTACGTCGACGAGGTCAACCTGCTGGCCGACCACCTGGTCGACGTGCTCCTCGACGTCGCGGTTACCGGCACCAACCGCGTGGAGCGCGACGGCGTGTCCCACGTGCACGCCAGCCGCTTCGTGCTCATCGGGTCGATGAACCCCGAGGAGGGGGAGCTGCGCCCCCAGCTCCTCGACCGCTTCGGGCTCTCCGTCACGGTGTCGGCGCCGACCGACCCTGCCGCGCGCGCCGAGGCGGTGCGCAGGCGATTGGCCTTCGACACCGACCCGCAGACCTTCGGCGCCGCCTGGGCCGCAGAGGAGGACGCGCTGTCCGCCCGGTTGGCGGCGACGCACCCGGCCCCCCTCGCCCCGGGACTGGAGGAGCAGGTGTCCGCCCTCTGCGCGACCGTGGGCGCCGAGGGACTGCGCGCCGACCTCGTGATCTGCCGGGCCGCCGCCGCCCTGGCCGGCTGGCGCGGGCTCCCCGCCGCGGGCGAGGCCGAGGTCAGGGTCGTGGCGCCCCTCGCCCTGGCCCACCGCCGGCGGACGCCCTGGGACCGCCCCGCGCAGGACCGGGCGGAGCTCGAGTCGGCCATCGACCAGGTCTTCGACCGGTCGCGCCCGGCCGCTGCCGGAACCGACGCCGGAACCGACGCCGGAACCGACGCCGGAACCGACGCCGGTTACTCCGGCGCGGGCGACGGGCCCGAGGCCGGCGGCGCCCCCGGGCGAGACGGCGACGGCCTCGGGTCCGAGCCGCCGCCTGGGTTGGGGGAGCCGGCCGAACCGGCACCCCTCCCGCCGGGCCTGCTCGATGCGCCGGCGCGGCGCGCGCCGGCCGGCGGGTCCGACCGGGGGCGTCGCCCGGGCCCGGCGCGGCTCGAGGGTCGGGGCCGGGTGGTCGGGGCGGTGGCGCTCGACGACCCGCCACCGGGGGTCGCGCTGGCGCCGCTCGCCACCATCACCGCCGCGCTGTCGAGGGACGATGCCGCAGCCCGGCTCGAGGTGCGCGCCGAGGACCTGCGCCACGCGCTGCGCCAGCGCCCCGTCGGCAACCTCGTCATCCTGGCGGTGGACGCGTCCGGCTCGATGGGGGCGACGGCGCGTCTGTCCGCCGCGCGCGGCGCCGCGCTGGCGCTCCTCCACGACGCCTACCAGCGCCGCGATCGCGTGGCGCTGGTGGCCTTCCGCGGCGAGGGCGCGCGGGTGGTGATGCGCCCGACCGGCAGCACCGAGGTGGCCCTGGCCCGGCTGGACGGGCTGGAGACCGGCGGCCGCACGCCGCTCGCGGCCGGCCTCGCCTGCTCGATGGAGGTGGCGGCGACGGCCGCGCGCGACGGGCTGCGTCCCCTCGTGGTCGTCCTGACCGACGGGCGGGCGACGTGGGCGCCGCCCGGGATCGATCCGCTGGCCGCCGCGGTGGCCGCCGCCGGGGCGCTGCGCCGCGCCAGGATCGACGGCCTGGTGGTCGACTGCGAGGACGGCGCCGGCGCGCTCGGCCTGGCGCGCGAGCTGGCCGAGGCGATGGGCGCGCGCTACGAGGTCGTGGACGCCCTGACCGAAGGCTCCTTGCGGGAGCTCATCTCGGCTTCGCTGGCGCGCTGACCGGTGCCGGTCAGGCGCCCACCGCGTGGACGCCGCCGTCGACGTGGAGGATCTCGCCGGTTGTCATCGGGAACCAGTCCGAGAGCAGCGCCACGCAGGCCTTGGCGACCGCGGTCGAGTCGTGCACGTCCCACCCGAGCGGCGAGCGCTCCGCCCAGGTGTCCTCGAAGGCGTCGAAGCCCGGGATGGACTTGGCGGCCATCGTGCGCAGCGGGCCGGCCGCCACCAGGTTCACCCGGATGCCCTTGGGCCCGAGGTCCCGGGCGAGGTAGCGGGTGAGCGACTCGAGGGCGGCCTTGGCCACGCCCATCCAGTCGTAGAGGGGCCAGGCCAGCGTGGCGTCGAAGTCCAGACCCACGATCGAGGCGCCGCCGTCGGACCCGCCCACCTCGAGGAGCGGCGTGAAGTGCTCGGCCAGGGCCTTGAGAGAGTACGCGCTCACGTGCAGCGCGGTGCTCACGTCGTCCCAGCCCGCCGCGAACATGCCCTGCCCGAGGCAGTCGGGAGGAGCGAAGCCGATCGCGTGCAGCAGGCCGTCGAGCCGGCCCCACCGCTCGCCGAGCGCGTTGGCCGCCGCCGCCAGCTGCTCCGGCAGGGTGACGTCGATCTCGAGCACCTCGGGTGCTTCGGGCAGCTTGCGGGCGATCCGCTTGGTGAGGTTGAGGCCGCGACCGGCCCCCGAGAGCACGATCTCCGCTCCCTCCTCCTGGGCCAGCTTGGCCACCGCGAAGGCGAGCGAGGCGTCCGTCAGCACGCCGGTGATGAGGAGGCGCTTGCCGGCCAAGAGTCCCATGGGGGGCGAGGCTATCGCCGGCCCGCGTCATGCCCTACCGCGTCGCGACCATCCCGCCTCAGGCCTCCCCCGCGGTCGAGTCCGTCAGCGCGAGGTCGAGGGCCACGCGGACGGTGGTTCCCGTGACGCCGTAGTGGGCGAAGTCAAGCTCTTGGTCGTAGAAGCAGGCGGCGGCCTTCGTCGGTAGGCCATCCGGGAGTGGCGCGTCACCTTCGGCGGCAGGGGCATCGAGCCAACGTTGCACGATCGACCCGGGGAAGAGCTGGCTGGTGAAGCAGCGGAGGGCGGCCGCCTTGCGTTCGAGTTCGGTGGTGGTGTCCCCGACACGGCTGGCGTGCTGGTAGTGGCTGCGCTCGAGGGCGCCGAAGGCGAGCCGCCCACCCGAGGGATAGCCGTAGAGGCCGTACACCCGCCAACGGTGGCGGTCACCGGTCCGCCGCCGGGCGATGAGCGCGGCGGCGAAGGTGGCGTCATGGTCTGGGTGGCCGCCTTGGTGGGCGGGGACGTGGACCGTGGCGGGTTCCGACCGGGTGAGGTGGTCGGTGAGGACGTCGGCGAGCTGGGGGACGGCGCGCCAGACCGTTAGGTCGTCGAAACCGAGCTGGATGGACCCGGCCACGTCGGCGCCGAGCACGGCCCACGCCGCCGCGCACTCGGCCTGGCGCCGCTCCTGGAGGGTTGCCCAGGCCGTCGGGTCGGTCCATGGGGGAACGCCGTCGGTGACGTGGACCACGGTGGTGGGCCCGCGTCGGAGGATGGTGGAGGTGCCGAGCACCTCGTCGTCTGGGTGGGGGGCGAGGACGATGGTGGGGCTCACGAGAGAAGGGTGGCGAGCTGGTCTGCGAGATCCCAGACGTAGGCCTCGGCCTCGGCGAGCCTGGGGCGCGGTTCGCGCCGCCGCTGGTCGGCGTGGTCGAAGAACCGGTCGGTCAGCGCCGTGGCCAGCGCCCGGGGGTTCGCTCCGGCGGCCGCCTCCCGGACCGCGGCCGCCAGGGCATCCAACCACGCTCGCCGGGCGTCGGACGACCCCCCCGACCCCGCCGGCCTGGCGGCGCCCTCGCCCTCGCCGTCTTCCTCCTCGGGCCATGTCAGCTGACGCGCGTAGCCACCAGGCACGACGAGGTCGGAGCGGTCGCGTGCGGGTCCGGCGGCGACGCGTTGCAGCATTGTGCGGGCCACTTCGATCATGATCGTTCGGCTGTTGAGCTGCCGGTCGTCGTGATCGACGCGAGGCATGACTACCTGGCCGACGCGTCCGCCGCTGTCGAGCACGGCCATGGTCAGGGCGACGTCGATGCCATAGTCGTCGGGGAGGAGGGTGGGGGCAAACCGACGCAACCAAGGATGGGTGAGCAGACGCTGGCCAGCGAGAGGCTGGCGGACCCTGGCACCGAAGAGGGCATAGAGGAGCGGCACGGCCAGGTAGTTGGTGACGTTGGCGTGCCCCCAGGGCCGACACCACAAGGGGAGCACCAGATCCCAGCGGTTGTCGTAACCGGCCGCGACGAAACGGGCGACGTCAACGGGGGCATAGTCGCGCAGGTCGCCGTCGACAAGGAGCAGGTCGGCGTCCCGCTCGACAGCGTGTTCGACGAGCAGCTTGACGTTGCGTCCTTTGCCCGAGGCGCCGGCCGGCGAGCGGAGGACACGCTGGGGGATCCGACTGTGCCGAGACACGAAGCGGCCGAGCGTGTCGTCGTCGCTGTCCTGGTAGGCCAGCACCAGCTCCACGGTGGCGACCTCGCCGAGCAGCGCCACCCCGTCTTCGATTGCCTCGGCCAGGGCGACGATGGTGGCCGCCTCGTTGCGGGCCGGGATACCGATCACGAGATGGCGCATCCGGCCCCTTTCGGCAACCACCAATCGCAGCTGGTCGTACGCTTCGCCGCGTGGCCTGGGGATTCATTTTACCGACGGACCGAGTGGCGCTCACCGGTCGGCCATGGCCCCGGGTCAGCTGATGGTGCAGGCGCGCGTCGTGCCGATAGATGAGTTGGGTCAGGCGGAACTGGCCGGGTGGCGGGCTCTCCAGCATGGCCAGCCGGGGCTGTCTAGCCCCTTCCTGGCACCGGAGTTCGCCCAGGCGGTGGGCCGGGCACGGCCCGACGCGCGGGTGGCGGTGGTGGAGGACAGCTCGGGCTACGCCGGCTTCTTCGCCTTCCAGGAGGGTCCCGATCACCTCGGCACACCGATCGGCGCGGGGATCTGCGACGCCCAAGCATTCGTCTGCCGACCCGACCTGGACTGGGAGCCCCGTTGGCTGGTGCGCGCGTGTGGCCTGGCGAGCTGGCAGTTCGACCACTTGCGCACCGAGCAGTCGGCCTTCGGACCCTTCCACCGGGCGCTCCACCGGTCACCGGTGATCGATCTGGCCGCCGGCCACGACGCCTTCCTGACTGCGGTCGCCACGGTGTCGAAGGACGTGTTGGCTCAGGTACGAAGGCGGCGGCGGAAGCTGGCCCGTGAGGTCGGCCCCGTCGTCACCGAATGGACCGAGGTGACCGCGGAGCCCTTTCATGCCCTCTTGGCCTGGAAGTCGGCACAGTACGCCGCCACCGGCACGTGGGACCGATTCGAGCGACCTTGGATCCGAGCCGTACTGGAGGACCTGCAGGGTTCGGGAGCCCCGGGCTGCGCCGGGCTGCTGGCCACGACGCGCGCCGGCGGGCGCCTCGCCGCCGTGCACCTCGGATTGGGCGGGCTCACCAGCCTCTCTTGGTGGTTCCCCGCCTACGACCCAGAGCTCGGCCCCTATTCGCCTGGGCTGATCCTTCTTCTCGACCTGGCCGAGTTCGCCGCCGCGCGAGGTCTGGCGATGGTCGACCTCGGTCGTGGCCAGCATGGCTACAAGCTGCGTGTGGCGACCGGCGAATACACGGTCGCCGAAGGTGAGGTGCCGGGCGCGTGAGCCGGCCGCGAACACTGCTCGCCGTCCACGCCCACCCAGACGACGAAGCCATCTCAACCGGCGGCATCCTTGCCCTCTACGCCGACCGTGGCGTGCGCACGGTGGTGGTCACCTGCACCGACGGCGCCCTCGGGGTCGGCGCCGACCGCGTCGAGGTTGCGCGGGTCCGCCGAGTCGAGCTCGAGCAGTCGTGTACCCACCTCGGTGTCTCTCAGCTCGTGCTGCTCGGCTACGGCGATTCGGGCATGGCTGGCGCGTCGTCCAATGCTGATCCGGGCGCGTTCGTGAACGTGCCCGTGGAGCGGGTGGCGGCTCGTATCGCAGCGCTGCTCGAACAGCACCGCCCCGACGTGGTCGTCACCTACCCGGCCAACGGCGGCTACGGCCACCCCGATCACATCCACGCCCATCGCGCCACCATCGCCGCCGTGCGCGACGTCGATCGGGTGCACAAGCTCTACTTCACGGCGCGCACCGATGCCTTCCGCCAGCGAATGCAACGAGTGCAAGCCAAGCTGTTAGCGAACGCCGAAGGAGCGCCCCAACCGGCGCTCCGGGCCCCGGCGACGGCCACCGCCGACATCACGACCGTCGTAGACACGTTGAGCACCCTGGTCCGCCGACGGGCCGCCCTCGCCAGTCACCGCAGTCAGCTCAACGGCACGCACTGGCTAGACATGCCCGACGCCGACTTCGCCGCCCTATTCGGCACTGAGACCTACGTCCGGGTTCTCGACACCACCGGTGCGCCCGTGCCCGAGACGGACCTCTTCGCTGGTATCAGCCGAGCTTGAAAGTTGGGCGCCTCCGATGATTTCGACGTACGGGTGACACGGGACGCCGACCAGATTGAGTCGGCGGATCACAGAGAGCAGGCTGATGGGCCATGACGGGGCGGTGACAGGGCCAGGCGTGGTCGGCAAGACGACCGTCACCCAGACTGAGCAGGGCCGGTCGGACGGCAGCTCCGGGATGCGGCCCGTGCTGCGGGGCTGGCTGCACGTCGGAGCCTTCGTGGCGTGGCTCGTCGGTGGGCCGTTCCTCATCGCGGCCGCTCCCGATGGGGGCAGCCGGGCGGCATTGAGCGTCTACGTGTTGGCCATGCTGGCCATGTTCGGAACCAGCGCGTCGTTCCATCGCATCCGCTGGTCCGCACCGGCGTGGCGTCGCATGCGGCGGGCCGACCACGGCGCCATTTTCGTGGGCATCGCCGGGACATCGACGGGCGTGGCGTGTTTGGCCCTGTCAGGATGGCCCCAGGCGCTGCTCCTCAGCATGGCCTGGGGTGGCGCCATAGTGGGCATCGTGGTGCGCCAGGCCTGGCTCGACGCACCGCAGTGGGCCGTCGCCGTTCCGTACATGGTGGTGGGTTGGTCCGCTCTGATCGTCTCCCCGCAGTTGATACGCAGCCTTGGCTGGACCGGCTTTGCCCTCATCCTCATCGCAGGCATTGCGTACACCGTCGGCGCCCTCATCTATGCCCGCAAGCGACCTGATCCTTGGCCGGGAGTGTTCGGGTTCCACGAGATCTTTCACGCGTGCACGGTGATCGGAGCGGGGACCTTCGCCTATCTGATCGCCTTCATCGCACTGCCTCGGTACTGACGCCGCATCCCGAGACTCGGCCTCCCGTTCGATCTCTTGTCGCCATGCCTGTGCAGGTGCCTTCTGCCGCCACAACGGGCTCGGCGCGGCCGCACGCATAGGCAGCCGCAAAGGAGGCTCACGAGGTCATGCCCTGCAAGCCGACCAGGGCCCGGGCGTGCTCGATCTCTCCCATGTGGCGCAGGCCGTGCTGGTACACCCAGCACTCCGTGGCGTCGAGCCGCGTGATCCCGCGCTCGCCGGCCACGCGGGCGCTGAAGGTGGACGCGACCTCGGGCGGGAACGGTCGCGCCACCACGACGTCTTCCAGCGTGGCCGGGTCCAGGCCGGCCAGCCAGCGCTCGGTCTTTTGGAAGACGAGCCCCATGTACTCGGTGAACGCGCCGTAGTCGCCGATCCGTTGGTGAACCATCTCGTCGACGCTCTTGTTCTTGCCGTGGTCGGCGATGGCGAGGCCCATCCGGTCCGCCCACGCGGCGTCGTAGACCATCGGGCCCGCACCTAGGACCGTCGTGGTCCCGTCCTCCATCTGGGTCAGGTGGAACAGGCTGAAGGCGATCGGCAGCACCGGCTCGCGCTCGACGTGGTTCACCTGGTCGAGGTCCATCGTCGCCACCGCCTCCTCCCACAGCGAGTGCATCGCCCGCACCCGCCGGCGCAACGAGTCGAGGATCAGTGGTTCCATGGCATCGCCCCTGGTCACTCCTTGGCGAACTCAGCCCGGGCCGTGGCGGCGATGTCCTCGGCGTCGGCGGCGCTCTGCAGCAGGAAGGTGATCCGCTCGATCGACCCGGTGAAGGGGAACGGGCCCTGGTAGTCGTCGACCACGGGCGAGAGCGCGTCGCTGCCGATGTCGAGGCCGGTGGATCCGAGCATTCGCACGATCTTCGGGATGTCCATCGCCGCCAGGTCCGAACCGTCGGCGGCCAGCGTCAGCGTCCCGCCCGCGCCCAGCCGGGTGAAGCGGGCGGCCAGCACGTGCTGGCCGGGGCCGAGCGCCAGCGGCGCGGCGACCCGGTGGTGGGTGCCGAGCGCGTTGTAGTCGAACTGCAGGGCCCCGTCCTTCACGAAGAAGCTGTGCCCCACGTTGTGGCTGCCGCGCGCGTAGAGCACCCCCTCGGCGCCGCCCGCCTCCACGTCGACCTCGGCCGTGACCAGCCAGGACCGCCCGCCGAAGGGCGGCGCGGCGTCGGCCGGGATGTGGGCGATCGGGGGGTGGTAGACGTAGGCCTCGCGGTCGTGCGGCGTCCCGGGCCGGGGCGTCGCCGCGAAGAGCTCGATCGAGCGGTCGTCGAGCGGGAGCACACCGTGCTGGCCCGCCTCCACCCACCAGAGGTCGATGAGCTCGCGCAGCTTGTCGGGGTGGCGCTCCGAGAGGTCGTGGCACTCCGAGAAGTCCTCGTCCAGGTGGTAGAGCGCCCACTCGTCGTCGGAGTAGGGCGCGCCCGCCTCGTGGTAGGTGGTGATCTTCCAGCCGTCGGCCCACAGGCCCCGGTGGCCCATCTGCTCGAAGTACTGGACCGGACGCGGGGCGGGCGCCGCCGGGTCCGAGAAGGTAGCGGTCAGAGGCGCGCCGTGCAGGGGCAGCTGGGGCACCCCGTTGAATTGTGCGGGCAGACCGGCGCCGGTGACCGCCAGGATCGTGGGCGCGATGTCGACCGCGTGGCAGAACTGCCGGCGGAACGACCCGCCGTCGGTGATGCCCCGCGGCCAGTGCACGACGAGGGGGTCGCGGACGCCGCCGCCGTACGTGTTCTGCTTGTACCAGCGCAGCGGCGAGTTGCCGGCCTGCGCCCACCCCCACGGGTAGTTGGAGTGCGAGTGCGGGCCGCCGATGTCCTCGAGGCGGCGCGCCACCAGGTCGTCGATGTCCTCTCTCACCGCGTTGAAGTGGCTGAACTCGTCCATGACGCCGTAGGGGCCGCCCTCCCGGGAGGCACCGTTGTCGGAGAGGACCATGAGGAGGGTGTTCTCGAGCAGCCCGTAGCGCTCGAGGAACTCGACCAGCCGCCCGATCTGGGCGTCGGTGTGCTCGAGCATGGCGGCGAACGCCTCTTGCAGCCGCGCCGAGAAGGCCCGCTGGTTGGCCGTGAGGTCCCCCCACGGCGGCACCCCGGGGTTGCGGGGCGCGAGCGTCGTGTCCGCCGGGACGACGCCCATCGCCAGCTGGTGCGCGAACCAGCGCTCCCGCGCCGCCTCGTACCCGTCGTCGAACCGCCCGCGCCAGCGTCCGAGGTACTCGGGCGGCGACTGGTGGGGGGAGTGGGTGGCGCCGAAGGCGAGGTACAAGAAGAAGGGTCGGTCCGGGCGGATCGAGTGGAGGTCCCTGATCCAGCCGGTGGCCTCGTCCACGATGTCCTCGGACACGTGGTAGCCGTCCTCGGGCCGCCCCGGCGGGTCGACGTGGGTGTTGTCCCGCGTGAGCTCGGGATAGAACTGGTCGGTCTCGGCCTGCAGGAAGCCGTAGAAACGGTCGAACCCCTTCTGCAGGGGCCAGTTGGTGTGCGGTCCGGCGGCGGAACACTCGTCGAGGGGCGCCAGGTGCCACTTGCCGGCGGCGTAGGTCGCGTAGCCATGGGCGCGCAGCAGCTCGGCCAGGGTGGCCGCGCGCGGCGAGACGCCGCCGCGCATGTTCGGGAACCCCGTGTTCCAGTTGGATACCGCCCGCATGCCGACCGCGTGCGGATTGCGCCCGGTGAGCAGGGCGGCGCGCGAGGGCGAGCAGAGGGCCGTCGTGTGGAAGCTCGTGTAGCGCAGGCCGGCGGCGGCCAGGCGGTCCACGTTGGGCGTGGCGAGCTCGGATCCGTAGCAGCCGAAGTGGGCGAACCCGGTGTCGTCGAGGACGACGAGGACGACGTTCGGCCCACCGAGGCTGGCGGGGGGGTCCGGCCACCACGGCGTGGACTCTCGGTAGGTCCGGCCGATGCGACCACCGAAGTCCGGCTCGTTCGGGGACACGCCGGTCATGCCCAGCCGCCCGCGAAGGCCACGAACTGCCCGGTGGCGAACCGGCTGGTGCCGTCGAGGTAGGGGAGCGAGAAGTGCGCCAGCTCGTCGAGGCCGCCGAGGCGGCCCATGGGCACCAGGGCCTCGACCCGGGCCCGGCCCTCCGCGTCCTCGGCCCGGTTCGCCGCCAGGAACTCGGGGAAGTCCATGAAGTTGGTCCCGATCGCGTTGACCTGCACGCCGCGGCCCACGACCTCGGCCGCCACGTTGCGCACCAGCATGTTGGCCCCGGCGCGGGCCGAGGAGTACAGCGGCGCCCCCGGCGTGGGTCGAGCCCCGGCGGCGCTCGTGAACACGAGGGCCTGGCCCGCTCCCTGGTCGACCATGACGGGGACGACCGCACGTAAGAAGCAGTAGGGCGCCTCGACGCAGCCGACCAGCGCCGCCCGCAGGTCCTCGATCGAGGAGCGCAGGAACCGCCCGACCACGATGCGTCCGGTGAACGCGGCGGCCGAGTCGACGCGGCCGAACCTGGCCAGCGCCGCCGCCACCAGGCGCTCCGCCGAATCGGGCTCCGCCAGGTTGCGCACGCGCTCGACGGCCTCGACGGCGGCGCCCAGCGCCTGTAGTTCGTCGACCAGGCCGTCCGCCGGATCGCCGAGGACGAGGTCGTGCTCGCACGCCGCCAGAAGCCGACAGAGATGGGGGCCGACGTAGGACGACGCGTCGCTCACCAATGCGATCCGGCGCGTCACGTGAGCCGCCGCCCGGGCCGCCTCATCTGACTGCCGACTGGCCGCACTGTGGGCGACCCTAACCTTCTGGCAGAGTGTGCGTCAATAGATATTGACACACGGTCTGCCATATGACTACGGTCCGGCGCGGTGACCGCGACCCAGGTGGCCGAGACAGTCGACGGCCGGCGGCTCCGCCGCCAGCAGAACCGCGAGGCCGTCATCGACGCGCTGCTGGCGTCGTTTCGCGAGGGCCACTACCAACCCAGCTCGACCGAGATCGCCCAGCGCGCCGGGCTGTCGCCGCGCTCGCTCTTCCGCTATTTCGACGACATCGACGATCTCCACCGGGCGGCCACCACCCGAGAGGTCCGGCGGGCGCGCCCGCTGCTCGACATCGGCCTCGGGCCCGCGGCCCGGACCGACGACAAGATCCGGGCGGTGGTCGCCACCCGGGTGCGTCTCTACGAGCAGACGAGGCCATCGGCCACGGCCGCCCGGATCGCCGCCCACGGCCGCGCCGCCGTGGCCACCGAGCTCGCGGCGCGGCGGGGGTTCCTGCGCGCCCAGGTGGCCGAGCTATTCGCCCCGGAGCTGGACCAGGGCCACGGCGGGCTGCTCCCCGCCTTGGACGTGTTGTGCTCCTTCGAGGCCTACGAGCTGCTCCGCCTCGACCAGGGGCTCTCGCGCCCCAAGACCGAGGCAGCGCTCGTCGCCGCGCTGCGCGCGCTGCTCGGGACCGCGCGGGGTGCCCGATGAAGATCCTGCGCACCGCCGACGAGCGGTTTGCGGCCCTTCCGGACTTCGCGTTCGAGCCGCACTACGTCGAGCTGCCCGACGGAGTGCGTGTCCACTACCTCGACGAGGGCCCGCCCGACGCCCCCCCGGTGCTGCTGCTCCACGGCGAGCCCTCGTGGTCGTTCCTCTACCGCACGATGATCCCGGTGCTCGTGTCGGCCGGCCACCGGTGCGTCGCGCCGGACCTCGTTGGCTTCGGTCGCTCCGACAAGCCGAGCGAACCCGACGACTACACCTACGCGCGCCACGTCGCCTGGATGCGCGAGCTCGTCTTCGACCGGCTCGACCTCTCAGACATCACCTTCTTCGGGCAGGACTGGGGCGGGCTGATCGGCCTGCGGCTCCTCGCCGCGCAACCGGATCGCTACGCCCGGGTGGTGGCCGGCAACACCGGCCTGCCGACGGGGGACATCCCCCCGGGCGAGGCGTTCCGCAACTGGCAGCGCTTCTCCCAGGAGTCGCCCGACTTCCCGGTGGGCACGATCGTGTCGGGCGGCTGCCTGACCAAGCTCTCCGACGACGTCGTGGCCGCCTACGACGCCCCGTTCCCCGACGACTCCTACAAGGCCGGCGCCCGCCGCTTCCCCCTGCTCGTGCCGACCTCGCCCGACGACCCCGCCCACGCCGCCAACCTCGCGGCCTGGGCCGTCCTGCGCCGCTTCGACCGTCCCTTCCTCTGCGCCTTCAGCGACGGGGACCCCATCACCAGGGGGGGCGAGCGCCAGTTCATCGGGCACGTCCCGGGCACCGCCGGCCGGGAGCACCCGGCCATCGAGGGTGCCGGGCACTTCCTCCAAGAGGACAAGGGACCCGAGCTGGCCCGCGTGATCGCGGCCTTCATCGCCGCCACCTAAGCCGACCGACGCGGCGCCGGGCGACGCCCGGGCGGGGCGCCCGGGTGTGGACCGCCGGTATGGAAAGGTAAGGCCGTGCACGTCGGCATCCTCGGGGGAACCGGACCGGCCGGTCGCGGGCTCGCCGTCCGGCTGGCCGCGGCGGGTCACGAGGTCGTCCTCGGCTCGCGCGACGCCGAGCGGGCCCAGGCGGTGGCGGCCGAGCTGGTCGGCGCCTACCCCGATCGAGCGCTGTCGCTCTCGGGGGCCGACAACCCGGGCGCGGCGGGCGCGGCCCTGGTCGTGGTGGGGACGCCCTGGGACAGCGCGGTGGCCACCGTGCGCCCGCTGCGCGAGGAGCTGGCCGGCAAGGTCGTCGTCTCCATGGCGGTCGCGCTGGTGAAGGTGGGCCGCGAGATCCAGGCGGTGACGCTCGGACGCGGCTCGATGGCGGCCAGCCTGCAGGCGGCGCTCCCGGGCGCCCACGTGGCGGCCTCTCTCCACCACCTGCCGGCCGGCGAGCTGGAGGACCTGGACTCGGGCCTCGTGGCCGACGTGCTCGTCTGCTCGGACTTCCGCGACGCCAAGGAGGCGACGATGGCGCTCGTGAACTCGATCGAGGGCCTCCGCGCCCTCGACGCCGGGTCACTCGGAAGAGCCGCGGCCATCGAGGCGTTCACCTCGGTGTGCGTCGGGCTGAACATCCGTTACAAGGCCGCGACCACGTTGCGGGTCGGCGGGATCTCGACCTAGTCCGGTGACGATGCGCCTGTACGACACGGCGGCCGGCCGGGTCGTGCCGTTCGAGCCGGGTCACGTCGTGACTATGTACTCCTGCGGCATCACGCCCTATGACGCCGCGCACCTCGGCCACGCGGCCGTCTACCTGACCTTCGACGTCCTCTCGCGGCGTCTCTCCGACCTCGGCCACGAGCCGCGACTCGTCCGCAACGTGACCGACGTGGACGACGACATTCTGCGCAAGGCGCGCGAGCTGGGCGTCCACTACCTCGACCTGGCGGCCGAGGAGGTGGCCCGGTTCGAGGCCGACATGAGCGCGCTCGGCCTCCGGCCCGTGTACTCAGAGCCGCGCGCCACCTCGGCGATCGCAGAGATCCTCTCGCTCATCGGCGCCGCCCTGGATCGCGGGCACGCCTACCAGGCGGGCGGGGCCGTCTACTTCGACGTCTCGAGCTTCCCCCGCTTCGGCTTCCTCAGCCGGCTGGAGCGCCCCGAGATGCTGGTGCTGGCCGCCGAGCACGGCGGGCGGCCGGACGACCCGAACAAGCGCGACCCGCTCGACTTCGTGCTCTGGCAGCCGTCCCTCGTCGACGAGCCGTTCTGGGAGTCGCGCTGGGGACCGGGCCGGCCCGGGTGGCACATCGAGTGCTCGGCCCTGGCCATGCGCGAGCTGGGCGAGACGATCGACCTGCACGGCGGCGGCCGCGACCTCGTCTTCCCCCACCACGAGTGCGAGGTGGCCCAGTCCGAGGCCGTGACCGGGAAGCCCTTCGTCCGCCACTGGCTGCACGTGGGGCTGGTGGGATTGGGCGGCACCAAGATGTCCAAGTCCCTCGGCAACCTGGTCTTCGTGAGCGACCTCTTGAAGGAGTGGGAGCCGGTGGTCGTCCGGCTGGCGCTCCTCGGGCACCACTACCGCGGCGACTGGGAGTGGGGGGAGGCCGACCTGACGGCCGCCGCCGAGCGCCTGGCGCGCTGGCGGCCGGCGGTGCCGTCCTCGGCCGGGGGGCCCGACGAGGCGCTGGCCGCGGTGCGCCGCGCGCTCGACGACGACCTGGACACGGCGGGCGCCCTGCGCGCGCTCGACGACTGCGCGGCGGCCGGCCGATCGATCGCGGCCGGCCTGGCCCTGCTCGGCGTCACCCTCTGACCGGGCGGTGCCCGCCCGGGGGGCCGCAGGGGCGGCGGTAACCTCGGCCGTCCGGCGGCGCGGCCGCCGCGCTCACGAGAGGTGTTCCGATGGCAGGCGACATCGCGGTGCGACTCCCCGACGGCTCGACCAAGGAGCTGGCGGCCGGGACGACGGCGCTCCAGCTGGCCGAGTCCATCGGGTCCCGCCTGGCCAAGGCGGCGGTGGCCGCCACCATCGACGGGGCCGAGGTCGACCTGTCGGCCGAGCTGTCCGACGGGGCCGAGGTCTCGATCCTCACGGCCACCTCGCCCGCCGGGCTCTCGGTCCTGCGCCACTCGAGCGCGCACGTGCTCGCGCAGGCGGTGTGCTCCCTGTGGCCGGGTGCGCACTACGCCATCGGCCCGGTCATCGACGACGGCTTCTACTACGACTTCGCCCTGCCGGGCGGCGCCCACTTCGCCGACGCGGACCTCGAGCGCATCGACGCCGAGATGCGGCGCATCGTGGCCGAGGACCAGCCGTTCTCGCGTGAGGAGCACACCATCGACGAGGGGTTGGCCCTCTTTTCCGACCAGCCCTACAAGCGCGAGATCATCGAAGCGGTCCGCGCCGGCGCCGACGAGGTCGATGCCGGCGGCGCGGTCGTCTCGGCCTACCGCAACGGCGGGTCGTTCGTCGACCTCTGCCGCGGGCCGCACGTGCCCTCAACCGGGCGTCTCGGGCACTTCCGCCTCATGCGGGTGGCCGGCGCCTACTGGCGGGGGGACGAGAAGCGCCAGCAGCTCCAGCGCATCTACGGCACCGCCTGGGAGTCGGACCAGGCGCTGCAGGCCTACCTCGAGCGCCTAGAGGAGGCCGAGCGGCGCGACCACCGAAAGTTGGGGGCCGAGCTCGACCTCTTCTCCTTCCCCGACCAGATCGGGTCGGGGCTGGCCGTCTGGCATCCGCGGGGTGGCACGGTCCGCCGCGTGATGGAGGAGTACTCGCGCCAGCGCCACGAGGCCGACTACGAGTTCGTCTACTCGCCCCATATCGCGAAGGCCGACCTGTTCAACACTTCAGGACACCTGCAGTGGTTCGCCGAGAACATGTTTCCGCCGATGGAGCTCGACGGGGGCCAGCAGTACTACCTGAAGCCGATGAACTGCCCGTTCCACATCTTGATATTCCAGTCCAAGCAGCGCTCCTACCGCGAGCTGCCGATGCGGCTGTTCGAGTTCGGCTCCGTCTACCGCTACGAGTTGTCGGGCGTCGTCCACGGCTTGACCCGCGTGCGCGGCATGACCCAGGACGACGCGCACATCTTCTGCACCCGCGAGCAGATGCCAGACGAGCTGCACTCGCTCCTGGTCTTCGTCCTCGACCTTCTGGCCGCCTTCGGCCTCTCGGACACCTACCTCGAGCTCTCGACGCGCCCCGAGGACAAGGCCGTGGGCAGCGATCAGGAGTGGGCCGAGGCGACCGAGGCCCTGCGCGCCGCCGCCGACCGACTTGGACTGGAGCTGACCCTCGACGAGGGCGGCGGCGCCTTCTACGGGCCCAAGATCTCCGTGCAGGCCCGGGACGCCATCGGTCGCACCCACCAGCTGTCGACCGTCCAGCTCGACTTCCAGAACCCCCAGCGCTTCGACATGGAGTACATCGGGAGCGACAACGGGCGCCACCGGCCCGTCATGATCCACCGCGCCCTGTTCGGCTCGGTGGAGCGCTTCGCGGCCATCCTCCTCGAGCACTACGCCGGCGCGCTGCCCACCTGGCTCATGCCCGAGCAGGTCCGGGTGGTCCCGGTCGCCGACGACCACGCCGCCTACGCGGCCGACGTCCTCCAGGCGGCGCGGAGGGCGGGGTTGCGGGCCGAGGTGGACCCGGCCTCGGCCCCGCTCGGTGCCCGCATCCGCCAGGCCAAGTTGGCCAAGATCCCCTACGTGCTCGTGGTGGGCGACGACGACGTGGCGGCGCGGACGGTGGGGGTGAACGCGCGGGGGTCGAGCTCGCCCGAGCGCGGCGTGGCACTCGACACCTTCATCGGGCGGGTCATGGAAGAGGTGGCCGCGCACGGCTCGCCCGACCCACCCGCATGAGCGACGGGCTCGAGCAGCTCTGGGCTGGCTGGCGCCACCGCTACGTGACCGGGGCCACCGACGCGGAGCGGGAGCAGGCGGGCGGTCCCGGGGACGGCTGCGTGTTCTGCCGCCTCGCGCGGAGCGGCCCGCCGGCTGCCGAGAACGGCGTGGTCTGGCGGGGGGAGACCTGCTTCAGCGTCCTCAACGCCTACCCGTATGCCAACGGGCACCTGCTCGTGCTGCCGCTCCGGCACGTCGACCGACTGGACGAGCTGACCGCGGCCGAGTCGGCTGAGCTCTGGTCGACCACCCGGGACTCGGCGGCCGCGATCGAGGCCGCCTATCGGCCCGACGGCCTCAACGTCGGCGCCAACCTGGGGCGCGCGGCCGGGGCCGGGATCCCCCAGCACCTGCACCTGCACGTGCTGCCGCGCTGGAGCGGGGACACGAATTTCATGACGGCGGTGGCCGGCGTGCGGGTCATGCCCCAGTCGCTCTCGGACAGCTGGTCGCAGCTTCACGCCGCCTGGCCCGACGCCTCCGGGTCCCCGGCTCGATAGCAGCTGCTTGGTCGCGCGGGGGTCGGCTCCGAGTGCGCGATTGACTCCTTCCTCGTCGCGGTCGCCGACCTCGCTGGTGGCTCGGTGATCGCGACGGATCGGCGCTTGACGCCGCGTCGAAGACCCGCCGACGTGTGGGCCATGCGCTACGGAATCGGGCTGTGCAGGGTGCTAGTGATCCTGGGCGCGGCCGCTCTGATGATGGTGGCCGTGGATTGACAGCCATCGCTCGCGCCGCGCCCCGCTATGGGTCGAACTTCCAGCCGACCACCTCGCAACTCAAGGCCATGAGTACCGCGGTGACGGCCTCGTTGGCGTCACGAACGGACCAGTAGCGGACGCCGTTCTCGCGGACATCGGCTGCGTTGCCCTGGGGGAGCACCAGGTCGTGCATCCCGTCGGCCTGCGCCGCGTCGAGGTAGGGGCCGATGTCGCTCACCGTCCCCGCATGGTTGGTGGTGAAGGTGATGGCTCCGATGGCCGCGATCGGTGCCGGTGGATCGAGTTCCAGCATGTCGAGTACGTAGGCCAAGAGGTAGCTGAGCCCGTACTGGTCGCCGCGCACGTTGTCGGGCAGTTGGACGTCGGTCGATCGCTCGTAGGGACCGAACTGGGCGACCGGTAGCCGAGCGCCGTCCAGCTCGACCACCCGACCGTTGGTGATCGCCCAATCGAACGTCGCCTGTCGAAGCCGACGGTGGGGGACCGGACGTCCGGCGACCAAGAGGGTCCCGACACCAAAGCGCGGGTTGGTCCGGCTGGTGAGCTGGTGGTCGATCCTCCGGACGTGGTCCCTCACGAACTGCTCAGCGATGGCGCGGATGCGGTCGCGCTCTGGTTCATCCAGCCAGGCCGGCGAGCCCTCCTCGACCTCGGCCGGCGGCGTCTTCGCGGCGTCGGCTAGGAACTCGGCCTTGGTGGTGTCCCGAGGCAGGAGGGCGAGGGCGAAGACATTCCGAGCCATCGGCACCGACACGGCGATGTCTCTGCCACGATCCTCGGGTTGGCCCGCCTCGGGACGGGGCGTGGCACTGTCGAGGGAGGGAAACACCGGATCGGCGGCGGACGCGATCGGCGGGGTCGCGTCCGTGACCGGCGCTATGGCGTCCCACAACTCCTTCAACGAGGGCTTCGCCGGAACGAGCGAAGGGTCGCTCGGGTGGTCGTTCTCCTCCACGGGCGTAGCCTAGAAGTGGCGCGACCGCGGCTCCGTCGCGCGGCGATCGCTTCGGGGCGCGTTAGGGCTTCTGGTCGTAGTGGTCGTGCGCGGCGCGGAAGCGCCCGCGTCCGCCGCTGATGGCCCGCAGGTCGATGGCGTAGCGGGCGAGCGACGCGGTCGGGACCAGTGCCACGATCGTCTGGTAGCCGTTCTCGCCGGGGTCGGTCCCCTGGACCCGGCCGCGACGGGAGTGCAGGTCACCCAGCACGTCGCCCTGGAGCTCGGAGGGCACGCTCACCTCGAGGCGCGAGATCGGCTCGAGCACGATCGGCCCCGCCTTCTCCATGGCCGCCCGCAGGGCCATGCCGCCCGCCATCTTGAAGCTCATTTCGGAGGAGTCGACCGAGTGGAACTTGCCGTCGTCCAAGGTGACGGCGAGGTCGACGACCGGGAAGCCGTTCACGCCGCCCTGCTCCATGGCCTCGAGAACCCCCTTCTCGACGGCCGGGATGTACTGGCGGGGGACCGATCCGCCCACCACCTCGTCGCGGAACTGGAAGCCCTCACCGCGCTCGAGGGGCTCGACGCGCAGGTGCGCCACGGCGAACTGGCCGTGGCCGCCGGTCTGCTTCTTGTAGCGACCCTCGGCCTCGGCGCTGCTGGTGATCGTCTCGCGGTACGCGACGAGGACCTCCTCGCGCTCGACCGTGACCCCGTACTTGCGCGACAGGCGTTCGCAGGTGACGGCCAGGTGCACCTCGCCCGCCACCCCGAGCACCGTCTGATGCGTCTCGTCGACGCGGGTGACCGTGAGCGACGGGTCCTCCTCGGCCAGGCGCTGGATGGCGGACATGAGCTTGTCCTCGTCGGCGCGCGAGGCCGGGCGGACGGCCACCGCCAGCGAGGCCGGCTCGGGCTCGGGGAGGACGACGACGACCGGGGAGCCCTTGGGAGCCAGCGTGTCCCCCGTCTTCGTGCCGGCCAGGCGGGGCACCGCCAGGAAGTCGCCGGCCACCGCGTCGCGCACGGCGGAGGTCTCGTGGCCGCGCAGGACCTCGAGGACGTGCAGCCGTTCCTCGGCGCGCGTGCGGGGGTTGACTAGCACCAGGTCGGGCGTGATCGTCCCCGACACCACCTTGCAGAGCGAGATGCGGCCGGCGTGCTGGTCCGAGAGCGTCTTGCAGACGGCGAGCAGGGGGGGACCGTTCGGGTCGGGCGCCACCTCGGTCGTCTCGTTCCCCGCGCGGACGCTCATGGGCGGCCGGCGGTCGGCCGCAGGGACGAGCTCGACCAGGGCGTGGGCCAGGCGGTCGACGCCCACGCCGGTGATCGACGAGCAGCACAGCACGGGGAAGACGGTGCCGTCGGCTACGCCCTGGGCGAGGGCCACCTCGAGCTCGTGGCGCTCGATCGTCTCGCCCTCGAGATAGCGGGCCATGAGGTCGTCGTCGCCGACGACGATCCCCTCCACCAGTTGCTCGTGCACCACGTGCTCCTGGGTGGCCAGGTCCTCTGGCATCTGCCCCTCGCGTCCGGCGACCGGCGGCCCCTCGCCCGGCGGGTAGACGGTGGCCGTGTCGTCGAGCAGGTCGACGATGCCGTGGAAGTTCGTCTCCGCGCCGATGGGCAGCTGCACGGGCGCCACGCCCGCCCCGAACACCTTCGTCACCTCGGCGAGCGTGCGCTCGAAGTCGGCGCGCTCGCGGTCGAGCTTGGTGATCACGATCATGCGCGGCATGCCGAGGGCCGCCGCCGCGCGCCAGGCGTCCTCGGTCTGGGCCTGCACGCCGTCGCTGCCGCTCACGACGATGACCGCCAGGTCGGTCACGGCGAGCGCCATGGCCATCTCGGAGGCGAAGTCGGCGTAGCCGGGCACGTCGAGCAGGTTGACCTTCACCCCTTCGTGGGTGAAGGGCGCGGCGGCGAAGGACACCGACAGCTGGCGGTGGACCTCCTCGGGCTCGAAGTCGCACACGGTCGTGCCCTTCTCGACCGAACCCTGGCGGGGAATCGTCCCGGTGGCCGCCAACAGCGCCTCGGCCAGCGCCGTCTTTCCGGCGGCGTGGTGGCCGACGAGCGCCACGTTGCGGATGTTCGACGGCGACAGGCTTGGCACGAGCGACCTCCCCCTGGGATCTTCCTCTGGCAACGCCGCCCGGACCCCGCCGCGGGCACGCCGTTGTGAGCATAGGTTCGGGCACACTGGGCGCGCTCGGCGGCGGGACGCCGTGCCTACCGATTCGGCCGATCGGGACCCGGTGATAGCGTGACCAGCGAAATGTTCGACGGTCGCTGGCGCGAAGCGGTCGACCGCACCACGGCTCCGGTTGGATCGGCGCTGTACCGCCACGGGGTCACGGCCGACATCCTGACGGCGACCGGCCTCCTGTCGGCCCTCGGCACCGCGTTCGCCGTGGCGACCGGCCACCTGCACTGGGCGATCCCGCTGCTCACCTTGACCGGGCTGCACGATCTCCTCGACGGACCCGTCGCCAAGGCCGCCGGCACTGCGTCGGTGCGCGGCGCCTTCTTCGATTCGGTCATCGACCGCGTGACCGACGCCGTCCTCATGGGGGGCGTCACCTGGTACCTGGTCTCGGCGCACGAGGGCCACCTCGTCCTCCTGCCCCTGGCGGTGCTCGGCGTGACGGCCCTCGTCTCCTACGAGCGGGCCAAGGCCGCGGCCCTGGGGCTCGAGGCCAAGGGCGGGCTCATGGAGCGGGCCGAGCGCATGGTGCTCCTCGGCGTCGGCTTCCTCGCCCACGGGTTCTTGGTCCCGGTGCTCTGTGTCCTGCTCGGCCTCACGACGGCGACCGCGCTCGGACGTTTCGTCCGCGTGTGGAAGGCGGCCGAGGGTCCCGAGTTCCCCGGCGCCGACTCGGCGCGGCGTCGCCGGATCGAGGCCCGCTCCCGCTGGCGCGAGGGTCGCGTGGAGTCGCGTTGGCGCGCCCGGCGCGAAGGCACCTCGACCCGGCCGCGCGTCCGTCAGGCCGGCGAGCCCGGCGGCCGCTGGCGGGCGCGTCGCCAGGAGGCACCGGCCAGTCGCACCGGACGCGCCCGTCGGGCGCGCCGGACCCGACCGGCGGGTCGCTCGGGCACCGTGCGCGACCGCCGTTCGGGCACCTGACCGCGAGGTCGGTCGTCACCGGGTGACTGAGCGCTCGGGGCGCGGGGTGAGTGACCGGCGGGCCCAGCTGAACTTCCGGACCTACACGACCCTCGCCGCGGCGTTGCGCACGGTCCCCGAGCCAGTGGCGCGAGCGGTGGCCGCGGTGGTGGGAGAGGTCATGGCCCACCGGCGGGGCGAGACCCAGGATCTGGCGACGGCCCACCTTCGGCGCGTCCTCACCCAGTCCTCGAACGCGACCGATACCGGCCTCGACCCGCTCGCCCTGCGCCGCCTCACCCGGAGGGCCTACCGCGCCTACGCCCGCTACTGGGTGGAGGGCGCGCGCCTACCGGCGCTCAGCCGTGAGCTGATCTGCTCGCGGATGCTGGTCGACGGCTTCGAACACCTGCAACAGGCCATGGAGAAGGGATCGGGCGTGGTCATGGCGCTGCCCCACGTCGGCAGCTGGGAGTGGGGTGGCGCCTGGCTGAACGCGGTCGGCTACCCGATGATCAGCGTTGCCGAGCGCCTCGAACCGCCCGAACTCTTCGAGTGGTTCATCGAGCAGCGCAAGGCCATGGGCCTGACGGTCCTCCCGCTCGACTCAGGCTCCAGCGCGATCGTGCTGAAGGCGCTGCGCGCCGGCCGGCTGGTGGGCCTCTTGTGCGACCGCGACCTCGTCGGCAACGGCGTGGAGGTCGAATTCTTCGGGGAGAAGACGACGCTGCCGGCGGGCCCGGCCACCCTCGCCCTGCGTTCGGGCGCCACGCTCGTCTCGACCGCCGTCTACAGCGGCCCCGGGCTCTACCACACGGCGGTCATCTCCGAACCGATCGACACCACGCGGCGGGGCACGCTGCGCGCGGACGTGGCGCGCCTCACCCAAGAGATCGCGCGTCACTTCGAGTACCTGGTGCGCAGAGCACCCGAGCAGTGGCATCTCTTTCAGCCCAACTGGCCGAGCGAGCGCGCCACCTCGGCGCCCGGCTCGGACGCGGACTGAGCTCCGGTGCGCGTGGCCATGGTGTCGCCGTACAGCCTGTCGAGGCCCGGGGGGGTGCAGGGCCAGGTGGTGGGGCTCGGGCACGCGCTGCGAGAGCTCGGCCACGACGTGAGCGTCATCGCCCCCGACGACCAGCGCCCGGTCGGCCAGGTCGCGCCCGACGGCACCTACGTGGTCGGGCGCTCGACCGGCGTGCGGACCAATGGGTCGGTGGCACCGGTGGCGCTGGCCCCCGAGGCGGCGCGCCGGGCCGCCCGATTCGTGGCCGAGGGGTCCTTCGACGTCGTGCACCTGCACGAGCCGTTGGCCCCCGTCGTCCCCTACGGCTGCCTCATCGGCGCCCGCGCGCCGCTCGTCGGCACGTTCCACCGGTCCGGGGCGAGCGCCTGGTACCGCCTGCTGCGTCCGCTGGCGCGCTGGGCCGCCTCGCACCTCGACGTGCGCTGCGCGGTCTCGGAGGCCGCCCGGGCGACGGCCCAGGCCGCGCTGGGCGGCGAGTACCGCGTGCTGTTCAACGGCGTGAATGTGGCGCGCTTCGCCAACGCCCTGCCGTACCCGACGGAAGGCCCGACGGTCCTCTACGTCGGACGGCACGAGGAGCGCAAGGGCCTGGGGGTGCTGCTCGACGCGTTCGCCTCGGTTCGAGCACCCGCCATCTTGTGGGTCGCCTCCGAGGGGCCCGACACCGAACCGCTGCGGGCGGCCCACCCGCCGTCGCGGCGCGTGCAGTGGATCGGCGAGCTGCCCGACGACGAGCTGGCGGCGCGCATGGCCGGGGCCGACGTGCTGTGCGCCCCGTCGCTCTTCGGCGAGTCGTTCGGCGTCGTGGTGTTGGAGGGCCTGGCGGCCGGCTGCATCGTGGTCGCCTCGGACCTGGACGGCTACCGCGCCGCCGCGGGCGGCCACGCGCTCTTGGTCCCGCCCGGCGACCCGGTGGCGCTCGCCCAAGCGCTCGTGGGCGCGCTGGCGGACGCCGGCTCGGGGAGCGGCCGGGCGTCGGAGACCGCGCGCCTCGCGGCCCGCCGCCACGTGGACGGCTGGTCGCTCGAGCACCTGGCCCTGGCCTACACCGACATCTACAAGGAGGCCGGTTCCTCCTGGCGACCCCGGGGCGCCCGGTAGCCTGGGTGCCGGTGGTCGTCCCCGGTTTGGCCAGCGCGTCGGTTCTAGGAGTCCGGTGAGCCCCGCCGCGGAGTCCGGCGCACCGAGGGATCGCGCTCGGCCGGCCCGCGGGAGCGCGCCGCGCGGCCAGCCGTCGGGGGGTGCCCAGAACGGCTCGGGCGGGGGCGCCCGGTCGTCCCCCAGCCGGCGGCGCCGGGGCCGGGGATCGGGCGCGCGGTCGGGCGGAGCCGCGTCGGCCCAGAGCGGACCGCGGCGCTCGGGTTCGCCGGGTTCCCGCCAACGAGCCTCCGGCAGGGCCCCCGCGCAGACTGCGGCGGAACTGGCCGTGGCCGACGCGCGCTGGGCCGCGGCGACGGCCGCCATCCGGGTGAGTCCAGCCGAGACCCGCGCCAACCGCCGACGCGCGGGCGCGCTGTGCGCCGCCGCCGGCGTCGTCCCGGGCGCCGTCGTCGGCTTGGCGGTCGCCCTCACGCTCTCGCTCGTCGCGGGCGCGGCCGCCGGCGCGGGGGTCCTGGTCGTGGTGGCCGTGCTGGTCTGGCGGTCGGCCGCGCGGATCGCGCTGCGCGTCCTCGGGGCCCGGCCGCTGCCCGAGGAGGAGGCGCCCGGCCTCTACAACACCGTCGAGGGCCTGTGCCCGACCTTCGGCGTGCGCCAGCCCCGTCTCATGGTGGTCGACGACGCCGTCCCGAACGCCTGCTCGCTCGGCCGCGGCGCCGACGCGGTCCTCGTCGTGACGACCGGCCTCATCGATCGCCTGGGGCCCATCGAGCTCGAGGGCGTGGTCGGCCACGAGCTCACCCACGTGAAGCGCCACGACACGGTGGTCTCCGCGGTGGCCGTCACCGTCATCGGCCCCCTGGCCTACCTGATCGGGAGCGACCGCCTGCTCCACGCGGCGGTCGGGCGCGGCCGGGAGCTGCGCGCGGACTCGGTGGCGGTGGCGTCGGTCCGGTACCCGCCGGGGTTGCACGACGCGCTCGAGACCCTGGTCACCACGGAGGCCGCGCTGCGTACCTCGCTGTTCGCCGGCCGCCGCCATCTCATGACGCGCTGGCTGTGGGTCGACCCGACGGTCGGCCGCCGGCTCCAGGTCGACGACGGCGACCTCGACTCGACCGCCGTGCGGATCGCCGCGCTGGCCGAGTGGTAGGCCGGGGCAGGACGGCGGGTTGAGCCACCCCCAGTAGGATGGGGTCATGGCCGACGACCAGCCCGAACACGCCACCGGCGGGGACCGCGTCACGGGGACCTTCACCGTGAAACGAGGCCTGGCCGACATGCTGCGGGGCGGGGTCATCATGGACGTCGTCACCGCCGAGCAGGCCAAGATCGCCGAAGACGCGGGCGCCGTGGCCGTGATGGCCCTCGAGCGCGTGCCCGCCGACATCCGCCGGGACGGCGGTGTGGCACGCATGAGCGATCCCGCCCTCATCGAGGCCATCCAGGAGGCGGTGACGGTTCCCGTCATGGCCAAGGCCCGGATCGGCCACTTCGCCGAGGCTCAGGTGCTGGCGTCGCTCGGCGTCGACTACATCGACGAGAGCGAGGTGCTCACGCCGGCCGACGAGGCGCACCACATCGACAAGTGGGCGTTCACCGTTCCCTTCGTCTGCGGCGCCACCAACCTCGGCGAGGCCCTCCGCCGGATCTCCGAGGGTGCGGCCATGATCCGGTCCAAGGGGGAGGCCGGGACGGGCAACGTCGTCGAGGCCGTTCGCCACCTGCGCTCGATCCTGGGCGACCTCCGCCAGATCACCCAAGCCGACAGCGCTGAGCTCTACGCGTGGGCCAAGCGCCTGTCGGCGCCGATCGGTCTGGTCCAGGAGATCGCGCTGACCGGCGCGCTCCCGGTCCCCTTGTTCTGCGCCGGTGGTCTCGCCACGCCGGCGGACGCGTCGCTCGTCATGCAGTTGGGGGCCGAGGCCGTGTTCGTCGGTTCGGGCATCTTCAAGAGCGAGGACCCGGCCCGCCGCGCCCGCGCCATGGTCGAGGCGACGACCCACTTCGCCGATCCCGAGCACGTGGCCAAGGTGAGCAAGGGGTTGGGCGAGGCCATGCCCGGGCTGGAGCTGGCCGACCTGGGCGAGCGCCTGGCCGAGCGCGGCTGGTAGTCCGTTCCGGCGCCGATGACGATTGGCGTCCTGGCCCTGCAGGGCGACGTGCGTGAGCACCGCCGCGCGTTCGATGACCTGGGCGTCGCCACCCGCGCCGTGCTTGTGCCCGGGGACCTCGACGACCTGGCCGGGATCGTCCTGCCCGGCGGCGAGTCGACGACGCTCTCCATGCTGCTCGAGTCCTCCGGACTGTTCGAGCCGCTGGCCGACGCCCTGCGCGCCGGCCTGGCCGTGTTCGGCACCTGTGCGGGCCTGGTGCTCCTGGCGACCGAGGTGCGCGGCGGGCGCGACGACCAGCGGAGCTTCTCGTTGCTCGACTGCACCGTGCGCCGCAACGGCTACGGGCGCCAGTCGGAGTCCTTCGAGACCCTCCTGGCGGTGCCCAAGGTTTCGGCCGAGCTCGGCCGCGAGGACGTCCCCATGCCGGCCGTCTTCATCCGGGCGCCGGTGATCGAAGAAGTCGGGCCGACCGTCGAGGTCCTGGCCACCCTGGGCGCCGGCGCGGCCGAGGCGCCGGTCATCTGCCGACAGGGCAACGCGTTGGCCAGCGCCTTCCACCCCGAGCTCACCGGAGACCGACGGCTGCACGAGCTGTTCGTGTCGATGGCTGCCGCCTGAGAGAGAGGAGTCGACGTGTCAGGGCACTCCAAGTGGGCGACCACCAAGTACCGCAAGGGTGCGCAGGACAAGGCGCGGGCGAAGCTCTTCGCCAAGCTCATCCGCCAGGTCGAGGTGGCCGCACGCGAGGGCGGGGGAGACGTCAACGCCAACGCCTCGCTGCGCACGATGTTCCAGAAGGCGCGTGACGCCTCGGTGCCGATCGACACCATCGAGCGCGCCATCAAGCGCGGCACGGGCGAGCTCGAGGGGGTGCGCTACGAGGCCGTCAGCTACGAGGGCTACGCGCCCGGTGGGGTCGCCGTCATCGTCGAGACCCTGACGGACAACCGCAACCGCACGGGGGCCGACGTGCGCAACCTCTTCTCCAAGAACGGCGGCTCGCTAGCCGAGCCCGGGGCCGTCAGCTGGCAGTTCGAGCGCAAGGGGGTGGTGTCGCTGCCCCGCTCGCTCGACGAGGAGCGCATCATGGAGATCGCCATGGACGCCGGGGCGGACGACCTGGACGACGCGGGCGACCGCTGGGTCCTAACCTGCCCCCCGGCGGGCCTGGCCGCCCTGCGCAGCGCGCTCGAAGAGGGCGGCCTCACCGTCGAGTCGGCGGAACTGTCCTTGGAGCCGTCCCAGTCGGTCCCGGTCGGCGACGAGGGCGATGCCAAGCGCGTGCTGCGGATGATCGAGGCCATCGACGATCACGACGACGTCCAGGCGGTCTACGCCAATTACGACATCGCAGACGAGGTCCTGGCCGGCTTCTACGGCTGACCGGGGATCCCCCCGGGCCCAGGGGGCGCCCACTACAGTCGAACGCGTGTTCGTGCTGGGGGTGGATCCGGGCGTCTCGCGCTGCGGCTACGGCCTGGTCGCCCGGGACGGGCGCGACGGGTCGCTCTCGGCCCGCTCGGCCGGGGTGATCGAGACCGACCCCGCCACCGCCCTGCCCGAGCGGCTCTGGATCCTTCAACAGGAGATCGACGCGCTGCTCCGTGAGTTCTCGCCGTCGGTCGTCGTCGTCGAGCGGGTGTTCTTCCAGGTGAACGTCCGCACCGCCGTGTCGGTGTGCCAGGCCAGCGGACTCGCCCTGGCGGCGGCGGCGGGCCACGGCTGCGAGGTGGCCGAGTACACCGCCAACGAGGTGAAGCAGGCGCTGGTCGGCTACGGGGGCGCAACCAAAGAGCAGGTGCAGCGAATGGTGGCCGAGGTGCTGGGCCTGGCCCAGGTGCCCAAGCCTGCCGACGTGGCGGACGCGCTGGCGCTCGCCGTGTGTCACCTGAGCTCGCACGCGCTGCGCGCGGCGGTGTCGGCAGCCGCCGGACCCGCCCTCCGCAGTTCGGCACTGGGGGCCGGCGCGTGATCGGGTCGCTCCGCGGCGCGTTCGCCGCCCGCACCGGGGAGGCCGAGGTGATCGTCGACGTCGGCGGCGTCGGCTACCGCGTGGCCGTTACGACCGCCACCGCCAGCCTGCTCACGTCGGTCGGCGACGAGGTCTTCCTCCACGTGCACACCCACGTGCGCGACGACGCGATCATCCTGTACGGATTCCTGCACGACGACGAACGGCGCTGCTTCGACGCGCTCCTCGGCGCGCACGGGGTCGGTCCGGCCCTCGCGCTCGCCATTCTCTCGGCCCTCTCGCCGGCCACGCTGTCGACCGCCATCTTGGAAGACGACCTCGCCACCTTGTGCCTCGTCCCGGGCATCGGCCGCAAGACGGCGGCGCGCCTCTTGATCGACCTGAAGAGCCGCCTCGACCTGCCGGATCTCCATGCCGGCGACGCCGGCCCGGCGGGCGTCGCCCATTCGCCGCGCGCCGAGGTCCGGGCCGCCCTGGCCGAGCTCGGCTACGGGCCCGAGGAGATCCGCCACGCACTGGAGCGGCTCGGCGAGCCCGGCGCCGAGGCCGAGCTCGGCGTGGAGGAGCTGCTCCGTTCGGCGCTGCGGGAGCTGGCCACCCGGTGACGCCGAGGGCGCGTCGCGAGGTCCTCGCCACCGAGGACGAGACGGCTCCCACCGTCCTCCCCACCAGCCCGCTGGAGGTGACCGCGTTCCCGCGCGACGAGGCCGAAGAGGTGGGGTTGCGCCCCCGGACGCTCGAGGAGTTCGTCGGCCAGCCCCAGCTGGTCGAGCACCTGCGGATCGTGCTGCAGGCGGCCCGCCAGCGGCGTCAGCCCGTCGACCACCTGCTGTTCGCCGGCCCCCCGGGCCTGGGCAAGACGTCGTTGGCCGGGATCGTGGCGGCGGAGCTGGGCGTCGGGTTCCGGGTGACCTCGGGCCCGGTGCTCGTGCGCACCGGCGACCTGGCCGCCCTCTTGACCGACCTCCAGGAGGGGGACGTCCTCTTCATCGACGAGATCCACCGGCTGCACCGCTCCGTCGAAGAGGTCCTCTATCCGGCGATGGAGGACGCCAAGCTCGACATCTTGATCGGGAAGGGGCCGACGGCCCGCTCGATCCGACTGGACCTGCCGCGCTTCACGCTGATCGGCGCCACCACCCGCACCGGCCTCGTGTCGAGCCCGCTGCGGGACCGGTTCGGGTTCGTCGGTCGGCTCGACCTGTACCGCCCCGACGAGCTGCAGGCGATCGTCGAACGGTCGGCCCGCATCCTCGGGGTGCACATCGATGCCCCCGGAGCGCAGCGCATCGCCGAGCGGTCGCGCGGCACACCACGGATCGCCAATCGGTTGCTGCGGCGGGTGCGCGACTTCGTGGAGGTCCGCGGGGACGGCGTGATCGACGGCGACGCGGCCGACCGGGGCCTCGTGCTCTTCGGTGTGGACGACCTCGGGCTGGACAAGCTGGACCGGGCGATCCTGGACGCGCTCTGTCGACGCTTCGCCGGGCGGCCCGTCGGCCTCACCACCCTCGCCCAGTGCGTGGGCGAGGAGCCCGACACCATCGAGGACGCCTACGAGCCGTTCCTCCTCCAGCAGGGGTTGATCCAAAGAACGCCCCGCGGGCGCGTCGCGACCGAGCGGGCCTGGGCCCATCTCGGCCTCTTCCCCGAGGTGGCGCCCCTGTTCTGAGGCTTGCCGGGGCCGCCCACGACGGCCGGGGCCGAGCGGGCCTGGAGTATGGTGTCCCTCCTGTGCGGAGACTGAGCCATCGGACGCGCGCGGCGGGGGTTGCCCGGTGATCGCCCTCCTCACCCTGGCCCCGACGTTGGCCGCCACCGCGGCCAAGAAGACCTCGGCGAACCCGTTCTCGTTGATCTTCATCGTGGTCATCGTCGGCGCGGTGTACTTCTTGTTCCTGCGCCCCCAGCAGCAGCGCGCCCGGCGCCAGCGTGAGCACACGTCGTCGATCAACGTGGGCGACGAGGTCCTCACGGCGGGCGGGATCATCGGCAAGGTGGTCGAGGCCCACGACGACCGGCTGGTCATCGAATCGGGCGGCGCCGACTCGCTGGCTTCGTTCGGCGCCACCCCGTCGCGCATGGTCGTGGTCCGCTCGGCGATCACCCGCAAGATCGAGCCACCCGTCGCCGACGACGATGACGACGATGACGTCGAGGACGAGGACGACCACGACGAGAACGAGCACGACGGCGGGACCGACGGTTCCTCGGACAGCCAGCCCGGCGAGGGCTCCGGGACATGAGCATGAGGGCGCCGTCGCGCTCGCAGTCCCGACGGCAGCGCGCCCTGGTCATCAGCCTGCTGCTGGTGGTGGTGGTCGCCGTCGCCTCGCTCGGCGGCAGCCTCGCCGCCCGGTGGAAGCCGAAGCTCGGCCTCGATCTGGCCGGCGGACTCTCCGTCACCTACCGGCCCGCCCACAAGGTGTCGTCGTCGGACCTGTCCGAGACCGTCAGCGTGCTCAGCAACCGGGTGGCCGGTATCGGCGTGTCGGGTGCCCAGGTGTCCACCCAGGGCGGCGACATCGTCGTCCAGATCCCGGGCGTGAAGAACGGGCGGGCCGTACTGAAGACGATCGGCCAGACCGCGCAGCTCCTGTTCCGGCCGGTGCTCTGCACGGCCCCCGCCTACAGCCCGGCGGCGGCCAAGCAGGCCAAGGCCCAGGCCAAGGGACAGCCCCTGGCGCTGCCCAACTCGTGTCAGGCGCAGTACCAGATCACGGCGGCCAACCTCGGAGCCTTCAACGCGCAGGGCAACCCGACCAACAACATCCCAGAAGACCCCGCGCTGGCCGTCTACCCGTCGACGCCCAGCACGAAGGACGCGGCGGGCAAGGTCGTCCTCTTGCCCGGGCTCCCCGGCAGCGGCGGCGCCCGCTATCTCCTCGGTGTATCCCCCCTCACCGGTCACGCGGTCAAGGGGGCCAACGCCCAGGTGGACTCGCTCGGCAACTGGGTCGTCAACTACACGCTGACCGGATCGGGCTCGCCCGGCTTCGACAAGCTGGCGCAGGCCAACTTCCACCAGGAGGTCGCCATCGAGCTGGACGGGATCGTCCAGTCCGCCCCGATCATCCAGCCGACCCAGGCAAGCTTCACCTCGTTCGCCGGCCAGGGTCAGATCAGCGGGTCCAGCTTCACCGAGGCCAACGCCAAGAACCTCGCCCTCGCCATGCAGTTCGGCTCCCTGCCGGTGCGCCTCAACCCGCTCACCACCGAGACGGTCTCGCCCACCCTCGGGAGCTCGGCGCTCAAGGCCGGGCTGGGCGCCGGGGTCGCCGGCCTCCTGCTCGTCCTCCTCTACACGATCGTCTACTACCGCCTGCTGGGAGTGGTCGTCCTGTCGGGGCTGGCGGTGACCGGCGCGCTCTTGTGGTCGATCATCTCGGCCCTGGGGCACACCTCGATCGCGCCGAGCTTCGACCTGGCGGGGGTCACCGGGATCATCGTGTCGATCGGTATCACCGTCGACTCCTACATCGTGTACTTCGAACGATTGAAAGATGAGACCCGCTCGGGCCGGACCGTCCGCACCAGTGTGGACCGTGGCTTCCAGAGCGCCTGGCGCACCGTGCTGGCGGCCGACCTCGTCTCCTTCGCCGCCGCCGCCGTGCTGTTCATCCTGGCCATCGGCGAGGTGAAGGGCTTCGCCTTCTTCCTCGGGCTCTCGACCCTGCTCGACGTCTTCATGACCTACTTCTTCACGCGGCCGCTCGTGGTGCTGCTCGGTCGCAACGAGCGGCTCTCCTCGGCCCGCTTTGGGATCTCCCGGGGCCTGGCGGTGCAGACGGGGGCCGAAGCGTGAGCCCGACGGAGCGCTTCGACCCGAACCTGGCCAACCTCGAGGTTACGCGCGCCGACGAGCAGGGCGAGAGCGAAGCGGAGAACGGAGACGGCCTGGACGGGGCCCAGTTCGACGAGGCCGAGCTCGACGACGAGATCGAGCTCGAGGAGTCCTACGACGACCCGAGGGAGCGCAGGCCGGCGCGGCGGCGCATGCGCCACGCGGCGGAAGGGAACGGCCGGAGGCCGCGCGCCTTCATGCGCATGTACCGCGGCGACACGAAGTTCGACTTCGTCGGTCGGCGCCGCCTGTGGTTCCTCCTCTCGGGGATCATCATCGTGGCCGGCCTGATCTCGCTCGGCACGCGTGGGCTCAACCTCGGGATCGACTTCAAGGGCGGCACGTCGTGGACGGTGCTGGCCCCCAACGTGAGCCAGACCCAGGCCGAGAACGCGGTGACGGCGGCCGGCCTCTCCAACCCGACGGTCGAGATCCTGGGGTCCAGCACCGTCCAGGTCTCAGACGACCTGAACACGCTCTCGTCGGGCCAGCAGAGCACCATCGACAACAACGTCACGGCGGCGCTGGCCCGGCTCGGCCGCACCTCGGTCAACAACGTCTCCCAGGATCAGGTGGGACCGACCTGGGGCGGCCAGGTGACCAACCGCGCCCTCCTCGCGCTCATCACCTTCTTCATCGTGGTGGTGATCTACATCAGCTTCCGGTTCGAGCCCAAGATGGCGCTGGCGGCCTTCATCGCCATGCTCCACGACCTGGCCGTGACCGTCGGTGTGTTCTCGCTGGCCGGCTTCTCGGTGTCTCCCGACACGGTCATCGCCATCCTGACCATCCTCGGGTACTCCCTCTACGACACGGTGGTCGTGTTCGACCGCGTCCGGGACAACGCCAAGGGCCTGGGCGCGTCGGGACGCATGACCTACACCGAGATGGTCAACCTCTCGATGAACCAGACGCTGGCCCGATCGATCAACACCTCGCTCGTCGCCATCCTGCCGGTGCTGGCCGTCCTCGTCATCGGCGCCGAGCTGCTCGGGGCCACCACCCTGCAGAACTACGGCCTGGCGCTGTTCGTAGGGCTCTTGTCGGGGGCCTACTCCTCCATCTTCATCGCGTCGCCCATCCTGGCCATGCTGAAGGAGCGCGAGGGCCGCTACGCCGCCATCCGCCAGCGCCTCGACTCACGTGGCGACCGGCTGGGGCTGCTCACGCCGAGCGCGGCCGCGCTGCTGGTCGGCGCCTCGGCGACCACCGGCACCGCCCGGTCGGCCGGGCGGGTCCAGCGGCAGGGGACGCTGCGTCCGGGGGCGGCCCGCGACGGGCGGGCCCAGACCAGCGCGGCGCGGGCCGCCGCGCCCGAGGCGACCGGCAACGGAGCCGCCGCCCGCGGTGGTGGGGGAACCAGCCGCCCGCGCCCGGGCGGGGCGTCGGGCGCGCGCCGGCCCCCGCCGCGCAAACGGGGCGGCAAGGGCGGCCGGAAGCGCCGCTGACCAGGGTCGGACCGCTTCGTGCCTGAGGCGGTCGAGTAGCGTGGAGGGATGGTGACCCTGGCCCGGGTTTCGCCGACGCCCGATGCTCCGTCGAGCGCGCTCGAGGAGCTTCTCACCCCGATCCTGCGGGCGGTGGCCGACCACCGCCCCGACGAGGATACGACCCTCATCCGGCGGGCCGGCGAGACCGCCATCGCCGCCCACGAGGGCCAGTTCCGGCGCTCCGGCGAGCCCTACATCACCCACCCGGTGGCCGTCGCCACGATCGTGGCCGGCCTCGGCCTCGACGCCCCGACCGTCGCCGCCGCCCTGCTGCACGACGCCGTCGAGGACACGGGCCTCACGCTCGATTCGATCGCGTCGGAGTTCGGCCCGGTGGTCGCCCGGGTGGTCGACGGGGTCACCAAGCTCGACCGGCTGCAGTTCGACTCGAAGGAGGCCCAGCAGGCCGCCACCATCCGCAAGATGCTGGTGGCGATGGCGAGCGACTGGCGGGTGCTCCTCATCAAGCTGGCGGACCGCCTGCACAACATGCAGACGCTGGCGGTCATGGCCGACTGGAAGCAGCGCCGCACCGCGCAGGAGACCTTCGACGTCTATGCACCGCTGGCGCACCGCCTCGGGGTCCAGCAGGTGAAGTGGCAGCTGGAGGACCTGGCCTTCGCCACGTTGCACCCGAAGCGCTACGCCGAGATCGAGCAGATGGTGGCCGCCCGCGCCCCCCAGCGAGAGGAGGACCTGGCCAAGGTCCTCGTCGCCGTGCGCGAGCGCCTGGCCGCGGCCGGCATCGAGGCCGAGGTGACCGGGCGGCCGAAGCACCTGTGGAGCATCTACGAGAAGATGGTCGTGCGCGGGCGCGAGTTCGACGACATCCACGACCTGGTGGCGATCCGCGTGGTCGTGGCGGCCGAGAAGGACTGCTGGGCGGCGCTCGGCGCCATCCACGCCATCTGGCCCCCCGTCCAGGGGCGCTTCAAGGACTACATCAACACGCCGAAGTTCAACCTCTACCAGTCGCTGCACACGACGGTGGTGGGCCTGAACGGCAAACCGATCGAGGTGCAGGTGCGCACCGAGGAGATGCACCGGCGCGCCGAGTACGGCATCGCCGCCCACTGGGGCTACAAGGACAAGGCCCACGCCTCGGCGGACATGGCCTGGATGCAGCGCCTGGCCGACGTGGAGCAGGAGACGACCGACCCGGTCGAGTTCCTCCAGGCCCTGAAGTTCGACCTGGAACAGGACGAGGTCTACATCTTCACGCCCAAGGGCAAGGTCATCGCCCTGCCGGCGCGCTCCACCCCCGTCGACTTCGCCTACGCCATCCACACCGAGGTCGGCCACCGCTGCATCGGCGCCCGGGTGAACGGCCGCCTGGTCCCGCTCGACACCCAGTTGAGCTCCGCCGACACGGTCGAGATCTTCACCTCCAAGTCGGCCTCGGCCGCGCCCTCGCGCGACTGGCTGAAGCTGGTGGCCTCCTCGCGGGCCCGCAACAAGATCCGGCAGTGGTTCAGCCGGGAGCGCCGCGAGGACGCCATCGAGAACGGTCGCGAGGAGCTGGTGAAGGCGCTGCGCCGGGCCGGCCTCCCGCACCAGAAGATCCTGGGCTCGGTCTCCCTGGCGCAGGTGGCCGACTCGATCAACCTGGCCGACACCGAGGCCCTGTACGCGGCGATCGGCGAGAATCAGGTCTCCACCCAGTCGATCGTCCAGCGGCTGGCCCGCGAGCTTTCGGGCGGCGTGGAGGAGCAGCTGCCGACGACCGCCACGCGCGGGGCCCGCTCGCTGCGCTCGGGCCGGCGCTCGGGGGCCGGCGTCTACGTCGAGGGCCTCGACGACGTGATGGTGCACCTAGCGCGGTGCTGCACGCCGGTGCCGGGCGACGAGATCATGGGCTTCGTCACCCAGGGCCGGGGCGTGTCGGTGCACCGGACGGACTGCGCCAACGCGTTGGCCCTCACCCGCGGCGCCCACGAGCGCCTGATCGAGGTGGAGTGGGACCGCGGCGGCGAGGGGGTCTTCGTGGCCACCCTCGAGGTGTTGGCCTTCGACCGCTCGCGTCTGTTGGCCGACGTGAGCCGCGTGGTCTCCGAGCACCACCTCAACATCGTGGCCGCCCGCACCGCGACCACGGCGGACCGGGTGAGCCGGATGGCCTTCGACGTGGAGCTGGCCGACCCCACGCATCTGCACTCGCTGGTGGGCTCGCTCAAGCACCTCGACGGTGTCTTCGACGCCTATCGGCTGCTGCCCGGCAAGCGCCCGTGAGCCCGCGGTGAGCGGTGGCGCGGTGATGCCGCGCGCCCCGAGGGGGACCCACGATGTGCTCCCACCCGAGTCCGCGCGTTGGGAGGCCCTGGTGGCGTGCTTCGCCGGCCTCGTCGAGCGGGCCGGCTACGGCCTGCTCCAGACGCCGATCATCGAGGACGCGGCGGTCTTCCGCCGCGGCATCGGTGCGGAGAGCGAGGTCGTCGGCAAGGAGATGTACGAGTTCGCCGACCGCGACGGCACGATGCTGGCGCTGCGGCCCGAGGGCACCGCGCCGGTCGTGCGCGCCTACCTGCAGCACCGCCCCGCGCTGCCGTTCAAGGCCTGGTACGTGGCGCCGTCCTTCCGCCACGAGCGGCCCCAGGCCGGCCGCTACCGCCAGCACCACCAGGTGGGCATCGAGGCCCTGGGCCCGGCCGATGCCGACCTCGACACAGAGGTGATCGCGCTGGCCGCCGAGTTCTTCGCGGCGGTCGGGCTGCGCCGGCTCACGCTCTCGATCAACTCCATCGGCGACGAGCGCTGCCGCCCCGCCTACCTCGAGCTCCTGCGGGCCGAGCTGACGGCGCGCCGCGACGAGCTCTGCGACGAGCACCGCCCGCGGGCGGACGTTAACCCGCTGCGCATCCTCGACTGCAAGCGGGCCGAGTGCCAGCAGGTGAGCGAATCGCTGCCGCACCTGGTCGACCACCTCTGCCGCGACTGCGCGCCGCACTTCGCGCGCGTGCGCGACGGCCTCTTTGCCCTCGGCATCGACTACGTGCTGAACCACCGGCTCGTGCGCGGCCTCGACTACTACACCCGGACCACCTTCGAGTTCGCCTCGGCGGCGATCGACGCGGCCCAGAACGGCGTGGGCGGTGGCGGCCGCTACGACGGCCTGGTGGCGGCCCTCGGCGGGCCGCCGACGCCGGGCGTCGGCTTCGGGATCGGGATCGAGCGGGTGCTGCTCGCCTGCGACGCCGAGGGCGCTTTCAAGGTCGCGGCGCGCCCGCTGGACGCCTTCGTGGTGGATGCGGCGGGCGGCGAGTCGGCCCGCCGGCTCACGGCCGTCCTGCGCGGTGCCGGGCTGGCGGCGGACCGGGCCTTCGACGGCCGGTCCATGAAGGCGCAGCTGAAGGCGGCTGACCACTCGGGGGCGGCGCTGGCCCTCATCGTCGGCCCAGAGGAGCTGGCCGCCGGCCTGGTGCAGTTGAAGCCGCTGCGCACGCCCGGCGACCAGCACCCGGTGCCGGTCGACGAGGTGGTGGCCGCCGTGCGGGGGGCGTTGGCCGAGGGGGCGGGGGAGAGCCGATGAGCGCGCCGCAGACCGCGGGCGCAGACGACGCGCGCCCGACGGCCATGCGCGACGCCCTGTGCGGGCGGCTCGGGGTGGCCGACGTCGGCCGCACGGTGGCGCTCTGCGGCTGGGTGGCGCGCCGACGCGAGCACGGCGAGCACCTGGCGTTCGTCGACCTCCGGGACTTCAGCGGCATCGTCCAGTGCGTGCTCGACGGTTCCGTCGACGTGCGCAGCGAGTACGTGCTGGCCGTCACCGGCACGGTGCGCCACCGGCCCGAGGGCACGGTCAACCCGCGCCTTTCGACCGGCGAGATCGAGGTCGGGGACTGCCGCGTCGAGATCCTGGCCGAGGCCCAGCCGCCGCCCTTCCCGGTCGAGGACGAGACCGACGCCGACGAGCCGGTCCGCCTGCGGCACCGCTTCGTCGACCTGCGCCGACCCCGCATGCAGGCCAACCTGCGGCTGCGGGCGACCGTCAACTCGGCCTTGCGGCGCTCGATGGAGCGCCAGGGGTTCTGCGAGGTAGAGACACCGCTGCTGTGGTCCCCCACCCCCGAGGGGGCGAGGGAGTTCGCGGTGCCGAGCCGGCTCCAGCGCGGGTCGTTCTACGTCCTGCCCCAGAGCCCGCAGCTGGCCAAGCAGTTGCTCATGGTGGGGGGCCTCGACCGCTACTACCAGATCGCCCGCTGCCTGCGCGACGAGGACCCCCGGGCCGACCGGCAGTTCGAGTTCACCCAGTTCGACCTCGAGGCCTCGTTCGTCTCACGCGACGACGTGCTCGACTTCGTGACCGAGGCCATGCGCGAGGTGACCGAGGCGGTGCGCGGCGAGCGGCCGGGGCCCTTCGACACGATCACCTGGACCGACGCCCTCGACCGCTACGGCACCGACAAGCCCGACCTGCGCTTCGACATGGCGCTCCGCGACCTGACGCCGGTCTTCGCCTCGACCGCCGTGCGCGCGCTCGCGGCTCCGTGCGTGAAGGCGATGGTGGTGGGCGGCGGCGCGGCCCTGGCGCGCTCGCGCCTCGACGCGCTGGTCGAACGCGCCGGCGCGCTCGGGGCGAAGGGCCTGGCCTGGTTCCGGGTGAGCGCGACCGACGGCGCGGTCGGCCTCGACTCGCCGCTCGCCCGGCACCTCTCGGCCGACGAGCAGGCCGGCCTCGTCTCGGCCAGCGGGGCGGTGGCGGGCGACCTCGTCCTCGTGGTGGCCGACGAGCACCCGCTCGCCTGCCGGGTCCTCGGCGCGCTCCGCGTCGAGCTCGGGGCCCGGCCGGTCGGCGAGGGACCGCTGCGCTACGTGTGGGTGGTCGACTTCCCGCTCTTCGAGGGGCTGGACGACACCGGCGCGCCCATCCCGGCGCACCACCCGTTCACCATGCCGCACCCCGACGACCTCGACAAGCTGCAGAGCGACCCGCTGGCCGTGCGGTCCCAGAGCTACGACCTGGTGCTGAACGGCTGGGAGCTCGGCTCGGGCAGCATCCGGATCCACCGGGCCGACGTCCAGCAGCAGGTGTTCGGCGCCCTCGGCATCTCAGAGGAGACCGCCGCGGCGCGCTTTGGCTTCTTGCTCTCGGCCTTCCGCTTCGGGGCGCCGCCCCACGGCGGTTTCGCCATCGGGATCGACCGGCTGGTGGCCATCTTGGCCAAGGAGGAGAACATCCGAGAGGTCATCGCCTTCCCCAAGACCGCGTCCGGCTCGGACCCCATGACGGGGGCGCCGAAGGCGCTGTCGCCCCAGAGCCTGGCCGAGCTCGGGATCAGGGTCACCGAGTGAGCCTTCGCCGGTCCGCAGGTCGCTGAAGTGAGCGGCGACCTCTTCGGCGCGGCGGCCGAGACCGCCCTGGCCGAGGCGGCGCCGCTCGCCGCCCGCCTGCGGCCGAGGACGCTCGACGAGATGGCCGGCCAGCGGCACCTGGTGGCGCCCGGGGCGCCGCTCCGCGCGCTGGTCGAGTCCGACCGGCTGGGCTCGGTCATCTTGTGGGGGCCGCCCGGCACGGGGAAGACCACGCTGGCCCGCCTGCTGGCCAGCGCCACCGCCAAGGCCTTCGTGCCGCTGTCCGCGGTGGCCTCGGGCGTGAAGGAGGTCCGGGCCGCCATCGAAGAGGCGCGCCGGCGCCTCGGCGAACGGGGCCAGGGCACCATCTTGTTCATCGACGAGGTGCACCGGTTCAACAAGGCCCAGCAGGACGTGCTGCTGCCGGCCGTCGAAGACGGCCTGGTGGTGCTCGTCGGCGCCACCACCGAGAACCCCTTCTTCGAGGTGAACGCACCGCTCATGAGCCGCTCGACGCTCTGGCGGCTCCTGCCGCTGGAGGACGAGGACCTGCGCCAGATCCTGGCGCGCGGTCTTTCGGCCGAGGGCGCGGCCGCGGACGACGACGCGCTCGACGCGCTCGTGTCGGTGGCGGGCGGCGACGCCCGGGTCGCGCTCAACACCCTGGAGCTGGCGGTGGCCGTGGCGCGGGTGCGCCGGGCCGCGGCCACGCCCCGGGGGAAGGCGACCAAGCAGCCCGCGGTGAAGACGCTCGTCACGGTGGCCGACGTGGCCGCGGCGCGCGACGGGCGGATCGTGCAGCAGGGGCCCGACAGCCACTACGACCAGATCAGCGCGCTCATCAAGAGCATCCGCGGCTCGGACCCCGACGCCAGCCTCTACTGGCTGGCCCAGATGCTGGAGGCGGGCGAGGACGCGCGCTTCTTGGCCCGGCGCCTCGTGATCCTGGCCAGCGAGGACGTGGGGATGGCCGACCCCCAGGCCCTGGTGGTGGCCGACGCGGCGGCCCGGGCGGTCGAGTTCGTGGGCCTGCCCGAGGCCGCCCTCAACCTGGCCCAGGCCGTGGTCCACCTGGCCTGCGCCCCCAAATCCAACCGCGTCATGGTGGCGCTCGGCCGGGCCCGCGACGACGTGCGCGGCGGCCCCCGGGTGGTGGTCCCGGCCCACCTGCGCGACGCCAGCTACCGCAGCGCCGGCCAGATCGGCCACGGCGAGGGGTACCGCTACCCGCACGACGAGGCCTCCGGCTGGGTCGACCAGCAGTACCGGCCCGAGGGGGCCGAGGGCCACGTCTACTACGAGCCTTCGGGCCACGGGGAGGAGGCCGGGATCGAGGCGCGCCTGGCGGAGCGCCGCGGCCGACCGCGGCCGTGAGGCGCACCGTTCGGCGCTCGCCGCCGCACCGGCCGACGGGCCCGTGACCCGGGCCCCCCGCCACCCCTTCTAGGCTTTCTCGACCGAGCAGCACCTCGAGGAGCCCCGTGGACGCCACCCAGCTTCGATCGTCCTTCACCCGGTTCTTCATGGATCGCGGGCATCGGCTGGTGCCCTCCGCCAGCCTGATTCCCCACCACCCGCGCGCGCCGCTCTTCACCAACGCCGGCATGAACCAGTTCATCCCCTACTTCTTGGGGGAGGAGGTGCCGCCCTACCCACGCGCCACCTCGGTGCAGAAGTGCGTGCGGGTGCGCGGCAAGCACGACGACATCGAGCTGGTGGGCCGCACGACCCGCCACCTCAGCTTCTTCGAGATGCTCGGCAACTTCAGCTTCGGCGACTACTTCAAAGAGGCGGCGATCCCGTGGGCCTGGGAGCTCTTGACGGGCGACCTCGGTCTCGACGGGGAGCGCCTGTGGGCGTCGGTCTACACCGACGACGACGAGGCGGCGCAGATCTGGCGGGATGCGGTCGGCCTGCCGGCCGCGCGCATCGTGCGCATGGGCGAGGACAACTTCTGGGAGATGGGGGAGACCGGGCCCTGCGGCCCCTCCTCTGAGATCTACTACGACCGGGGGGCCGAGTTCGGGGAGGTCGGCGGGCCCCTCGACGGGGGTCCCGAGCGCTACGTCGAGATCTGGAACCTCGTGTTCATGCAGTACGACCGGCAGGCCGACGGCACCCTCGAGCCGCTGCCCCGACCCAACATCGACACCGGGGCCGGGATGGAGCGCGTCCTCACGGTGCTAGAGGACGTGCCCTCGATCTGGGAGACCGGCGTGCTGCGTCCGATCATCGCCCGGGCCGAGGAGCTGTGCGGCCGCCCCTACGGGTCCGACGACGAGGACGACGTCACGCTCCGGGTGCTGGCCGACCACGCCCGCAGCACCGCCTTCCTCATTGCCGACGGGGTGCAGCCGTCCAACGACGGCCGCGGCTACGTGCTGCGGCGGCTCATCCGCCGCTCCGTGCTGGCGGCGCGCCGGCTGGGCGTCGAGGCGCGCGTCACCCCGGCGATGGCCGAGTCGGTGGCCGACGTCCTGGGCGGCGCCTACCCCGCGCTGAGAGACGAGCTCTCGGTGATCCAGTCCGCGCTCGACCGCGAGGAGGCCGGCTTCGACCGCACGCTCCGGACGGGCCTCAGCCTCTTGCAGGACGCGCTCGAGGCGGCCCGGGCCGGCCGGACCCCGACGATGCCGGGCGACGTGGCCTTCCGGCTCCACGACACCCACGGGTTCCCGATCGAGCTGACCGAGGAGCTGGCGCGAGAGTCGGGTGTCTCGGTCGACCGGCCGGCCTTCGAGGCGGCCATGGCCGAGCAGCGGGCCCGGGCCAGGGAGGCGGCGCGCTCGCCGGCGGCGGCCGACGAGACCGCCTACCGGGCGTTGCTCGAAACCGAGGGCCCCACCGACTTCATCGGGCGTTCGCCCGACCTCTACTCGGTGGCCACCCGGGTGATCGGCGTGCTCGGCGAGGGCGACGGCGACGCGGTCGAGGTCTTCCTGGCCGAGACCCCCTTCTACGCCGAGGGTGGCGGCCAGCAGGGCGACACCGGCACCATCGTGACCGAGACCGGCCGGGCCGAGGTGCTCGACACGGTGGTGGCCGTGCCGGGCCTGGTCGCCCACCGGGCCAAGGTGACCGGCGAGATCTTCGGCGGCCAGGAGGCGCTGGCCACGATCGACGGCCTGCGCCGGGAGGGGCTGCGGCGCAACCACACCGGCACCCACCTCCTGCACGCGGCGCTGCGGGCCGTGCTCGGGGACCACGTCCGCCAGCAGGGCTCGCTGGTCGCGCCGGACCACCTGCGGTTCGACTTCAGCCATCACGGCGCACCGGCCCGCCAGGAGCTCGACGCGGTGGCGGCGATGGCCAACGCGGACGTGCTCACCGACGACGCCGTGCAGACGACCGAGGCCACCCGGGCCGAGGCCGAGTCGATGGGCGCGGTGGCCTTCTTCGGCGACAAGTACGGCGACGTCGTCCGGGTGGTGCGGGCCGGTCCCCACTCGCTCGAGTTCTGCGGCGGCACCCACGTCCACGCCCTCGGCCAGATCGGCCCCATCGCGATCCTGACCGAGGGGTCGATCGGGGCCAACACGCGCCGGATCGAGGCGGTCACCGGTGCGGCGGCCCTGGACCGGAGCGCGCGCCGCCAGGCGCTGCTCGAGGAGGCGGCGGCGCTGCTGCGCACCGAACCCGAGCAGGTGCCCGATGCGCTGCAGCGCGTGCTCGACCGGCAGCGGGCCACCGAGCGGGAGCTGGCGGCCCTGCGCGACGCCGCGCGCGACGCCGAGGCGGCGACGCTGGCCGGCCGGGCCGAGGGCGGGGTGGTGGTGGCGCGGATCGACGGCCGCGGGGCGGACGACCTGCGGGCCCTCGCCCAGGCGGTCCAGCGCCACCCGGGCGTCCGGGCCGCCGTCATCGGCGGCAGCCCCGAGGCGCAGAAGGTGGCCATCGTCGCGGTGACGGGCGGCGACCCCGACGCGACCGGCCTGGTGAAGCAGGTGGCGGCCGTGGTCGGCGGCGGCGGCGGTGGCTCGCCCCAGGTGGCGGTCGCCGGCGGTCGGGACCCGGGCCGGCTGGACCAGGCGCTGGCCGAAGCCCGCCGCGTCCTGGCCGGGGGATGACCGGCCCCGACCCGACGGGGGCCCGGCCGGGCGCCGCGCCCGTCCGAGGCAAGGCCATGGGGGTGGATCTCGGAGAGCGGCGGATCGGCGTGTCGGTGAGCGACAGCGGCGGCGCGCTGGCCTTCCCCCTCTGCGTCGTCGAACGGGGGGACGACCCGGCGGCCGACCGAGGGCGGCTGGCCACCATCGCGCTGGAGCAACGGGTGGGCGCCATCGTGGTCGGGCTCCCGCTCTCGCTCGACGGGGGTCGCGGACCGGCGGCCGTGGCCGCCCTGGCCGAAGCCGCCGAGCTGGCCGCGGCGGTCGCCCCGGTGGCGGTCGTGACCTTCGACGAGCGGCTCACCACGGTCTCGGCCGCGGCCGGGCAGCGGGCGGCGGGCCTCCGCACGCGCCACGCCCGGCGCAGCGTGGACAGCGCGGCCGCCGTGGTGCTGCTGCAGGCCTGGCTGGACGCCGGTCGCCCGTGACCACGATGGACCCGACCGACGACGGGGGAGCCGAGCCGCCCCCGGGGGACGCCTCGGGGGAGGAGGGCGCCGCGCCGGGTGCCCGGGCCGCGCGCGGCGAGGAACGCCGGCGCCGGCGACGCTCCCGCCGCCGGCTCCTGTACTCGATGGCCGGGTTCGTCCTCCTGGTCGTGATCGGCGTCGCCACCTGGTACGAGCTCGAGGCGCACCCCCTGGGCGGCCCGGGCCGCGGGGTTATCGTCGAGGTCCGGGCGAACGAGGCCGAGGGCAGCGTGCTCTCGGACCTGGCCGGCCACGGCGTCATCGCCAGCTCGCTCGCCTTCCGGCTGTCCTTCGTCATCCACGGGACGCCGCCCTTCGAGCCGGGGCTCTACTACTTCCACCAGAACCAGACGTTCGGCGCGGTCCGCAGCGTGCTCGAGGGGGGGACCGACGTCTACCCGGTGCGCGTCCGGCCGGGCTACACGCTGGCCGAGGTGGCCGTGCGGGTGGGAGACGTCCCGGGGCAGTCGGCCACCGCCTTCGTGCGGGCGGCCCGGTCGGGCGCCGTGCGCTCCGCCTACCAGGCGGCCGATTCTACGAACTTGGAGGGCCTGCTCGGCCTCGGCACCTACGAGGTCGTGCCGGGCGAGACGCCCACCCAGCTCCTGGCCGCCATGGTCGAGCGGTTCGACCACGAGGCGGCCGCGGCCGGGGTGGCCGGTGCCGCCGGGCGCTTCGGCCTCACGGCGAACCAACTGGTCACCGTGGCCTCGATCGTGGAGAAGGAGGGGTACATCGAGAAGAACATGGGCATGGTGGCCCGCGTCATCTACAACCGGTTGGCCAAGGGCTCGCCGCTGCAGATGGACTCGACCGTCTTGTACTCGCTCGGCCAGGACGGCGGCCCGGTGACCCCGGCCGACGAGAAGCTCGACACCCCCTACAACACCTATCTGCACACCGGGCTCCCGCCCACGCCCATCGCCACACCGTCGCCGAGCGCGCTCGCCGCCGCCACCCACCCGCCGGCCGGGGGGTGGCTCTACTTCGAGGTCGTGAACAAGGACGGCACCGAGCAGTTCTCCGACACCTTCGCCGAGCAGCTGGCGGCCGAGCAGCTGGCGCAGAGCCAGGGACTCTGACCGCCCGCCCGCCGCCCGCCGCCGCGGCCCGGCCGGGCGTCGGGCCCCATTAGGGTCGGAGGGAAGCGGCCGCTCGACGGAGCGCGAGGGGGATCCCGACGTGCGCGCAGTGACCCTGGCCGGGTGCGAGATCGACGCGGGCGACCGCAGGTGACCTCGCCCGCCACCCCGAGCCGGGCCGGCGCGCCCGGATGGCCGTCGGCCGCCTCGCCGGTCGTCGCGGTCATCGGCGATCCGGTGGATCACTCGCTCTCCCCCCGCCTGCACAACGCCGCCTTCGCCGCGCTCGGGCTCGACTGGGTGTCGGTCGGCTTCCGGGTGCCGGCCGGCGGGGCGGTCGAGGCCCTCGACGCAGTGCGGGCCCTCTCGCTGCGCGGGCTGTCGGTGACGATGCCCCACAAGGCGGCCGTGGCCGAGGCCGTCGACCTGCTGACCCCCGTGGCGCGCCGCTTGGGCGCGGTCAACTGCGTGATCGCCGATGGCCGCGGGCTGACCGGCGACAACACCGACGGGCTCGGGTTCGTGGCCGCGCTCGCCCGCGGGGTGGGGGTCGATCCGGACGGCCTGCGGTGCCTCGTCCTGGGCGCCGGCGGCGCGGGCCGGGCGGTCGTGGTCGCGCTGGCCGAGGCCGGCGCCGCCGACGTCGCGATCTGGGCGCGGCGCCCCGCGCAGGCCGCGGCCGCGGTCGTGCTGGCCGGGAGCGTCGGGCGCCTCGGCGGGCCGGACGAGACCGCCACGGCGGACCTGGTGGTGAATGCCACCCCGGCCGGCATGGTGGGGACGGCGTGGGCCCACGAGCGGCCGGCGGTCGACCCGGCGTCGCTGTCGGACCGCCACGTCGTGGTCGACCTCATCTACGAGCCGCGGCGGACGGCGTGGCTGGAGGCGTGCGCGGCGCGGGGCGCGACCACCCTCGGCGGCCTCGGAATGCTGGTCCACCAGGCGGCGGCACAGATCGAGGCCTGGACCGGACGCGAGCCGCCGCTGGCCGCGATGTGGGCGGCCGCCGAGACCGCGACGGCCTAGTGACCTGAGTCGGAGATCCGCGCGCAGTACGTAGCCAGCGTGTCGAGGATCTCATCGGCGCTCTTGTGCCAGACAAACGGACGAGGGTCGTCGTTCCAAGAGTCGGTCCAGTCGAGGATGGCGCGCTCGAGCTCTTTGGTTGAGCGGTGCGTGCCGCGTCGCAGCCACTTGTTGGTGAGCTCGGCGAACCAGCGCTCGACCAGGTTCAGCCAGGAGCTGTAGGTGGGGGTGAAATGCAGCGTGAATCTCGGGTGGCGCAGCAGCCAGCGCTTGATCTCGGGCGTCTTGTGGGTCGATGAATTGTCGACCACGACGTGGACGTCGAGATCGTCTGGCACGGAGCGGTTGATGAGGTTCAGGAACGAGCGGAACTCCTGGGCCCGGTGACGGTCGGTGAGATCAGCGATGACCTGGCCCGAGGTCACGTCCAAGGCGGCATAGAGGTTGGTCGTGCCGTGGCGCACGTAGTCATGGGTGCGCCGCTCGGGGAGCCCGGGCCGCAACGGGAGGACCGGCTGGGTCCGGTCTAGGGCTTGGATCTGGGACTTCTCGTCGACACAGAGGACCAGTGCTCCTTCGGGCGGGTTGAGGTAGAGGCCCACGATGTCGCGCACTTTGTCCACGAACTGGGGATCGGGCGAGAGCTTGAAGGAGTCCACCAGATGGGGTTTCAGCCCGAAGGCCCGCCAGATCCGGCTGATCGCCGACTGGCTCATGCCCGTGGCCTTGGCCATGGACCGGGTCGACCAGTGGGTGGCGTCGGTCGGAGTCTGCTCCAAGGTCTTCACGATCACCGCCTCGACGGCGTCGTCGCCGATGCTGCGCGGGGCACCTGGGCGCGGCTCGTCGTGGAGACCGTCGATGCGATGGGCGACGAAGCGGGCCCGCCACTTGCCCACCGTCATGCGACCGATCCCGAGATCCGTGGCGACCTCAGTGTTCTGCCGACCCTCGGCGCACAACAGCACGATCCGGCATCGCAACGCCAGGTCCTGCGCGCTCTTCGGGCGTCGGGCCCATCGCTCGAGGAGCTCCCGCTCGTCGTCGCTGAGCACCAACTCGGGCATCGGTGTTCCCCGCATCGCTGTCTCCCATCGTCGCCGACACCGATGGGAACGCGCTGACTCGCGCAGAAATTCCTACCTGCTTAAGAATTTACGACTCAGGTCACTAGTCCCTTGCGAGCCCTCGTCCGATCCGCCGAACACCCTGCACCGCAAGCCCAGCTGTATCAAACAGCCTCGGTGTCGAAGAGCCCGGTGCTTAGGTACCTCTCTCCGGTGTCGGGAAGCACGACGAGAATGGTTTTGCCCGCCAGCTCCTGCCGGTCAGCGATCCGGACGCCGGCGCAAAGCGCGGCGCCGCTCGAGATGCCGGCGAGGATGCCCTCACTGCTTGCCAGACGCCGGGTGGCCTCCGTGGCGTCAGACGCGCCGACTTGCATCACTTCGTCGTAGGCGGCGGCGTCGAGGATTGCCGGGACGAAACCCGCTCCGATGCCTTGGATCCGATGGGGCGCGGGTACACCGCCCGACAGGACCGGCGACTCTTCCGGCTCGACGGCGACGATGTGG
>DATNIB010000040.1:0-28303 GCA_035604685.1 Acidimicrobiales bacterium | reverse complement strand
CGCCCGCCGACCGGTCGGCGGGCGGCGGAGGGCCCAGCCGATCTCTAGTCTGGGACGATGAGCCGCCACGGCGAGCCCCGCCACGAGCACCGGACGGGCTCGGGCATCGAGGTCCGGGCCGTCTACGCCGCCGCCGACCTGGCGGACTTCGACGCCGAGCAGCGCCTGGGGGTCCCGGGGGCCTACCCCTACACCCGCGGCATCCACGCCGACATGTACCGTCAGCGCCTCTGGACGATGCGCCAGTACGCGGGCTTCGGCACGGCCGAGGCCACCAACGAGCGCTTCAAGTTCCTGCTGGCCGCCGGGCAGACCGGGCTCTCCTGCGCCTTCGACCTCCCCACCCAGATGGGGTTCGACTCGGACCACCAGCGGGCCGAGGGCGAGGTCGGCAAGGTCGGCGTGGCCATCGACTCGCTGGTCGACATGCGGCTGCTCCTGGCCGACCTCCCGCTCGACACCGTGACCACGTCGATGACCATCAACGCCACCGCGGCGATCCTGCTCCTCCTCTACGAACTGGTGGCCGAGGAGCAGGGGGTGCCCGGACCCAAGGTCGGCGGCACGGTGCAGAACGACATCTTGAAGGAGTACGTGGCCCGCGGCACCTACATCTACCCGCCCCGGGCCTCGATGCGCCTGGTGACCGACACCTTCTCCTACTGCGCCGAGCACCTGCCCAACTGGAACACCATCTCCATCTCGGGCTACCACATCCGCGAGGCCGGCTCGACGGCCGTCCAGGAGTTGGCCTTCACGCTGGCCAACGGCATCGCCTACGTGGAGGCGGCGCTGGCCGCCGGGCTGAGCGTCGACGACTTCGCGCCGCGCCTCAGCTTCTTCTGGAACGCGCACAACAACCTCTTCGAGGAGGTCGCCAAGTACCGCGCGGCTCGGCGCATGTGGGCGCGCATCATGACCGAGCGCTTCTCGGCCCGAGAGGAGCGCTCCAAGATGCTGCGCTTCCACACCCAGACGGGCGGGTCGACCCTCACCGCGCAGCAGCCCGAGAACAACATCGTTCGGGTGGCGATCCAGGCGCTGGCGGCGGCCCTCGGCGGCACCCAGAGCCTGCACACGAACGGGTTCGACGAGGCCCTCGGGCTGCCGACGGCCCGCGCGGCCAAGATCGCCCTGCGCACCCAGCAGGTCATCGGCTACGAGTCGGGGGTGGCCGACACCGTCGACCCGCTGGCCGGCTCGTACTACGTGGAGTCCCTGACCGACGAGGTGGAGCGCCGGGCCCTCGCCTACATCGAGCGCATCGACCAGCTGGGCGGCGCGGTGGCGGCCATCGAGGCCCGCTTCATGCAGGAGGAGATCGAGAGCGCCGCCTACGCCTTCGCCAAGGAGATCGACGACGGCGAGCAGGTGGTGGTGGGCGTGAACCGGTTCGAAGAGGACGACAAGGAGCCGACGGAGGTCTTCCCCATCGACGAGCAGCTGCAGCGGTCCCAGGTGGCGCGGATCCGTCGCGTGCGGGCCGAGCGAGACCAGGGGGGCGTCGAGGCGGCGCTGGCCGACGTGCGGGCGGCCGCCCGGGGCACCCAGAACCTGCTCGTGCCGATGCGGGTGGCGCTGTCGCGCCTCGCCACGCTGGGGGAGGTCTCCGACGTGCTGCGCGACGAGTTCGGGACCTACCGGCCGTAGGGCTGGGGCCTACTCGAGACCCTCAGCCGGCGACCTCGGTCACCGTCTCGAAGTGGATGACCGTCGGGAACGGGTCGTAGAAGTGGTGGAGGAGCTCGCGCCAACGCTCGTAGAGGGGCGAGCCGCGGAAGCCGACGGTGTGCGCCTCGAGCGAGCGCCACTCGATGAGCAAGAGGTAGCGCGACGGCTGCTCGAGGCAGCGCAGCAGGCGCAGCGACCCGAACCCGTCGCTCTGCGAGACGATGGGTCGGGCTTTCTCGAAGGCCGCCTCGAACTCGGCCTCGCGGCCCGGGATCACCTCGAGCAGCGCGTGCTCGGTGACCGGCGCCGCCTGGCTCACGACGCCCGTCGCGCGAGCAGCCGGTCGCGCACGGCCGGGGTGGCCGCCGCGTCGATCGCCGTCCAGGCCAACGCCAGCGCCCCGTCGCGGACGGCGCGGTCGGCCGACGGCGTGATGCAGGCCGCCGTGAACTCGGCCTGGTGGTTGACCGCGCCGTGGGTCTCGATACCGATCAGCGGGTGGATGGTCGGCACCACCAGCGAGACGTTGGCCATGTCGGTCGAGACGGCGGGCGGCGGCTCGGTGTCGTCCAGGTCGAAGTTTCGGCCGAGCGACTCGGCGTTGGTCCGGTAGAGGGCGAGGAGCTCTCGGTCGGGCTCCATGTGCGAGTAGGGCGGGCAGAGCACCTCGTAGGAGATCGCGGCGCCGGTCGCCAGGGCCCCCGCCTCGAAGCAGCGCTTGACCCGGGGTTCGAGGACGGCCAGGTCCTCGAGGGTGCGCGCCCGGCACATGAACCGGCCGGTCGCGCTGGCCGGCACCACGTTGGGGGCCGATCCCGCCTCCAGGACGACGCCGTGCACGAGGTCGCCGGGGTTGAGGTGCTGGCGGAGCAGCCCGATCGCCACCTGGGCGATCGTCATGGCGTCGGCCGCGTTGATGCCCCTCCAGGGCGCGGCGGCGGCGTGGGCCTCCTTGCCCCGGTAGTGCACGTCGAAGTGCGAGACGGCGAGGCAGTGGGCCGTGACCCGGTCCGAGGGCCACGGGTGCACCATCATCGCCAGGTGGGCCTCGTCGAAGACGCCCCGATCGAGCATGAGCACCTTGCCGCCGCCGCCCTCTTCGGCCGGCGTGCCGAGGACGAGGACGGTGAGCCCGGCCTCGTCGGCGACCTGGGCCAGGGCCAGGCCCGCCCCGACCGAGCTGGCCGCGATCATGTTGTGGCCGCAGGCGTGCCCCACCTCTGGCAGCGCGTCGTACTCGGCACACAGCGCGACCACGAGCGGGCCGGAGCCCGCGCGCGCGCTGAACGCCGTCGGCAGATCGGCGACACCCTGGGTCACCGCGAAGCCGCCGGCCCGCAGGACGTCCGCCGTGCGCCGCGCGGCCCGGTCCTCGGCGAAGGAGAGCTCGGGGGCGGCGTGGATGGCGTGGCTCAGCGCGAGGAGGTCCGACAGGTTTCGCTCGACGGCGGCCCCGGCGCGGGCCTTGGTCTCTTCGGTCTGGCCGGGCGTCACGTGGCCGCCTACTCGATGACGGCGACGACGTCGCCGCCCCCCACCAGGTCGCCCGCCGCCACCCGGACCTCGGTGACCGTGCCCGCCTTGTCGGCGTTGATGGCGTTCTCCATCTTCATGGCCTCGAGCACGCAGATGGTCTGGTCCACCTCGACGACGTCGCCCGCCGCCACGAGCACCTTCACGATCGTTCCCTGCATGGGGACGGTCACGGTCCCGCTCCCGGTGCCGGCCGTGGTGGCGCCCCGGCGCTTGGCGGGCGCCTTGGCCACCGGCGCGCGCGGTCCGGCCGCCGTGTCGGGGACCCAGAGGCGCACCGCGTAGCGACGGCCCTCGACCTCGGCCGTCACCTCGCGCAGCACGCGGGCCGGCTCCGCCTCGTCGCCGGACGCGGGTGCGGGCGCGGTGGACAGGTTCGAGAGGTCGAGGCGCTCCTCGACCCAGTTGGTCGAATGCGTGGCGTTGGCGAAGTCCGGATGGGCGAGGATCGCCTGGTGGGCGGGGATGGTGGTGGCGATCCCCTCGACCCGCAGCTCCTCGAGGGCCCGCAGCAACCGACGCCGGGCCCCGTCGCGGTCCTCGGCCCAGACCACCAGCTTGGCCACCAGGTTGTCGTAGTGCTGGCTGACGGTGTCGCCGCGCTGGTAGCCGGTGTCGAGCCGCACGCCCGGCCCACCGGGAGCCTCGAAGGCGGTGATCGTCCCGGGCGAGGGGAGGAAGCGCCCGCCGGCCGGGTCCTCCGCGTTGATGCGCGCCTCGATCGCGTGTCCGGTGCGGCGGACGTCCGCCTGGCGCAGGGCGAGCGGCTGGCCGTCGGCGATCGCCAGCTGGCAGGCGACCAGGTCGAGGCCGGTGACGAGCTCGGTCACCGGGTGCTCCACCTGGAGCCGCGTGTTCATCTCCAAGAAGAAGAACTCGCCGTCTTGGTACAAGAACTCGACCGTGCCGGCGTTGGTGTACCCGCAGGCGAGCGCCACCCGGACGGCGGCCTCGCCCATCGCCTGGCGGACCTCGTCGGGGAAGTTGGGCGCCGGGCACTCCTCGATCAGCTTCTGGTGGCGGCGCTGGCAGGAGCAGTCGCGCTCGCCCAGCCACAGCGCGGTCCCGTGCGTGTCGGCCAGGACCTGCATCTCGATGTGGCGCGGCCAGGCCAGGTAGCGCTCGAGGTAGATCTCGGGCCGGCCGAAGTAGGCCTGCGCCTCGCGCTGGGCCGATTCGACGGCCTCGGCCGCGTCGGCGGCCGCCTGCACCACCTTCATGCCGCGCCCGCCGCCGCCGTAGGCGGCCTTGATGGCGACCGGCCAGCCGTATTCCTCGCCGAAGGCGACGACCTCGTCGGCCGAGGTGACAGTCTCCGAGCGCCCCGGCACGCCGGCCACGCCGGCCGCCGCGGCCGCCAGCCGGGAGCTGATCTTGTCGCCCATGACCTCGATGGCCTCGGGCGGCGGGCCGATGAAGGTGACGCCCGCCGCGCCGATCCGGCGCGCGAAGTCGGCGTTCTCCGAGAAGAACCCGTAGCCCGGATGCAGGGCGTCGGCGCCGCTCGCCTCGAGCGCCGAGACGATCGCCTCGACGTTGAGGTAGCTCTCCGCCGCGCTTTGACCCCCGAGCGGGTAGGCCTCGTCGGCCAGCCGAACGTGCATCGCCTCTCGGTCGAGCTCCGAGTAGACGGCCACGGTGCCGATGCCGAGTTCGCGGCACGTCCGCATGACGCGAACGGCGATCTCCCCCCGGTTGGCGATCAGGACCTTCTTCGGCACGCGCGCCCTTCGCTCGACGTGGGCAACCCCGACCACCCCGGCGAGTGCCCTGCTCGGAACCGGCCCGCGGCCGGCTCCCTGGCGCCCTTAGACTCTCACGGCGCCCACGGTGGACGCCACGTGCGAAGCCGACGTCAGGCACCGCACCCGCCGTTTCGAACGCAGGTGGTGGCCGGTGGTGAGTGACGTGCGACGGTTCGGCGAGATCGACTCGACGAACACCTGGCTCTTGGCCGAGGCCCGCCGGGGAGCGGCCGAGGGCCTGGTCGCGGTGGCCGACCACCAGCGGGCCGGGCGCGGGCGGCTGGACCGGCGCTGGGAATCGCCGCCGGGCGCCGCGCTGCTCGCCTCGATCCTGCTGCGCCCCGAGCTGCTGCCGGGCGCGCTGCACCTCGCCACCGCCATCGTCGCCCTCTCGGCGGTCGAAGCCTGTGCGCGCACCGCCGGCGTCGAGGTGGGGATCAAGTGGCCGAACGATCTCGTGGTGGACGACGCCAAGCTGGCGGGCATCCTGGCCGAGGCCGACCCGTCCGCGCCGGGGGGGCCGCCCGGGTCGGTGGCCGTCGTGGTGGGCATCGGGCTCAACATCGCGTCGCCGGGGCCGACCGCCGCGTCGTGGCAGGCGACGTGCCTCGAGGAGCTGGCGGCGGCGGGCCGCGGCGCGGCCGTGCCGAGCCGCGACGAGCTCTTGTCCGTGCTGCTCGGTGAGCTGGAACGCCGACGGCCCGACCTCGACACCGAGGCCGGGCGTGGCCAGCTGGCCGGGGAGTTGCGCCGGCGCTGCGTGACACTCGGGCGCGCCGTGCGGGTCGAGTTGTCCAACGAGGTCCTCATCGGGAGAGCCGCCGATCTCACCGACGACGGCCGGCTCCTGGTCGAGACCGACGTGGGCCGGCGCGAGGTGGCGGCCGGAGACGTCGTGCACCTCCGCCCGCCGGTCGACGCCTGAGCGACCCCCGGGTCAGCCGGTCGCGGCCGCGGGCCGACTGCGCCTGAAGCGGGCCAGGGCAACCCCGGTCCAGACCAGCTCGACCACGCCGAACGGCCAGGTCCGCGCCCAGAACCCGTAGGCGCTGGAGAGCGCGCAGCCGAGCGCGAAGGCCAGCACGAAGCCCCGGTGCCGGGCCTCGAGGCCGTACATGGCCATCATGAAGGTCAGCGCGCAGACGCCGTAGATGGTGACGAGCACCGTCCATGTGTAGCCCAAGCCGACGCTCGGGCACCGGGGCGCCTTGGGGGGGCCAGGTAGGCTGACCTCGTTATGAGGCTCCTCGTGACGGGCGGGGCCGGGTTCATCGGCTCCAACTTCACCCGGTACTGGGTGGAGCAGCACCCCGGCGACCAGGTGGTCGTCTACGACGCCCTCACCTACGCCGGCAACCTGGCCAACCTGGCGTCGGTGGAGGAGGAGATCACGTTCGTCCGCGGCGACATCTGCGACGCCGCCGCGGTGACCGCCGCCCTGGGGGACCACGACATCGAGCTGGTGGTGCACTTCGCGGCGGAGTCGCACAACAGCCTGGCCGCCATCGAGCCCGGCCGGTTCTTCCGCACCAACGTGATCGGCACCCAGACCCTGCTCGAGGCGGCCCGCCACCGGGGGGTGCGCTTCCACCACGTGTCGACGTGCGAGGTCTACGGGGACATGTCGCTCGAGGACCCCGGGGCCTTCGACGAAGAGAGCCCCTACCGGCCGCGCTCGCCCTACAGCGCGTCGAAGGCGGCGTCGGACCTCGCGGTGCGTGCCTACGCCGAGACCTACGGCCTGTCGACCACCATCACCAACAGCGCCAACAACTACGGCCCGTTCCAGTTCCCCGAGAAGATCGTGTCGCTGTTCATCACCCGCGCGCTCGACGACCAGCCGCTCCCGCTCTACGCCTCCACCCACCACCAACGCGAGTGGCTGCACGTGACCGACACCTGCCGGGCGATCGAGGCCGTGCTCGTCTCGGGGCGGCCGGGCGAGACCTACCACGTCGGCAGCGGCGTGGAGGCCAACATCGAGGAGATCGCCGACCTCGTGCTCGGGGCGCTCGGCAAACCCGCATCACTCAAGCGCATCGTGCCCGAACGACCGGCGCACGATCGGCGCTACCTGCTCGACTCCACCAAGCTCCGCAGCCAGCTCGGCTGGGCACCGACGATCGAACTGGCGCAGGGCATCGAGGAGACGGCGCGCTGGTACGCGGCGAACCGCCGGTGGTGGGAGCCGTTGCTCGGTCGGGCCCCCGTGAGCGAGGAGACCTGGGCCGAGGTGGGCGGGCCCGCCTCCGCGGTGCGCTCGTGACCCACCCGTGAGGGTCCTGCTCACCGGGGCGGGCGGCCAGCTGGGCCGCGACCTCCAGCTGGCGCTGGCGGGCGAGGTCCCCCCCGGGGGGGTCCCGCTCGCGCCCGGCCACCCCCGCCGGCCGCGCTCGATCGACGTGGTGGCCGCCGACCGGAGCCGCCTCCCGATCGACGTGCGCGGCGCCGTCGCGGCGGTGGTCGACGGCGTCCGGCCCGACGTGATCGTGCACGCCGCGGCCCGGACCGACGTCGACGGCTGCGAGGGCGATCGGGACGGCGCCTTCCTGGTCAACGCACTCGGCACCCGACACCTGGTTGAGGCCGCCGGTCGGGTGGGCGCCCACCTCGTCTACATCTCCACCGACTACGTCTTCGACGGGCGCCTCGGGCGGCCCTACTGCGAGTGGGACGAACCGAACCCCCTCTCCGTCTACGGCGCCAGCAAGTTGGCGGGCGAACACGAGTGCCCCCCGTCGGCCACCGTCGTGCGGACCTCGTGGCTGGCCGGCGTGCACGGGGACAACGCGGTCCGACGCGTCTTGGGCCTGGCCCGAGAGGAGGCCCCGCTGCGCTTCGTCGACGACCAGCGCGGGTCGCCCACCTTCACGGCCGACCTGGCCGTCCGCGTAGCCGCCCTCGCGCTGGAGCGGCTTCCGGGCACCTACCACGTCACCAACGCGGGCGCCGCCACGCGCTTCGAACTGGCCCGGGCGGTGCTGGCGGCGGTCGGGGCCGACCCCGGGCGCGTCCAGGCGATCTCGACGGCGGACCTCGATCCACCGCCGGCCGCCCCCCGACCCGTCGATTCGTCGCTCGACAACGCCGGGCTCCGCCTGGCGGGCTGGCCGGCGCTGCCCGCCTGGGAGGACGGGCTCTCCCGGTTCGTGGCGGCGCTCGGGATCGCGCCCGGCCCGCGGTGACGCCGGCCCCACGGCCCGTCCGGCGCGAGGAGCGGGTCGGCGTCGTCGTCGTCGACTACGACGCGGGCGACGTCCTCGCCGACTGTTTGACCTCGCTCGAGGCGGACGGCGTCAGTGCGGTCGTGGTGGTCGAGAACGGCGATGCGGCCGGGGCCCGGGCGGTGCTGGCCCGGTCGGGCCACGGTGCGGTGCCCTTGGTCGACACCGGTCGCAACCTCGGCTACGGCGCCGGGGCCAACCGCGGCATCGCCGCCCTCGAGTCGCGGCCGTTCGTGCTCGTCTGCAACCCCGATCTGCGCGTGCATCCCGGGGTGGTGGCCGGCCTGGCCGACGCGCTCGAGGCCGAGCCGACCTGGGCCCTGGTCGGTCCCCGGATCCTCACGCCGGCCGGCGACCCGTACCCGTCGGCCCGGCGGTTCCCCTCGGTCACCGACGCCGCCGGGCACGCGCTGTTGGACCAGCTCTGGAAGCAGAACCCCTTCACCCACCGCTACCGGGCCGGCGGCTGGACCTCGTCGGAGCCGACCACAACCGACTGGGTGTCGGGCGCCTGCTTCCTCGCCCGCCGCTCGGCGCTCGAGGAACTGGGTGGCTTCGACGAGGCCTACTTCATGTTCGCCGAGGACATGGACCTGTGCTGGCGGGCGAAGCGGGCCGGCTGGCAGGTGGGGTACGTGCCGGGGGTGGAGGTCACGCACATAGAGGGTGTGTCCCGCCGCCGCCACCCCTACAAGATGGCGGTCGCCCACCACCGCAGCGCGTTGCGGTTCGCGGCGCGCACGACGAGCGGCTGGCGCCGCGCGCTGCTCCCGGTCGCGGCCCTCGTGCTCGGGCTTCGCCTGGCGCTGCGCTGCGGGCACCTGGCGGCGGCCGGCCGGCTCCCGGTGGCCGGCGGCTGACTCGGGCGGGGGGTGGGTGAGGTGACCGCGGCGCGGGCCGCCGCCGTGCTCTACGCCACCGATCTCGGTCGACTGCAGGCCTTCTACGAGTCGGTCTGTGGCCTGGCGGTCGCCGAGTCGACCCCCGATTTCGTGACGCTCGTGTCGGATCGGTGGGAGCTCACCCTGGTCGCCGTCCCCGAGCGGGTGGCCGCCACCCTCGAGCTGACCGATCCGCCGCGCCGGCGGAGTCAGACGCCGATCAAGCTCGCCTTTGCTGTCGCGTCGCTGGTCGACGCGCGGTCGGCGGCGCCGGCGGTCGGCGGTGTGGTGGACGACGCGGAGTGGATCTTCAACGACGCGGTGGTCTGCGACGGGCAGGACCCGGAGGGCAACGTGGTCCAGTTTCGGTCCCCGCGCCGGGCGACCGAGCCGTAGTGGCAGGGCGTACCGGCGGGGGCTTGTCGCATCCCGCTCGTAGGGTCCTCTTCCGAACAAGTGTTCGAAAAAGGTAGGCTGCGACGATGCTCACGGATGTAGAGATCCGGCAGGCCATGACGGTCGGCGAGCTGCGAATTGATCCGTTCACGGAAGGCTGTCTGCAAGCAGCCAGTTACGATTTCCGGGTCGGGGATCAGGCATTTATCAGCGGCACAGAAGAGGTCACCGATGTCGCCAACAAGGGCCTCGTCATCATCGACCCCGGTGAGTTCGCGGTCATTGCCACTCGTGAGAGCGTTCGCTGTGGCCCACAGTGTGCGGCGCAGCTAGGACTTGATTCTCAGTACGCGAGGCATGGGTTGGTCCTGCTCTCAGGTCCACAGATCGATCCTGGATTCAGCGGTGTCCTGGTGGTCCGAGTGACGAACTTGGCACCGCGGCGGATAACCCTCGCGTATGAGGCCCCGTTTCTGACCGTTCAGTTCTTCAGGCTGAATCGCCCGGTCGAAAAGCCGTACGCCGGTTCTCGCCAGGGCCAAACGGGACTGGGCAAGACCGACATTGAAGAACTCACCCATCCCGATAGTCCAACCCTCGGCGGCATGGTGAGGTCGTTGTCGGCCCTGGCGCAGGATGTGAGCGGGCTCAACACAAGCGTCGCTCGTCTTGAGGGGAGCGTGTCGCGCTTGAGCTGGCTGGTGCCCCTGTTGGTGGCATTTGGCATCGCGGTGACTGCCATCCTCACGGCACTCAAGTAGCCCAGCTGTTCCAATTGGCCCGACGGCCCGGTCCCCCAGGTCCGGGCCCACGACGCCCGCGGCCCGGTCCACGTAGGCTTGGATCGGGCCCCGTGCGGGTCTGTGGTTGAAAGTCGAAGCCAGTCGCAGGCGAAACGACCCACGTAAGGCAACTCGCGGTTGCTGAGCATGGTGCGATTTAGGAGTAAGCCCTGCCTCCCCCTCCCGAGACTCGGGAACGGGGAGCGACGAGTCGAAGCGTCAATCGGCGGAGCCGAAGGACCGTGTCCGCACGGTCGCCGGCACCCCGACGCCAACCTCGCTGCAGGCGAGTGTGGGGTCAAAGACCAGGTCAGCCGCACGGGGCCCCCAATGGTCGACGCGCCGGGTCGAAGACCGTCGGCCGGTAGGATCGGCCGGTTGTGAGTCTGTTCACCAAGCTCCTGCGGGCCGGAGAAGGCCAGAAGGTCAGGCGTCTGGCCGATCTGGTGCCCCTCGTCAACGATCTCGAGCCCGCCATGGAGGCGCTCTCCGACGACGAGCTGCGTCGCTCGACCGTCGAGTTCAAGGAGCGTCTCGACCAGGGCGAGGCCCTGGAGGACCTCCTGATCGACGCGTTCGCGGTGGTGCGCGAGGCCTGCTGGCGCGTGCTCGGCCAGCGACCCTTCGACGTGCAGCTCATGGGCGGCATGGCGCTGCACTTCGGGTGGATCGCCGAGATGAAGACGGGGGAGGGCAAGACCCTCGTCTCGACGCTGCCGGTCTACCTGAACGCCCTCGCCGGCCAGGGCGTCCACGTGGTCACCGTCAACGACTACCTGGCCGCGCGCGACGCCCAATGGATGGGCCGGGTGCACAACTGGTTGGGCCTCACCGTCGGGCGGATCGGCCCGGACATCGACGACGCCACCGCGAAGCGGGCCGCCTACGCGGCCGACGTCACCTACGGCACCAACACCGAGTTCGGCTTCGACTACCTCCGGGACAACATGGCCCGCTCGCGCGAGCACATGGTCCAGCGCGGGCACATCTACGCGATCGTCGACGAGGTCGACTCGATCCTGATCGACGAGGCCCGCACGCCGCTCATCATCTCGGGTCCGGCGGATCAGGCGGCGAGCCTCTACAACCAGTTCGCCCGGCTGGCCGGCACCCTCGTGCGCGACAAGGACTACGAGGTGGACGAGGAGAAGCGCATCGTCGTGCCGCTGGAGGCCGGGATCGAGAAGGTCGAGCGCGCGGTCGGGGTGGACAACCTCTACGAGGCACTGTCAGTCAACTACGTGCACCAGCTGAACCAGGCGCTGCGCGCGAAGGAGCTCTACCAGCGCGACAAGGACTACCTGGTCCAGCAGGGCGAGGTGAAGATCGTCGACGAGTTCACGGGGCGGACGCTCGAGGGCCGGCGCTGGTCCGACGGGCTGCACCAGGCGGTCGAGGCCAAAGAGCGTGTCCGCATCAACGAGGAGAACCACACCTGGGCCACGGTGACCCTCCAGAACTACTTCCGCCTCTACGAGAAGCTGGCCGGGATGACGGGCACGGCCGAGACCGAGGCGGCCGAGTTCGGGACGACCTACGCGCTGCCGGTGGTGCCGATCCCGACCAACCGGCCCCTCGTTCGCGACGACAAGGCCGACGTCGTCTACCGGACCGAGGCGGCCAAGTTCGACGCCGTGGTGGAGGACCTGGTCAAGCGGAACCGCAGCGGCCAGCCGGTCCTCGTCGGCACCGCCTCGGTCGCCAAGTCCGAGGTGCTCTCCCATCTGCTCGAGCGGCGCGGCGTGCCGCACCAGGTCCTGAACGCGAAGCAGCACTTCCGGGAGGCCGAGGTCGTCGCCCAGGCGGGCCGGCTGAGTGGCGTGACGGTGGCCACCAACATGGCCGGCCGAGGCGTCGACATCATTCTCGGGGGCAACGCGGAGCTCCTGGCCACGCACGAGGCGGTCGCCCGCGGGCTCGACGTGTCGACTGACGAGGGTGCGGCCGAGCTCGAGAAGATCGAGAAGGAGTTCGAGGACCTCTGCGCCGAGGAGGGCGCCCGGGTGCGCGAGCTCGGCGGTCTCTACGTGTTGGGCAGCGAGCGCCACGAGAGCCGTCGGATCGACAACCAGCTGCGCGGCCGGTCGGGCCGCCAGGGCGATCCCGGCGAGAGCCGCTTCTACCTCAGCCTGGAAGACGACCTCATGCGCCTGTTCGCCACCGGCGCCATGAACTGGGTCATGACCAAGGCCCTGCCCGAGGACATCCCCATCGAGGCCAAGATGGTGACGAAGTCCATCGAACGCGCCCAGAACACCGTCGAGGGAAAGAACTCCGAGATCCGCAAGGAGGTCTTGAAGTACGACGAGGTGATGAACGAGCAGCGCAAGGTGATCTACGCGCGCCGAGCCCAGGTGATCGACGGAGAGGACCTGCAGGCGCTGACAGAGGAGCTGCTCGAGTCGACCGTCGAAAGCCTGGTCCGGCAGGCCTGTCCGACCGACTACACCGAGGAGTGGGACCTCGAGCTGTTGATCAACGAGCTCCTGCAGTACTACCCGACGCAGTTCACGCCCGACGATCTGGCCGAGGGGACGAGCGCGGCGCAGGTGGTGGCGAGCGTGCAGACCGAGGCCCTCGAGTTCTACGAGCGGCACTCTGCGTCCTTGCCGGGGGGCGAGGAGACCGCCCGCCAGATCGAGCGCGAGGTGATGCTCCAGATCATCGACCAGCGCTGGCGCGAGCACCTGGCCGAGATGGACTACCTCCAGGAGGGCATCAACCTGCGCGCCATGGGCCAGCAGGACCCGCTGGTCGCCTGGAAGCGCGAGGGCTTCTCGATGTTCGGCCAGCTGATGGACGCCATCGACGACGACTACCTGCGCTACGTCCTGCACGTGGAGGCCTTGGCGGGGCCCGGCTCCGAACCCGACCTGGCGCGGGCCGTGTACGAGGCGGCCGACGACCCGGTGGCCGGCACCCAGTCGATCGTCCCTTTGGTGCTGGCCGATCACGGCACCCTGCCGGACCCGGTCGCCGTCCCGACTCCGGTCGCCGCCAACGGGCAGGGGGGTGGACAGCCCGCGGCGCGCCGCCCGCCGGCCGGCGGCGCGCTCGCCTCGCGTCCCAAGGGCGCACACGCCAAGCCCGGGCGCAACGACCCGTGCTCGTGCGGGAGCGGGAAGAAGTACAAGTTCTGCCATGGCGCCGCCTGAGAGCGTCGGCGCGGGGGAGTACCGCGACCTCGGCGCGGAGCTCGACGCGCTGCAGGAACGGCTCGACGAGGCGCAGGGCTATCTCCGGATCGACGCGTTGCGCGAGCGGCGCGCCACCCTCGAGGAAGCGGCCGCCCAACCGGACCTCTGGGACGACGGTGACCGGGCGCGGGCGGTCACGACCGAGCTCGGGCGGGTCAGCGAGTCGCTCGGACAGTTCGACTCGTTGGCCGACGCCGTCGAGGAGGCGACCGTGCTGCGCGACCTCGTGGCCGAGGCGGCCAAGGACGGCGCCTCCGACGAGGGGCTGACGGCCGAGCTGGGCCAGTCCCTCCACGAGGTCGAACGCCGGATCGGTCGCCTGGAGCTCCGGTCGCTCCTCTCCGGCGAGTACGACGACCGCGACGTCGTGGTCGAGGTGCACGCCGGCGCGGGCGGGACCGACGCGCAGGACTGGGCCGAGATGCTGCTGCGGATGTACCAGCGCTGGGCGGAGCGGCGCGGCTTCTCCGTCGAGGTGGACGAGGCGACCGAGGGCCAGGAGGCCGGCCTCCTGTCGGCCACCTTCATCATCCGCGGCCAGTTCGCCTACGGCCTCATGGCCACCGAGCGCGGCGTGCATCGCCTGGTGCGGATGTCGCCGTTCGACTCCGCACACCGCCGCCAGACGAGCTTCGCCTCCGTCGACCCCGTCCCGTTCCTAGACGACGTCTCCGAGGTCGAGATCGACGAGAAGGACCTGCGCATCGACACCTACCGCTCGTCGGGGGCCGGCGGCCAGCACGTCAACAAGACCGACTCGGCCGTCCGCATCACCCACCTGCCGACCAACATCGTGGTGTCCTGCCAGAACGAGCGCAGCCAGCACCAGAACAAGGCGCGGGCCATGCAGATCCTGGCCAACAAGCTGGCCGAGCGCAGCCGCCAGGAGCGCCAGGCCGAGCTCGACTCGCTGAGCGGCAAGCGCACGGACAACGCCTGGGGCAGCCAGATGCGCTCCTACGTGCTGGCGCCCTACCAGCTGGTGAAGGACCACCGCACGGACCTGGAGACCGGCAACGTCGAGGCGGTGCTCGACGGCGACCTCGACGACTTCATGGAGGCCGAGCTGCGGCGCCGCCGGGGCGAGGACGGGGCGGCCGCCTAGAGGCACCCGGCGGGCGCCGGGAGCTCGCCGTGGCCCGAGGTCTGCCCCTGGCCAGGGTGGGTCTGCCGACCGCCGGTTCCTTGACCTCCGGGCCTCTTCGAGGTTCGGTAGGCTGTGGCCCGTTCGCTCATGTTGGCTCCCCTCCTCTTTTCGTCAGGGAAGTGCCGAACGGCTCTGGAGCTGACCACGGTTCGGTTGCTCGCCGGTTGGACCCTTCGCGCATGATTCGATTCGAGAACGTCACCAAGACGTACAAGAACAGCACGGTCGCCCTTCGCAACGTCTCGCTCGACGTGCAGAAGGGGGAGTTCGTGTTCCTGGTCGGCCCCTCGGGGTCGGGCAAGACCACCTTCATCCGCCTGCTGCTGCGCGAGGAGCTGCCCGACCGGGGCCGGATCTGGGAGGCGGGCCGGGAGATCATCGACCTCCCGAAGTGGCGGGTCCCCTACCTGCGGCGCAACATCGGCTGTGTGTTCCAGGACTTCCGGCTGCTCCCCAACAAGACGGTGTTCCAGAACGTGGCCTTCGCGCTCGAGGTCATCGGTCGACCGAAGTCGGTCGTCGACGCCCAGGTGCCCCAGGTGCTCGACCTGGTCGGGCTGTCCAAGAAGCGCGACAACCTGCCGAGCGAGCTCTCCGGCGGTGAGCAGCAGCGCGTCGCCGTGGCCCGGGCCTTCGTGAACCGGCCGCTCATCCTCTTGGCCGACGAGCCCACCGGCAACCTCGACCCGGCGACCAGCCAGGGCATCATGCAGCTCCTCGACCGGATCAACCGGACCGGCACCACCGTCATGATCGCCACCCACGACGCCGCCCTGGTCGACTGGATGCGCCGGCGCGTGGTCGAGCTCGACCAGGGCGTGATCGTGCGCGACCAGGCCCGCGGCGTCTACGGCATCGACAACGCGGCCGGAAGGTCCGCCGGCTGATGCCCGTCTCCGCCGACTACGTCGCCCGGGAGACCGCCACCAACCTGTGGCGCAACCGCTTGATGACCATCGCGGCCGTGCTGACCGTCGCCGTGTCGCTGGCCCTGGTGGGAGCCGCGCTCTTGCTCAAGCAGGGTGCCGCCAACGCCGAGGTGGAGTGGCAGCGCGGGACGCAGGTGACCGTGTGGGTCAACCCGGGCGCCGGCGCCTCGGAGACCAAGGCCATCGGGACCCAGCTGGCCCAGCTCCCCATCGTGCACTCCTGCAGCTTCTACACGAAGGCCCAGGACTTCGCCGAGGCGAAGAAGATCCTCACGCCGTCGGTCTTCTCGGCGTTGACGCTATCTTCCACGCCCCCGTCCTTCCGCTGCACCCCGAGCCAGCCGCAGGACGCGCAGGCGGTCATCAACCGGTTCCGTGGACAGCCCGGCGTCTACCAGGTGACCGCCCCGATCCAGTCGATCCACGCCATGGAGAAGACGATCACGGTCCTGCAGTGGGTGTTCGTGGGGGTGGCGCTCGTCTTGTTGCTGTCGGCGGCGGTCCTCATCTTGAACACCATCCGCATGGCCATCTTCGCCCGGCGCCGAGAGGTCTCGGTGATGAAGCTGGTGGGGGCCACCAACTGGTTCATCCGATTGCCGTTCATGTCCGAGGGCCTCATCCAGGGGTTGATCGGGTCGCTCCTGGCGGCCGGCCTGGTGTTCGTCCTGCACGTGGTCCTGAACTACTACGGCAATCCCAGCAACCCGGGCGCGGTGCTCACCCAGATGCGCATGTCGGGCTGGAACGTGTTCGGGACCGACGCCGTGGTCATCATCATGGGGGTCCTGATCGGCTCGGCCGGCTCTGCGGCGGCCATCCGCCGATTCCTCGACGTCTGAGGCGCAATTCGGCCGGATCGGGCCGACCGTTCGGTCCGCGAGATATGTGGTCGTTTCGTGCATCCCTCGCCCCGAGAGTGGGTACCCCTAACCTGGACGCATCGCGCGCCCAGCCCACGACCCGTTCGCAGTCGACGCTCGGGAACGCGGCTGCCTGACCTCCGCAGGCGCAATCGAACCGACCAGCTCGAGGAGAGTGCAATGAGAGCGAAGTCCTTCCGTATACGTCGCAGCGCCGCGGTGGCAGCTACGGCGGTCCTGGCCATCGCCGGCGTGGGGCTCCTGGCCGGGGGAATCGCCAACGCCAGCACCGACACCGGCGTGACGAACCTGAGCGCGTTCACGGTCAACCCCGTGACCGTGCCGAGCATCTTCACCGGGGGGACCAACCAGACGGCGTCCAGCATCACGTTCACGCTGCCCAACGACTTCACCGCCCTCGACACCATCAGCTTCACCGTCGGCCCGCACGCGACCACCAACTGCGCAGGGCCCGCGACCGAGTACATCGGCTTCGCCTCGACGCCGACCGCGGTCGCCGTGATGAACGGGGGATCGGACCACACCGACACCACGCCGACCTTCGGTGCCGCGCTGTCCACCGTGTCTGCCAACCCGGGGTGCGCCTCGATCAAGGACACCCTCACCCTCACCATCAACCAGACCTCGACCGGGACGGCCGGGGACTCCTACGCCGTCACCGTGAGCGGCATCCAGTACAACGTGGGCGCCACCGCCGATTTGGGCACCATCTCCGACCTCGTCACCACGGTCACGGCCACCGGCGGGCCCATCACCACGCACTACGGGCAGGTCCCCAACGCCACCGTCGTCCTGAAGGTCCCCGCGTCGGCCACCGGCAACACCCCGCCCGTCACGGTCGCGGGGAGCGCCAGCAACGCGTCGGTCAGCAACATCATCGTGACCGAGGCCTCGGCCGGTGCGGTCACCGGGTCGATCTGCGTCACCCCGAACAACGGCACCACGACGTCGTTCAACTTCACCGGTGCGCCCACGGTGTCGGCCTCCCCGACGGGGGGCACGGCCGGCGTCCCCGGCGCGGTGTCGATCGTCGCCGGCAAGATCCAGGTCGTGATCACGACCCCCTCGTCGGGGTCGGCCCCCACGACCTACACGATCGCCGCCGTGACGGTGACTCCGACGACGACCGTCACCGGTCCGGCCTCGGCCTCGGTAACGACGGGCGGCGCCAACTGCGCCGCGGACACCTCGGCCGTCACCCCCAACACCCCGATCTTCAATGTCGGGCCGTCGACTCCGAGCTCGATCAGCGGGAACGACGCTGACGCCACCGCGGCCGCCGAGCTCGAGCACGCGTTCCCGCCCGGCACCGCCATCTGCCCGACGACCCACGACGTCGTCCTGGCGACCGACGCCAACTTCCCCGACGCCCTGGCCGCCAGCTATCTGGCCCAGTACCTGGCGACCGGCATCCTGCTCACCCCGACCAACGGGATCTCGAGCGCCACCACCCAGGCGCTGCGGGTCGAGGGGATCCAGACCGTCTACGTGGTGGGCGGCCCGATGGCCATCAGCCAGACCGACCTGAACCAGCTGTCGGCCACGCCCGCCTACAACTGCGGCGGCACCACGGCCTCCGGGTTCAACCTCACCGTGTCGGGCCCGATCGCCGGCCAGACCCAGTACGACACGGCTGAGCAGATCGCGCTCACCCCGGGCCTGGGTGGCGTCGGCAGTGCCAACCTCTCGGGCGCCTACGGCTCCATGTACAACGACACGACGGGCCAGTCGTCCTCGGCCGCCGCCAGCACGACGACCGCCGTCCGGACGGCCATCGTGGTGTCGGGCACCAACTTCCCCGACGCCTCGGCGGCGAGCGTGGCGGCCTACAACGACCAGTTCCCGGTCGTGCTCACCGATCCGACCACGTTGTCGGCCCAGGCCGGGGCGACGCTGACCCAGCTCAACATCAAGCAGGCGATCGTCGTCGGTGGGCCGCTGGCCGTGTCCGACGGCGACGTGGCGTCGATCCAGGCCCTGAACGGCGGTATCACCGTCCTGCGCGTCGCCGGGCAGGACCAGACCGACACCGCCCAGGAGCTCGCCTCCCTCGAGCTCAACCAGAACATGGGCACGATGCACCTCGGCCTCAACTGGGGCACGACGGGGGCCAACGGCTGGGCCAACCAGATCCTGGTCGCCCGGGGCGACTTCTACTCGGACGCGCTGGCCGGCTGCCTGCTCGGGCACCTTCAGGGCGGGGTCTCGCACTTCGTGCCGCTGCTCCTCACGCTCGACCCCAACACCATCGGCCAGTACCTCAACGGGTTCTTGAGCGCCGGCGGGAGCGCCGTCGGGATCGACGGCCTGAACCAGGTCGGCGGCTACACCGGCAGCATCCAGGTCATCCAGGCCCTGGGTGGTCCGCTGGCCCTGGCCTTCACGACGATCACTGCGATGGCCCAGGCGGTCGCCGCCGGCTAACACTTCGCCCACTTGCAGCGGGAGAGAGGGAGGGCCTTCGGGCCCTCCCTCTTCGCGTGGTTGGGTCAGGGTTCGCGCCAGGAGCGTGGCCAGGTCAGGCGGGCAGTGTCTCGCCGACGAGACCACCGAGGCCATCGTGACCACGCGAGGAGCTCCTGATGAGCAGCACCACGGTCCTGACCGGCAACCTGACCCGTGATCCCGAGATCCGTTACACCCGCGACGGCCAGGCCACGACCGGCTTCGGGCTCGCCGTCAACGGCCGCTGGCAGGACCGGGAGAGCCGGGAATGGGAGGAGTCGACGTCGTTCTTCGACGTGGTGTGCTGGCGGGAGTTGGCCGAGAACGCGGCGCTCAGCCTGACCAAGGGCATGCGGGTGGTGGTGACGGGCCGGCTGGAGCAGCGGACTTGGGAGACAGAGGAAGGGGAGCGGCGCTCCAAGGTCGAGATCGTGGCGGACGACCTCGGGGCCAGCCTTCGCTTCGCCACGGTCGAGGCCCACCGCAACGAGCGCGCGGTGGGGGCGGACCCCGACCCGGCGGCCGATCCGTGACGCCGCGCGCGCGGGCGGGAGGACCGGGCGATGGCCCGCTGCGGTTCGGCGCGGTCGCGGCGTTGGCCAAGGAGGAGGTGTTCGCGCTGTGCTGCACCCTGGCCGAGGTGGAGCGGGTCCTGGCGCACACCGAGCCGGCGCTCGGTGCTGCCACGGCGGCCGCGCGCGAGCGGCTCGAGGCGCGGCTCGCCGACTGAAGGGCGCCGTTCAGTCGGTGGCGGGCTCGGGGTCGAAGCGCAGCGCCAGCGAGTTCACGCAGTAGCGCATCCCGGTGTCGGTCGGCCCGTCGGGGAAGACGTGGCCCAGGTGGCCGCCGCAGGTGGCGCAGCGGATCTCCGTGCGGACCATCCCGAACGCGCGGTCCACGTGCTCCTCGATCGTCCCGGCGGCAATGCCGCGGTCGAAGCTCGGCCAGCCGCTGCCCGACTCGAACTTGTGGTCGGACGAGAACAGTTCGGCGTCGCACCCCGCACAACGGAACACCCCGTCGCTGTCCACGTGCAGGTACTCGCCCGACCAGGAGGGCTCGGTGGCGCTCCGGCGCAGCACCTCGTACTGGGCGGGGGTGAGGCGTTGGCGCCACTCCTCGTCGGTGAGCTCGACCTCGGGACCACCCATGGACCACCACCTCGACTCGTCATCGGCCCGCCACCCGGTGGCGGTATCGCCACCGACCTTAGCGACCCCGCTCGGCCCGACGGCCGTCGCGGCCCCGGGCGGCCACCGCGTCGGTCCCCATTAGGGTGCGGCCGGTGAAGGGCGTCCTTTTGGCCGGTGGCACGGGCTCGCGCCTGTATCCCCTGACCCGCATCACCAACAAGCACCTCCTCCCCGTCTACGACCGCCCCATGATCCACTGGGCGATCGAGGCCCTGGTGAAGGCCGGGATCGCTGATGTGCTGCTCGTGTCGGGCGGGGACCACATGGGGGACTTCATGCGGCTGCTGGGCGACGGCCGCCAGTTCGGGCTCCGCCACCTCTCCTACGCGGTCCAAGAGCGCCCGGGGGGCATCGCCGAGGCGCTGGGGTTGGCCGAGCAGTTCGCGGCGGCCGAGCCCGTGGTGGTGATGCTGGCCGACAACATCTTCGAGCGCTCCATCCGCCCCATGGTCGACGCGTTCGCGGCGGACCCCCGGGGCGGCCGAGTCCTCTTGAGCGAGGTCGACGATCCCTCCCACCTCGCCCACCTGGGCGTGGCCGAGCTCGACGGGGGCGGCCAGATCCGGCGCATCATCGAGAAGCCGGCCGATCCGCCGACCAACCTGGCGGTGACCGGCCTGTACTGCTACGACGCGTCGGTCTTCTCGGTGATCTCGGGTCTCACGCCGTCGGCCCGCCACGAGCTCGAGATCACCGAGGTGAACAACCACTACGCGTCGAGCGGCTCGCTCGCCCACGAGCTCGTGGTCGGCTTCTGGGCCGATGCCGGCGAGTCGATCGACGCCTACCAGGCGGCCAGCGACTTCGTGCGAGACCACGGCGCCAACAAGGAGTGAGCGGCGTCCTCGCTAGCGCTGGGTCGACCTGGTGACTCCGGGAGTCTGGGCGGCGGGCGACTGGGGGTCGAGGAGCCGGCGGACGCTCCGGGCGATCCCCGCGCCGTCGAGCCCGAGCGCGGCCAGGATGTCGTCGGGTCGGCCCTGGGCGACATAGGCGCGTTCCACCCCGAGCACGCTCGTCATGGGCGTGGCGTCCGGCACCAGCGCCCGCATGGCGTCGAGCAGGAACATGCCCGCCCCGCCGTGGCGGAAGCCGTCTTCGGCGGTGACGACGAGGCGGTGCCGGGCGGCGTCTCGCAGCAGCTCGGGGTCGGGCGGGCTCACGACCCGTACGTCCCAGACGGTGACGTCGATCCCCTCGGCGGACAGCTCGGCCGCCGCCTCCTGGCAGGCCTCGAGCAGCTTGCCCACCGCCAGCAGACACACGGACCCATCACCCTCTCGCACCAGCCGACCCCGGAGGCCGCTCCCCACCTCTCCCTTACCGACCGGGCGCGGCGGGGTCTTCGAGAAGCGGATCGAGGCCGGGCCGTGCTGGTTGAGCGCCTCCTCCAGCATGACCTCCACCTCGGGGGCCGACGAGGGTGCGAACACGGTCATCCCCGGGATCGACAGCGTGAGGACGAGGTCGAGCAGGCCGTGGTGGCTGGGCCCGTCGTCGCCGGTGATCCCGGCGCGGTCCAAGACGAACACGACGGGCAGGCCGTGCAGGCCGACGTCCAGATTGGCCTGGTCGAAGGCGCGCGAGAAGAAGGTGGAGTAGACGGCGACGACGGGGCGCAGGCCGCCCATCGCCATCCCGGCCGCGGCGGTGAGCTCGTGCTGCTCGGCGATCCCGACGTCGAAGAAGCGGTCGGGGAAGCGGGCCTGGAAGGGGAGGAGCCCGGTTGGCCCCGGCATGGCGGCCGTCAACGCCACGATCTCGGTGTGCAGCTCGGCCTGGCGCAAGAGCGCCCGGGTGAACGCGTCGCTGTAGGTGAGGGCGGGTACCTCGAAGGGGTCCGAGTCCGCCGGGGGCGCGTCGGTCGGCTCCTCGTCGACCTCGGTGCTGACCTCGGGGCGCCGGGCCGGGGCGGCCGCGGAGGGGCGTGGGACCTTGAAGTCGTGCAGGTTCTGAATCTCGTCCTCTTCGGCGGGGGCGTAGCCGCGGCCCTTCTGGGTGAGGACGTGCACGACGATGGGTCCCTCCCACTCGGCCGCGTTGGCGAACGCCTGCTCCATCTGGGCGATGTCGTGGCCGTCGATCGGTCCGGCGTAGCGGACGCCCAGCGCCTCGAAGAAGGTGTGCGGGGCCACGAACTCGCGCAGCGCGCTGGTCAGGCTGCGCACCCCGGAGTAGGCGAGCTCGCCGACCGCCGGGATGTCGCGCAGCCGAGTGCGGAGTCGCTCCCGGGTCTGGGTGTAGGTGGGGTTGAGCCGGAGGCTGGTCAGGCTCTGGGACAGGTGCGACACCGTCGGCGCGTAGGAGCGGCCGTTGTCGTTCAGGATGATCGTGACCCGGCGGCCGGAGTGGCCGAGGTTGTTGAGGGCCTCATACGCCATGCCGCCGGTCAGCGCGCCGTCGCCCACCACGGCCACCACTCGCCGGGTGCCGCCGGCCCCGACCAGGGAGCCCGACAGCTCGAGCGCGCTGGCCAGCCCGTGGGCGTAGGAGAGGGCGGTCGACGCGTGGCTGTTCTCGATCCAGTCGTGCTCGGACTCGGTGCGGTTGGGGTAGCCCGAGAGGCCGCCCGCCTGGCGCAGGTCGCGGAACCGGTACCGGCGGCCGGTGAGCAGCTTGTGCACGTAGGCCTGGTGCCCGGTGTCCCAGAGGATGGCGTCCTCGGGAGAGGAGAAGACCCGGTGCAGCGCCAGGGTGAGCTCGACCGCGCCGAGGTTCGAGCCGAGGTGGCCGCCGGTCGTGGTGACGGTCTCGACGATGAAGGCCCGGATCTCGGCGGCCAGCTCGGTGAGCTGGTCGGCACTCAGGGCTCGCAGGTCGGCTGGCGTCTCGATGGAGGGAAGGATCATGGAGAAGGGGGTCCGAGGAGGACACCCCAGGCTAGCGCCGAGCCCCCTTCGGGGGATTCCGGGGAGTGCGCCGAAGTGGCCGCTCCGTCGCCAACCGCTACTCTCGAGCCCGGGTCCTGACTCAACCTGCTTGATATTGATTCGGCGAGCCGAGCGCTCGCACGGCACCGGTTGCTCGCCAGCCGGGCCATGGAGAGGGGGGACGTCCGCGATGATCCAGGTGGAAGGACCGAGAGAGCCCAAGACCGCCAGCCCCCGGGCCGTCGCCCGGTCGGGCTACCTGGAAGAGGAGTACCTCGTCTCGGGCACCGCCGACCTCTACGGCTACGACGACGCGTGGGAGACGGTGCTGTTCAGATCCGACGTGCCGTTCACCACCCGGCTCCTCGTCCGGCGGCCGGCCGACGCCGCGGTCGCCTCGGGCGACGTCCTGCTCGAGCCGCTGCACCCCTCCATGGACATGGCCTCGGCCTGGCCCCGGCTGGGGCAGGCGCTCCTCAAGGCCGGCTGGTCCTGGATCGGGGTGACCCAGCACCCGATGGGTCTGGCCGCTACCCAGGCCAGCGACCCGCAGTACGCGGACCTGAACGTGCCCGACGCCGGGCTCGGCTTCGACATCCTGTCGCAGGTCGCCACCTGGGTCCGGGCCCACGGCCTGCCCGGGCTGCGCCTCGACCATCTCTTCATGTCCGGCGCCTCCCACACCGGCACCTTCCAGCGGGTCTTCCTGGCCGACGGCTTCCACCAGCGGGCGCGCCGGCCCGACGGTGGACCCGCGGTCGAGGGGTACCTGATCCAGATCTCCTCGGGTGCCTTCATGCTCGGTGGCTACCACCAGCTCCACGAGGGCGCGTCGGTGCCGCCCGCGGGCGACCGGCGCCGGGTGATCGGACCGCTCGACGTGCCGGTCATCGAGCTCTTGAGCGAGGGGGAGGCCGAGACCAACCGGGACGCCCGCCGTGCCGACAGCGACGAGCCGGGAGACCGGTACCGGCTCTACGAGGTTCCGGGGGCCGCGCACATGTCCCGGCGCGACCCGCTCAGCCATGCGTTGCCCGAGACGGTCGAGGAGGCCTCCGACTTCCCCATGCCGATCCTGGCCGGCGCGGCGTTGCGCCATCTCCGACGCTGGGCCGTCGACGGCGTGGCGCCTCCCCACGCCGACCGCCTCACCAACCTCTCGGGCGAGGAGAACGCCCCGCGGGGCGGGCGGGGAGAGGCGCTGCCGCTGCTCCGCGACGAGCACGCCAACGCGCTGGGCGGGGTCCGCACGCCCGAGCTCGACGTGCCGATCGCCAGCTACTACCCGCACAGCACGCTGATCGGCGGCGGCGAGGGTCGCCCCGGGTTCCAGGGCGACCTCATGGGCTCGATGACCCGGTTCAGCCAGGAGAAGCTCCGGTCGCTGTACGGCTCGCCCGAGCACTACCGCAAGGAGTTCGACGCGAGTGTCTCCCGACTGGTCGACGAGGGGTGGATCGACGAGGCCGAGGCCGCCGAGTGGCGCGCCCGCGCCGCCCAGGTGAGCTTCTGAGGGCACCCGCGCGCGGACCGGTGCCGGCGTTCGGACCCCGGGACCCGGTTGGTACGATGCCAGGCGTCGTGGACGCCCCTCCCCTGATCGAAGCCCCCGTCCTCGAACGCGTGCTGGCGGCGTCCCTGGCGGGCGGCGGGGACATGGCCGAGGTCTTCGCGGAGGACCGGCAGACCTCCTCGGCCATGCTCGACGACCGTCGGGTGGAGGAGCTGGCCTCGGGGCGCGAGCGGGGCGCGGGCATCCGCGTCGTGATCGGCGAGACCACGGGCTACGCCCACACCGCGGACCTCTCCGAGGCCGGACTCCTGGCGGCGGCCGAGGCTGCCTCGGCCGTGGCCCGCCAGGGTGGCGGTGGCACCAGAACGGTGGCCCTCGGCGCGCGTCGGGCGGCCAGCCCGCGGGCCGAGATCCTGCCGAGTGAGGTGGCCAAGTCGGCCAAGTTGGAGCTGCTGGCCCGGGCCGACGACGCCGCCCGGTCGACCGGGGGCGCCATCACCCAGGTCACCGTCGGCTACGGCGACAGTCGCCGGCGGGTGCTGATCGCCACCTCCGAGGGCGTCTTGGCCGAGGACGACCAGATCCGCACGCGGTTCAACGTCGGCTGTGTGGCCACCGGCGACGCCGGCATGCAGACCGGGCACGAGAGCCTGGCCCGCACCGAGGGCTTCGAGGTCTTCGGGAAGGCCGCGGTCGAGGAGATCGCGCGCACGGCCGCCGGCCGGGCGCTGGCCAAGCTCTCGGCGCGCCCCGCTCCTTCGGGCGAGGTGCCGGTCGTGCTGGCGGGGGGCAGCGGCGGGATCCTGTTCCACGAGGCCTGCGGCCACGGCCTCGAGGCCGACCACATCGTGAAGGACGCGTCCGTCTACGTCGGCCAGGTGGGCGAGCTGGTGGCCAGCCCGCTCGTCACGCTGGTCGACGACGGGACCGTGGCCGGCGAGTGGGGGAACTACGCGGTCGACGACGAGGGCCGGCCCGCCGCCCGCAACGTCCTCATCGACCACGGCGTGCTCACCGACTACATGTGGGACTACCTCCGGGCCCGCAAGGAGGGTCGGGTGTCGTCGGGCAACGGACGCCGCCAGAGCTACCAGCACCTCCCGATGGTCCGGATGACCAACACCTACCTCTTGGCCGGCGAGGAGGACCCCGACGAGGTGATCGCCCAGACGCCCCGCGGCGTCTACGTGGCCAAGCTGGGGGGAGGCCAGGTCAACACCGCCACCGGCGACTTTGTCTTCGGCACCTCCGAGGCGTACCTGATCGAGGACGGTCGGATCACCGAGCCGTTGCGCGACGCCAACCTGATCGGCAACGGCCCCGACGTGCTCCGCCGGATCGAGGTGGTGGCGACCGACTTCGCCATGATGCCCGGGACCTGCGGCAAGGACGGGCAGAGCGTCCCGGTCGGCTGCGGTCAGGCGACGCTGCGCATCACGGGCGTGACCATCGGGGGCACCGCCGCGTGAGCGACCTCCTGCGCCTGGCCGAGGACGTGGTCGGCCGGGCCCAACGGGGAGAAGAGGTCGAGGCCTACGTCGCCCGGGGCCAGGACCTCGAGGTCCGGGCCTACGACGGGGAGGTCGAGTCGCTCGCCTCGGCCACGACCTCGGGCATCGGCATTCGGGTCCTGCTCACCGACGCGGGCGACGGCGGACGGCTCGGCTTCGCCTGGGCGGGCTCGCTCGACGAGGACGTCGTCGCCGCGACCCTGACCGAGGCCCGGGACAACGCGACCTTCGCCACTCCGGACTCCGATGTGGTCTTCGCCGAACCCGACGGCGTGGCGGCGGCGACCCTTGACCTGTGGGATCCGGCCACCGCCGGAACGCCGACCGAGCGCAAGGTGGCCATGGCCCTCGAGCTCGAACGTCTCGTCCGCAGCCATCCGCAGGTGCGCCAGGTCGACTCGGCCGACTACGGCGACGAGCGGGTCGAGGTCGCGCTCGCCTCGACCACCGGCATCCGGGCCACCAACCGGCGGACCGGCTCGTTCATCTCGGTGTCGGCAATCGTAGGAGAGGGGTCCGACACCCACACCGGCACCGGCTTCAGCGTGGCCCGGTCGCCCGAGGGCCTGGACCTCGACGCGGCGGCGGCCGACGCCATCTTGCGCTCGACCCGTCTCCTCGGGGCCACCAAGGCGGCTTCGGCGCGCCTGACCGTCGTGTTCGACCCCCGCGTGGTGTCCACGCTCCTCGGCGTGATCTCGTCGGCGCTCTCTGGCGAGGCGGTGGTGAAGGGCCGTTCGTTCTTCGCCGACCGGGTGGGCGAGGAGGTGGCCGTGGCCACGGTGACCCTGGTCGACGACCCCACCGACCCCCGCGCCTTCGCCGCCACCGCCTACGACGGGGAGGGGCTGGCCTGCCGCCGCAACGTGCTCATCGAGGAAGGGGTCCTGCGCGGCTTCCTCTACGACACGGTCTCGGCTCGGCGGGCCGGCACCGCGTCAACGGGGTCGGCCGTGCGCGGCGGGTTCGCCGGGACCCCCGGTGCCGGCTGCCGGGCGCTCACGCTGCGGCCCGGGGAGCTCGATCAGAAAGAGATCCTGGCCCGGGTCGGCGCCGGCGTATACGTGCAATCGGTCACCGGCGTGCACTCCGGCGTCAACCCGGTGAGCGGCGACTTCTCCGTCGGCATCGAGGGACTAATGATCAGGGACGGAGGGTTGGCGGAGCCGGTGCGCGAGGTCACCGTCGCCTCGACGCTGCAGAGGATGCTCCTGTCCGTCGTGCACATCGGCGGCGATGTGGAGTGGCTGCCCGGGATCGCCGCCGGCCAGACGCTGGCCGTCGCCGACATGCAGCTGAGCGGGAGCTGACACTCTGTCTCAGCCACGGGCGCTGGATGACCAGCGATGGGCAATGAACCGTGAAGCATCCGTGGTACTTGCTCGTCGGATTGGCCCCGGGTCCCCTCGTTGCGTCCGGCTTCTCACCGCTCGGAGCGCAAGCGCTGCTCCCACGCTCCGAACCGGACGCGTCAGCTCTCGCCGGGAACGGCGGCCGATCCCGGCGCCGTGAACAGCTTCGGGAGGGTCTTGGGCCACTGCCCGAGGGTATAGCGCTGGCCCTTGAAGATCTGGTCGAAGGTTCCCTTCATCCCGTTGAGGGCCGACGCGGCGCCGCCGTTCCAGTAGACGAAGCGGGCGCCCTCTTGCGCGGTGTGGTCGCCGCCACCGGCCGTGCCGGCGGGCGAGATGTTCCAGGTCCACTCTCCGTACTGGTAGAGCGGCGCCCCCATGGTCGGCAGCGCATGGACGCCTCGCGCCATGTTCTGCGGCGTGAGGTCCGGGCCCGCCGCCTGCAGCATGTCGAAGATCTCCAGCAGCGCGGAGTAGTTGCCGTCGGTCTCCTTCGGGATGGGGTGCCCCGTCAGCTTCTTGTAGAGCTGGCCGGCGAGGGATGTCGGTCCCGTCGTGGCGGTCGACAGCGAGAGCTCGCTCATTCCGAAGAGGTGGCCGGTGACCTCACCGGGGTCGTCGTAGGTCTGGACCGTCAGGTCCTGGTCCGTGAAGGCGACGCCTTCCAAGAGCCACTCGGGGTGGTAGTTCTGTGCCGCCGCCGCCTTGGTCAGCAGGCCGGCCGAGAAGGGGTCGCACGCCAAGAGGACCGTGGTCACGCCCGCTGCCTTGAACTGCACGATGGCCTGTTGAGTCGACTGTTGGAACGTCGAGATGTCTAGGTTGTAATAGAACGGCGCCGCGATCTGCGAGACCGGCACGTGGTACTTGTTCTCGAGCAGGCTGGTGGCGTTCGCCGTGCAGCTGGCGTACTGCTTCACGTTGGGCACGAACGTCCCGAACTTGCGGGTCTCGCCCTGCAGCGCCGGGTCGCCGGCGTAGATGGCCTTCTTGCCGGCGAGCTCGGTCCCCTCCACCTCGGCCACAGTGG
>DATNIB010000039.1:0-18188 GCA_035604685.1 Acidimicrobiales bacterium | reverse complement strand
TGGCGGGACCCTCCTCGCGACACGGGTCAGCGTCCGTCAAGGAAGACAAGGTAGGTGACGTGCCACCCACGCGCCGCACATCGATGAGCTCGTCGCTCCCGAGACCGACCAGCACTCGCCTGCTGGGATGGTCCAGCCGGCGGAAGTGGCCGCTCATCGTGGCGGGGCTGGTCATCTTGACCGGGATGGCCTACTCGCTCTGGTGGGCCCCCCTCACCCATCGGGGGCCGATCTGGATCACCCCCGGCGACATGTGGAGAACGTTTCGCGCCGCCCACTACGTCGCCTGGGGCGACATCGGCGACATCTACAGCCGCCAGACGGCCCTGGTGGCCCTGCCGGGAATCAGTGTGGTGCTGGCCCCGATCGCCTTCATCACCTACCACCTCGGGCTGAGCGAGTCCTTTCCCTTCGTGCTCGGCCACCCCACTGCCTGGGTGCTCCTCGGCCCGACAGAGCTCGCACTCGGCGCGGTGGCCCTGTTCCCGCTGGATCGGCTGGCCGAAACGGTTGGGGTCGCCCGACGGCACCGCGGGTGGCTGTCGCTCGCCGAGGGCGCGGTGCTCTGGCCCATGCTGGCGATCTGGGGGCATCCCGAAGACGCCCTGGCCATTGCGTTCGCCGTCCTCGGACTGTTGGCGGCCCTGCGCGGCGACTGGCGGTCGACTGGTTGGTGGTTCGGGTTGGCGGTCGTCATGCAGCCGGTCGTTGTTCTGGTGATCCCGATCGCGTTCGCCTACGCCCCGTTTCGTCGGTGGCTCCGACTCTGCGTGCGGATGGCACTGCCCTCGGTCGCCCTGGTCACGATTCCGCTTGTCACCGAGTGGGCCCAAACCTCACGGGCGCTGTTCCAGCAGCCCAACTACCCGAGCATCGACCACGCGACCCCCTGGCTCGCCCTCGCACCCGTGCTGACCAGGGCCCATCCCACCGTTGCCCAACACATTTCGGATCATCTGGCGAACGGCGCCGCCGGGTTTCGGGTGGTCTCGGAGAAGACCGTCGCCGGCGAGGTCGTGGCGGCGGGTCCGGGGCGAACGATCGCCATCGTGCTCGCCGTCCTCATCGGCGTCTGGGTGTTCCGGCGGAGGCCGAGCGTCCCCCAGGTCGTGTGGCTGGCCGGCGTGGCGCTGGCGCTGCGCTGTGTCTTCGAGGCCGTGATGGACCCCTACTACCTCTGGCCGCCTCTGGCTCTCCTCCTCGTGGTGAGCGCCCGCGACTGGCGCCGGTTCCTCATCACGGTCTCCGCTGCCGCTTCGGCGACCGTCGCCAGCTACCACGACACCGGACCCTGGTCCTACTGGCTGCCGATCGTCTTCCTCTTGGCCGTGAGCGTCGCCGCTGCGTACCCGTCAGAGACCAGGGAGAGTCGGGCGACCGGCGCGTCCCTGGACGGCCGGCCCGCCGACGCGGAGCGGTCCGCGGCCGAGCTGATCCACACCGCGGCGGCGGGGGTGGCGCTCGACTAGCAGTTGGCGGGTGACCCGGCCGGTGGCTTGGCGTTGGTCGGGTCGAGGGGGTCCCGAGGGGATCCGCACTCAGAGAGCGGCCCCGGTACCGTCGTGGTCGTTGTCGTTGAGGTGGTCGGCGAGCTTCCTCCCGACAGGTGGCCGCTCGGCTGGGTGGTTGCCGGTGGCGCGGCCGCTGGTCCGGCCGTGCTGCAGGATGCGGTCAAGGCGCCGGTAAACAGGATCGCCACGAACGCGCTCGCCGTCCGCCGTCCTCGGCTAGCGAGGGAAGCCGTGTGCATCACTTCACCCGGTCTTGGTCGGTGCGGTCGGGAGGGAGAATATGTCCAGGGTGAAGGTGCCCTGAAGAGACGTTCCTCGGCTCGCGGACGTTCCGCCGCCGCTGATCTGGAGACTAGAGATGATCGTGAGCCGCGGCAGCGCGTAGAGAGCCTTGATGAAAGCCAGCGTCTCGTCGTATGTGCCCGTCGTGGTGACGTTGACCTGTATGACGCTCACGGCGCCAGCGGAGGTCGGCGTGGTCGGACTGACGTTTTGGATGCTGACGTGCGCCGCCACCGCGGCGTTGGATAGGGCGGTGATGTAGTCGTAGATGTCCACGGTCGGTGGCAGCGCGGCGCTCAACCGGTCCGAGAGCTGGACCAACGTCGAGGTCTCCTTGGAGTAGGACCGGAGGCGGGCCAACTGCTGGTCGAGCTGGGACTGCTGGACCAAGGCGGCCTGGGTCTGCGTGTTGGCGGACGCGAGTTGCTTTCCGGCTGGCGAAAAGTAGGCCACGAACCAGATCAGCAGCACGAACAGCGCGCCGCCGATAGTGAGCACCATCGTGCGGTTCCTGAGACCCACCAGAGCGGTGGGGGAGCCGGCCATCAGCCCGGCACCGAGTACTCGGCCACGCGCTGACCATGGGCGCCCTCTTCGACGCTGAGCGTCGCCGCGAAGTTGACCGAGCTGCCGTTCGAGACCCCGCCACTCAGATCGACCGCTGTGAAGATCGGGGACTTGCTCATCGACTGTCCCCACAACGTGACGCCGGGGAGAGAGGTCGTCGACACGGTGGTCGTGATCGTGGCGATGGCGACCGCAGTCGGGCTTGCGGTCGACGCTGACGCCGGTGCCGTGCTGGTGCCGGGGACGAGCGTTGCGGTCATGTTGACATTCGAGAGCGTGGCCGTCGACGGTATGTACTGGCCCAATTGATTCAGGACGACCAGCCAGTCGACCTCGCTCACCAGTTCGGGCCGCACGTCGGCGGCAAGGCCCTGGGCCTGGCTGCGCAGTTTGACCGCTTTGTCGTACTTGGGGATCTCGACGGTCTTGATCGTGGTGTTCTCCGTCGTGACCGCAGACAAGACGTTCTGTGCGTGGCGGATGGCCAGGACGCGCCACCCGGTGAGGGCGAGCAGCAGCACCGCCAGCCCGGCCACGCTGACCAGGACCCGCTGGCGGAGCCGGGCCTGGGCCGCCTTGGCCGTGACCGAGGCCGGCAACAGGTTGAACGGCCGACCCGTGGGGTCGGGCAGCGCGAGCCCGATCGGGGTCGCCACCACCGCGTCGAGTTCGGCCGCCTGTTCGGGGGGGAGGGCCAGGTTCGTCGTGTCGACCCGGGAGAGGGGCGAGCCCATCGCCACCGGGACGCCGGCCGACGCCTGCAACTTGGCGAAGAAACCCGGTGCTCGGCAGCCGGCGCCGGTGAGGAGGATCCTCGACACCGGTTGGCGTCCGGGCAGGGACGAGAAGAAGCGAATCGAGTTCCTGATCTCCGAGACCAGCTCGTCGACTGCCGCGTTGGCGGCCGACTCCGCCCGCGGGTCGTGGGTTCCGGGGTAGCTGAGCTGTCGCTTTACGATCTCGGCGTCGGCGTGCGGCAGGTCCAACGCGCCGCCGACGGAGTTGGTGATCGTCTCGCCACCCATGTCCAGCGTGCGGACGAACTGCAGGATCCCGCCCTGCTCCACCACGACCAGTGTTAGTCCGGCACCGATGGAGGCGATCGTCTCGGGAGCGCCGCCGAAACGCGGGTCGTAGAGGGCCCGGGCGAGCGCGGCGGTCTGCAGGTCGATCGATACCGGCTCGAGGTCGGCCTCCTCCAGGGTCTCGACGAGGGATTCGATCAGCTGCGTGTGGGCCGCCGCGACGAGGACCCTCAGCTTGGGCGGCGCGTCGGGCTCGTTGATCTGAGCGACCACCTTGGAGGAGAGCGCGGTCAACTCGAGCGGGAAGGGCACCACCTCGTCGGCCTGGAAACGGACCGCGTGCTCCAGCTCCTCGGGCGAGAGGAGTGGCATGTCGATCTCACGGGTGATGGCCCGCAGGCCTGCGACGCCGACGTGTACCTGGCGGTTGCTGAACCCGCCCTGCTGCCAGAGGCGACGCAGGGCGACTGCCACCTGACCGCGGTCCTTGATCTCACCGGCCTCCATCGCGCCGGTCCGAAGCCCGACCTGACCGAAGGCTTCGATGACGGGCCGGGCGCTGTCGGTGGCGCTGAGCTCAACGGCGCGGACCGCACTGGAGCCGATGTCCAGACCGATACTCCGGTGTGCCATCCAGCGTTCCAGCCCTTTGGGGTCGTCGGACGACCGAACCAGTGCGGGCGCCCGACCTCGTCCGCCCCGCTCGGCGACCACTTCGCACGGTTGTCGCGCCGATCGTGGCGATCGGTCCCGACGCGTGAACTCTAACGGTGAGGCTCTCTCGAAAAGGGGATGCCCAGGCGTCACCGACAGCGGTCGCCAGGCGTGACGGTAGGCTCAAAAGACCGCTTCGCGGCCCCTTCGCTCGGACTGGAATTGCCCTGACACCACACGCACCGCTGCCCGTCGCACCCCGTGCCGGAGTGGACGGCACGATCGACGTGTCCATGCAGGAGCTGACCGGACGGCCGGTGGTGCTGGCCCGGTCCTGCTCCGACCGCCGGCGGGGTGCGCTGGCGCGGCGCGATGGCGAGACGCTGGCCGCGGCGGCCCGCATGGCATTGCACCACCGGGTGCCTCTGGTGCTCGAGCTCGCCTCCAGCGGCGCCGACGTGTCCGAGGGGATCGACTCCTTGCACGGCTGGGGTCAGGCCGCGGCGGCCACCAGCGCGTGCTCGGGGATCGTCCCGGTGATCGCCTCGGTGCGGGGTCCGGTGATATCGGGGCCCGCGCTCTTGCTGGCGCTGGCGGATCTCGTGGTGATGTCGCCCGACGCGGTCGCCTTCGTGTCGGGGCCGTCGATGGTGGCCGAGTTCACCGGAGTCCGGGTCGGACTGTCCGAACTGGGCGGGGTCGCCATGCATGCCATGGCGAGCGGCCTCTGCGCACTGGAGTCGGACTCCCTACTCGAGACGGTGGCGGAGGTGCTGTCGTTCCTCCCCCAGCACACCGACCAGCCTGCCCCGACGGGCCCGCTCGACGATCCACCCGATCGGCTCGTGCCGGAGCTGCGCGAGGTGGTGCCCACCCGGGACAACGCCTCCTACGACGTGCGAGACGTCGCCCTAGCGGTCGTCGACCACCAGGACATCTGCGAGCTGTGGTCCCGCTGGGCGCCGCAACTGGTGACGGCGTTCGCGCGCATCGGCGGGACACCCGTCGGCATCGTGGCCAACCAACCCCGCTCGTTGGCCGGGACGATCGACATCGCCGCCTCCCAGAAGGGCGCCCGCTTCGTGCACCTCTGCGACGCCTTCAACCTGCCCATCGTGACATTCGTCGACACGCCGGGATTTCTGCCCGGCAAGGACCTCGAATGGCGCGGAATGATCCGACACGGCGCCGAGCTGGCGTTCGCCTACGCGCAGGCGACCGTGCCGCGCATCTGCGTCATCCTGCGCAAGGCCTATGGCGGGGCGTACATCGTCATGGACTCCAAGGGCCTCGGCAACGACATGTGTCTCGCCTGGCCCAGCGCGCAGGTGGCCGTGATGGGCGCGCCCGGAGCGGTGCAGCTGCTCCACCGCCGCGCCAGCGAGGAGCAGCGACGCGGCCTCGCCCAACAGTACGCCGAGGACTACCTCACCCCGTGGCCGGCCGCCGAGCGCGGCCTGCTCGACGCGGTGATCGACCCGGCCGACACCCGCCGCGAGCTCGCGTCCACGTTGGCCGCGATCGGCACCCGCCGCGAGTTCGTCGTCGGCCGAAAGCACGACGCCGGGCCCATGTGATTCGCCGCACCCATGTGAATCACAGTCCTGTAGTCCCCACCGCGAGTCCGGCGCGCGACCCGTTCGGAGGCCGGGCGGGCGCTGCGGAGTCATCACAGAAGTTGCCCTTGACCAGGGAGAATGTGAACGTCACCCAACCGAAACGCATCCGTGGGTTGATCGTCGTTCCCCTCGGGCATGATCGTTGCCGTGGAGATTTCCCCTGAGGTTCCCGTCATCTTGGAGTCGTGCCACAGCACCTGGCTTTTCGACCCGGCCCGTATGCGTTTCCGCCGGATCCTAAAGGGGCTCGACCTCGACGCCCGCAACGCCTCTACCGCCTGGCGGCCGTACTTCGGTCTTGAGCTCGACCCGATCTCCGAGTCGTTCATCGTGCTCTTGAATCCCGAGGGGACCCGCCTGTTGCGGTCGTGGCGTCACGTGCAGCACTGCCCCCAGTGTGGGGGGGAGGCGACGGCCGAGCTGTCGGTCGACGAGCTCCGGGCAGCGTCGCTCGGCTAGCCGCTCGAGGCGACCTGCCGCCGCGTCGCCGCGCGGCGGTCCCCTTTTGGCCGAGGGGGCCAGCGTAAGCTGAAATTCGTGGACTCCCTCGATCTCGAGCGGCTCCTGACGCTCCTCGACCAGTGGGACGGCTCGGATCTGCACCTGAAGGCCGGCGCGCCACCGCGGGTGCGCATCGACGGCGAGCTCCGAGTGCTGACCGACGAACCCGCCGTCGACCCCGACAGCATGGCGGCGGTCGCCACATCGATCATGCCGCCGCGGGTAAGCGAGACTTTCGCCCGCCATCACGAGGTGGACTTCGCCTACTCGATCAAGGGACTCGGACGCTTCCGCGTCAACGCCTTCTACCAGCGGAGCACCGTCGCCATGGTCTTCCGGCGGGTGCGGGCGGCACCGGGGTCGGCCCAAGAGCTCGGACTGCCCGAGGTCATCTATGAGCTGGCCGACGAGCAGCGCGGGCTGATCCTCGTCACCGGCCCGACCGGTTCGGGGAAGACCACGACCCTGGCGTCGATGATCGACCACATAAACCGGACCCGGCCGTGCCACATCGTCACCATCGAGGACCCCATCGAGTACCTGCACCGGGACCAGCTGGCGTCCATCGACCAGCGCGAGGTGGGGTTCGACACCGACTCGTTCAGCAGCGCCATGCGGGTCGTCTTGCGCCAGGACCCCGACGTGATCCTGGTGGGGGAGATGCGCGACCCCGAGACGGCGTTCGCCGCGCTGTCCGCCGCCGAGACCGGCCACCTCGTACTCTCGACCCTGCACACGATCAACGCCACCGAGACGATCAGCCGGGTGGTCGACTTCTTCCCGCCGCACCAGCACAACCAGATCCGCGTTACCCTGGCCGGTTCGCTCAAGGGCACGGTCGCCCAACGCCTGGTGCGCCGGGCAGACGGGCAGGGTCGGGTGGCCGCCTTCGAGGTCATGGTCGTGAACGGCCGGGTCCGCCAGTGCATCATCGACCCCGAACTCACGTCCGACATCGAGACCATCATCGCCGAGGGCGAGTACTACGGGATGCGGACCTTCGACCAATGTCTCGCCGGGCTGCTCGAGCAGGGAGCCATCACGTTGCAAGAGGCGCTGCAGGTGGCGAGCAATCCGCACGATCTCCGGGTCGTCCTCGAGCGACGGGGCCTGGTCCGCACCGGCGGCGGCTAAGCCGCTCGCTCCCGTGCTTCAGGCGTGTCCCAGCGCTCCGGCCAGCACGAGGACTGCCAGCCCGAGCAAGCAGGCGGCGCCGGGCAGGGTCGAAAACGTCCCCCGCCGGGCGACCGAGAGCCCGCAGAGCGCGGTGCTGACGGCCGCCACCACGAAGCCGCCCGGTCGCCAGAGCCAGCCGGCACCCCAGCCGAGCGAGGCGAGCACCACCCCGAGGGTGAGCGGCAGCCGAGCCGGGTCGGGCTCGCCCGGGTTGCGGCGGCGACCCGCCAGCCAGAGCACAAACCCCGTTCCGACCGCGCTCGCGGCCGCGCCGAGAGCCGCCCAGGGCAACCGGCCGTCTTCGTGTCCGGTGACCGAGACCAGGGCCAACGTCGCGGCGCCGAGGACCGCGAACAGGGCGACCGAGCGCGGCACGGCGAGGTGGTCGATGGCGATCATGGCCGCGGCGAGGGCGGCGGCCGCCAGGCAGTCGAGCGAGGCGACGGGCGCGAAGGAGCTCAGGACCAGGGAAAACGCGACGAAGAGGCCCGCCCCAGCGAGCTCGACAATGGGGTAGCGAGGCGAGATCGGCTCCCCGCAGTGGCGGCACCGGCCCCGAAGCACCAGCCAGGACAGGAGCGGCACGTTCTCGGCGCTTCCGAGCTCGGTGCCGCACTTCGGGCAGTGCGAGGGCGGTCGCACGATCGACATGGCCCGCGGGACCCGGTAGATGACGACGTTCAGGAACGATCCGATCGATGCGCCGAGCAGCCCGCTGGCCACGGCGGCAATCGCTCGGGCCGGTGCGGTCGGCTCCATCGCGCTGCGAGGTTAGCCCCTCACGCTTTGTGAGAAGTACCTCGTTGCCAGGGAAAATGGGCCCGACGGTCCCCCAGTCGGGGGGTGCCCCGGGATTACGCTCGGAGTGGCATAGAGGTACCGGGCACCAGGGACCGGGCCCGGCCGGCCCGAGGGGTCCCCATGCGGATGCAGGCAATTTGTCGGCCGTTCCCCACGCTCGATGTTGGCGCCGATGGGACGCGGCGCGTGCCTGGGGTCGCGCTGCATGACTGACACCGCGACGGCGGATGCCCGGCGACTGGCCGAGGAGCACAACCTTCGCTTCGTCGACCTGACCCAGACGGCGATCGCGCCCGGCGCGGCCCAGCTGCTGCCCGAGGCCGTGGCGCGTCAGTACTGCGCGGTGCCGATCGGGCGACGGCTGGGCACACCCGTGATCGCCCTCGCCCAGCCGGGCGACCTCTTCACCATGGACACGCTGCGGGTGAGCCTCGGGCGCGAGTTCGTGGCGGTCGTCGCCCGCGACGACCAGATCATGCGCGTGATCGAGCAGCTCTACACCGAGGCCGACGAGGCACGCGCGACTGCCGAGACCCCCCCCGCGGCGAGCTGGACTGGCACGGCGTCACTCCCCGCGCCCGGCGGGCCGACACCGCCGGTCCCCGAGTTCCCCGCCGCGCCGGCCCCGGTCGGCAGCTGGGACGGCGTTCCTGGATTCGACAACGTGCTGCCGCCGATCGCCGATCTCGGGGCACCGCCAGCGGCCACGGGCACGGCGGCGTTCAGTCCGATCTCGACCGAGCTGGCCTCGTCCCTCGAGGCGGCGGCCAAGGACATCGCGGCCCCGCCGACGACCGCCGCGCCGACGCTGCCGGGTCCCGCCGTCCCCACGTCGATCGCCGGCCCCCCGCTCGCGCGACTGTTGGTCGAGTCCGGCCGCGTGAAGATCGAGGCCATGCAGGCTGCGCTGGTCGCGCACCACCAGACCGGTGAGGCGCTGGCTCGCTATCTCTTCACCAACAAGATCGCCACCGAGGACGACCTGGTGTGGGCGATGGCGAAGGAGGTCGGACTCGAATTCGTCGACCTCAACACCATCAACATCGACCGGAACGCGGTGTCCCTCATCCCGGAGGCGACCGCGGTTCGTCACTGCGTGCTGCCGATCGGGTTCGAGGGCGGCATGCCCGTCGTGGCGATGGCCAATCCGACGGACGTCTTCGCGATGGACGACCTGCGCAGCATCATGGGCCGCAACTTCAAGCCGGTCGTCGCCACCCGGTCCCAGATCGAGACGTTTCTCCGGATCTCGCGCGACTCGAGCAAGGAGGTCGCGGCGCTCGCCCAGGACGCCGCCGACTCGAGCGGTCCTGCCGACGCTGAACTGCAGAATCTGCAGGCCGTCGTCGAAGACGCGCCCATCGTCCGGTATGTCAACCTGCTCATCCTCCAAGCGCTGAACGAGCGGGCCTCGGACATCCACATCGAGCCGACGCCGAACGCCCTGCGGATCCGGTTTCGGATCGACGGCGTCATGCACGACACGTCGTCGGCCTCGCCGGCCATCGCGTCCTCGGTCGTCAGTCGGCTGAAGGTGCTGGGCGAGATGGACATCGCCGAGCACCGCATCCCCCAGGAAGGGCGGGTGTCGGTGTCGATGAGCGACCGCCAGATCGACCTGCGGCTGGCGACCCTCCCGAGCGTCTACGGCGAGACGGTCGTCATGCGGCTGCTCGACAAGTCGCGCAGCCTGCGGACGCTGCCCGAGCTCGGCTTCGATCCGGACACCCTCGAGCGCTTCGCCAAGGCCTACCGCCAGCCCTACGGCGTGATCGTGGTGACCGGCCCGACGGGGGCCGGGAAGACCACCACCCTCTACGCGACGCTGGCCGAGATCCTGACCTCCGAGAAGAGCGTGGTGACCGTCGAGGACCCGGTCGAGTACCAGATCGACGGGGTGACCCAGGTGCAGATCAACCCGAAGGCGGGGCTGCTGTTCTCGACCGCGCTGCGCTCCATCCTGCGGGCCGACCCCGACATCGTGCTGATCGGAGAGGTCCGCGATCCTGAAACGGCCAAGATCGCCATGGAGGCCGCGCTGAGCGGGCACCTCGTGCTCACGACGTTGCACACGAACACGGCCGCCGCGACCCCGCTGCGCCTGACCGAGATGGGCGTCGAGCCCTTCCTGGTCACCTCCGCGATCGGGAGCGTCCTCACCCAGCGGTTGGCCCGCGTGCTCTGCTCGGTGTGCAAGGAGGCCTACGACGCATCCGAGAAGGAGTTCTACGCCGCCGGCTACAAGGACGGCGACTTGGAGGGACTCGACACCAGCCTGCTCTACCGCGCGGTCGGTTGTCGGACGTGCGGGCACACCGGATACCTCGGCCGGGTCGTCCTGGCCGAGGTCATGAACGTGACGGAGGACATCGCGGGAATGATCATCAAGCAAGCCTCCATTGCCGAGGTCGAGCGCATGGCCTGCGAACAGGGCATGCGCACCCTGCGCCAGGACGGCCTCCTGAAGGCCATACAGGGCGCCACGACGCTCGAAGAAGTTCTGCGGGTGGTCGTATGAGCCCCATCACGAGCGACGCGCGGGCCGAGTGGTCGCGCCGGCTGGCCCGGGCCCTGGTGGCGGGCGGCTTCGTGTCCGAAGAGGCGATCTCCGGATCGCTGGCCCATGCCACCGAGGCCGACGTCGCGCTCAGCGCCGTCCTCATCGCCGAGAACCCCGGCCTGGTCGGCGTCGTCGTGAACACCATGGGCCAGCTGGCCCGGTTGCCGACCGTCAATCTGGAGACCGAGCCACCCGCTCCCGACGTCATGCGTCTGATCCCGCCGTTGTTGGCCCGCGACCAGCGCGCCGTGCCGGTGCGCGTCGTCGGCAAGCAGGCGGTGCTCGCCTTCGCCGAACCCCCGGATCCGATCGACGTCGGGTCCCTGGGCGACCTGCTCGGGTATGAGATCGTGCCGGTGCTGGGCGATCCCCTGGTGATCGACCGGCTGCTGGCGCCCGGCGCGCGTCCCGCACCAGCGCCCGCCGAGAACGGCCACCTCGCCAACGGACACGCGGCCAACGGTCACGTGGGCGATCAGCCCGACTCCCGGGTGCCGTCGAGCAACGGCCACGACGCCCAGACCAACGGCCTCTCGCAGGGCGCACCCGTGCCCGAGCCGCCGACCGCTGCCGCCACGCCACGCCACGCCAACGGTTCGGCGCTGCTCACCGCCGACCAGGGCCTGACCCCGCCGCGCCATGCGCGAGGGGGCGAGGTCGGCGCCGACGCGCCCGTCGGGGCCCGGGTCAGCGCACAGGAGGCGCCACCGCCCCCGCCGCCACCGCCCATGGCCCCGCCGCCACCGCCCCGCGTGATGGTGCCGATCGATCCACCGGTGGCGGCGGACGTGCCGGTGCCCGACGCACCGCCGCTCGTGGTCGCGCTCGGAGGCTCCGCCTCGCTCAACAAGCGTCGCAACACCGACACGGGGTTCCGCCTCCACATCGACGACCTGTTGCGCTACGTGATCAGCATCGGCGCGTCCGACCTGCACCTCAGCGCCAACATCCCGCCGACGGTGCGCTTGCACGGCGCGCTGCGGCCCATGCCCGACATCGACAGCCTCGAGGCCGAGACGCTGCGCGAGATGGTGTTCGGGATCCTGCCCCAAACCCAGCGCGAGCGCTTCGAGGCCGAGCACGAGCTCGACACGTCCCACTCCGTGGCTGGCGTGGGCCGGTTCCGTGTCAACGTCGCCCTCCAGCGCGGCACGATCGCGGTGGCCATGCGGCCGATTCCCCACGACATCCCGGAGTTCGACACCCTCGGGCTGCCGGGCTCGGTCCGCAGCTTCACCGACCTGCGGCGCGGGCTGGTGCTCGTCACGGGTCCCACGGGGTCGGGGAAGTCGACGTCGCTGGCCTCGCTCATCGACATCATCAACCGCACGAAGCCGCTCCACATCGTGACCGTCGAGGACCCGATCGAGTTCCTCCATACCCACAAGCGCTGCGTGATCAGCCAGCGCGAGATCGGGGAGGACACCGCGTCGTTCTCAGAGGCCCTGCGCCGCGTGCTCCGCCAGGACCCCGATGTGGTGCTGGTCGGTGAGCTTCGGGACCTGGAGACGATCTCGACGGCGCTCACCGCCGCCGAGACCGGCCACCTGGTGTTCGCCACCCTGCACACCCAGGACGCCCCGTCGACCATCGACCGGGTGATCGACGTCTTCCCGGCCAACCAGCAGGAGCAGATCCGCATCCAGCTCGGCTCGTCCCTCCAGGGCGTGGTGACCCAGCAGCTGGTGCCGACCAAGGACGGACAGGGCCGGGTGGCGGCGTGTGAGGTCCTCGTCTGCACCCCCGCGGTGCAGAACCTGATCCGGGGCGCGAAGACCCACCAGGTCGCGTCGATCATGCAGACCGGGGGTCAGTTCGGGATGCAGACGATGGACCAGAGCCTGGCCCTCCTCGTGAAGCAGCAGCAGATCACGGTCGCCATGGCCAAGGACCGGTGCCGCAGCGAAGAGGACCTGCAGAACCACCTGAGTTCGATGCAGTTGACCGACTGATGAGCGGACCAGGCTCGCTGGCGCAAAGAGAGGACTGACGTGGCGACGACGTTCGATTACAAGGTGCGGGACCAGATGGGGAATCTGGTCGAAGGGACCCTGGACGGGGACAGCCTGCCCATCGTGGTGGGCCGCCTGCGCCAGATGGGGTACCTGCCGGTCGCCGTCACCCCCGCCAAGGGGGCGGGTCTCAAGACCGAGATCGTCATCCCGGGGTTCACGGACAAGATCAAGCCCAAGGAGGTGGCGGTCTTCACGCGCCAGTTCGCCACCATGGTGGACTCCGGTCTATCCATCAGCCGCTCGCTGGCGGTGCTCGCCGCGCAGGTCGAGAACAAGTACTTCGCGGCCCAGCTACGCGAGGTCCACGAAGACGTCGAGGCCGGCATCTCCCTCTCCCGGGCGCTCGGCAAGCACCCCAAGGTCTTCGACTCGTTGTACGTCTCGATGGTGGAAGCCGGCGAGGCCGGCGGCAGCATCGACATCGTGTTGAAGAACACGGCGGCCACGCTGGAGAAGGAGGTCGAGCTCAACCGGAAGATCCGCGGCGCCATGACCTACCCGATCGTGGTGATCAGCGTGATCGGCGTGATCTTCCTCGTCATGATGACGGTCCTGGTGCCGATCTTCAAGAAGCTGTTCGCCAGCCTCGGCGGCAAGCTCCCCCTGCCGACCCGCCTCTTGATCTCGGTCTCCGACGCCCTGGTCAGCTGGCACGTGCTGGTGATCATCGCCTGCGCGGTGGGCGGCTTCATCCTGTTCAAACGGTGGGTCAAGACGCCGGCCGGCCGGCTGAAGTGGGACACCTTCAAGCTCCGTCCGCCGGTGTTCGGCGACCTCGCCCACAAGGCGGCCCTGAGCCGTTTCTCGGCGACGCTCTCCTCGATGCTGTCGGCCGGCGTGCCGGCCCTCGAGGCCCTCGACATCGTCGCCAACTCATCGGGCAACGCCCTGTTCGAGCAGGCAGTCCTCCACGTGAAGGCCAAGGTGCGGGAGGGCCGGACGTTCGCCGAACCCATGAAGGAGATGGAGAACGTCTTCCCCGTGCTGATCGTCCAGATGGTCGAGGTGGGCGAGCAGACCGGCGCCCTGGACGAGATGTTGGCGCGCGTCTCGGAGTTCTACAACGGCGAGGTCGACCAGACCGTCGACAACCTGACGTCGATCCTGGAGCCCTTCTTGGTGGTCGTGATGGGCGCCGTCGTCGGCACGATCATCATCTGCCTCTACCTCCCGATGTTCAGCTACATCAAGCTCATTCACTGAGCCGCCTCGGTGCCGGGGCGCGGCATCGGGGAGCGGGGGCGAGTCGATCAGTGGTCTTCGGCCGCCGAGGCCGCGCCGGTCTCTCCCGGGCGGGCGCCCGGGAACCAGGCGCTCTTGGGTCTCTGTGCGCGGTCGGCGCGCTCGAATTGCCGCTGGACGTCGGCCCACCGCAACGGATCGGCGTCTTCTCCCGCGGCTCCGAGCAGGTGCGCCCGGGACAGCCCCACGAAGGCGACCGCCCAGAGGACGGCGATGGTCGCGAACTTGGCCACGAAGCCGGCCAGCTGCTGGTCGAGGACGGCCGAGACTCCGCCGATGGTGGCGCTGTGGGCGAACGCCGGGTACAGGGGGTGCCGGGCGAAGATCCAGACGATGGCGAGAAAGCTGGGCACGATCGACTGGACGATGAGGTAGCCGGCCCGCCCGAGGGGCGACGGCCGGTGGGTCGCCGGGAACCCGCGCGCGACCGGGAGCCACAGGACCGAGCCGGCGGCCACCAGCACCGCGTCCAGCGCGGCGCGCACGACCGCCTGGCTCGCCGAGGCGTCCACCGCGGCGGTCGTCAGCGTGGCCACGGCGCAGGTCGTGACGAGCGGCACCGCGATCGGCGGGCGGCTGCACCAGCGGACCAACGAGTCGATCACCCGCGGGCGGGTCCAGCGGACCACCAGCGCCTCGGGCAGGCCCACCATGAGCAGTCCCGGCACGGCCAGCAGGAGGAGCAGCCGCTGACAGACGAGCGCGGTGAGCGAGCCGCGGGCCAGGTCGGCCAGCGGCCAGGTGAGGGCGACCAGCGCGGCGGCCAGGCCCCCGGCGAAGGCCAGCACCTCGCGCCGCGTGGCGTCGATGCCCCCTCGGCGCAGCACCCGCCAGTAGCCGACGGCGGCGGCGACCACGACCAGCCAGCTGAGCGCGTGGGCCTGGAAGGCCCACGGCGACGGGCTCATCGGACCGCCGTCCTAACCTGACGCCGATGGCGAAGCTCGACCGCCTCGAGCGGCTCACCGATCTCGTGCTGGTCCTGCTCAACGCCACGCGTCCGCTCACCCTGGACGAGCTGGCGGGCGACGTGCCCGGCTACCCGGCGGGCAAGGACGCCCGGCGCCAGGCCTTCGAACGCGACAAGCGGCTGCTGCGCGAGGAGGGGATCCCGGTCCTCACCGAGTCGATCGGCGGACCCGAGCAGTATGGGTACCGGATCGACCCCGAGGCGTTCTACCTGCCGGACCTCGAGCTGGCGCCGGACGAGCAGGCGGCCCTCCATCTCGCCGTCGCCGGCGTGCACCTGGGCGATCCTAGCGGGAGGGACGCGTTGTTGAAGTTGGGCGCGACCGGGTTGAGCGACACCCGGCCGCTCGCCTCCTTCGTGCCGCCCGCCGCCCTCGTGCCGCTGTTCGAGGCCGTGCGCACGAGGGCGCGGGTGCAGTTCTCCTACCGGGGCGAGCGGCGCGACCTCGCACCCGGCGGTCTGTGGTTCCGCCACGGGCGCTGGTATGTGGTCGGGTGGGACGCCGCGCGCGACGACGCCCGCACGTTCCGGGTGGACCGCATCGAGGACGTCCCGAGCGTCGGCGAGCCCGGCAGCGGCGCGCTCCCCGACGGCTTCGACGCGGCTGGCGGAGCGCCCGAGGAGCCCTGGCGCCTCGGGACCGACGAGGAGGACGACGTCATCGTCGTGGTCGACCCGGTCGAGGCCGGACGGGTGGTCGAGGAGGTGGGCCAGGCCGCCGTCCAGCAGCGCCGAGCCGACGGCTCGGTCGTGCTGCGCCTGGGGGTGGCCAGCCCCGCCGCCTTCCGCTCGTGGTTGCTGGGCCTCTTGGACCACGCGCGGGTGATCGGGCCGGCGGAAGAGCGCGACCGCCTGGTGACCTGGCTGGAGGCGATCGTCGCCGCGGCCGCGTCGCCGCCGCGCCCGCGGCGTCGCGGCGGGCGGGGAGGCCCGGGTCGGGGCGAGCCGCCGACCGAGGGGATCGGGGGCGACGACGCCTCGGCCTCGAGCGACACCCGCCTCCGCCTCCGTCGCCTGCTCGCGATCGTGGGCTGGCTGGCCCGGGTGGGCGAAGCCCCGATCGAGGAGGTGGCGCGCCGCTTCGGCCTCGCCGAGGACGAGCTCGTGCGCGAACTGGAGCTGGCGGCCTGCTGCGGGCTGCCCCCGTATTCGCCCGACGTCCTCATGGAGATCGTCGTGACCGACACGGCCGTGACCACGTTCCTCTCAGAGGAGCTGGCCCGGCCGCGGCGCCTCACGGCGGCCGAGGGGTTCGCACTGTCGGCGGCCGGGCGGACCATCCTGGCGGTCCCGGGGGCCGACGAGGACGGCTCGCTCGCTCGCGCCCTCGCCAAACTCGACGCCGCGCTGGGCGAACGGCCCGCCCTGGTGGTGGATCTCCCGTCACCCTCCCTGCTGTCCGACGTCCGTCGGGCCGTCGAGGAGCGCCGGCGCCTCGACATCGAGTACCACTCGGGGTCGACCGACGAGGTGACCCGGCGCACGGTCGACCCGATCCGCGTGGTCTCGCTCGACGGCCACTGGTATCTCGACGCCTACTGCCACCGCGCGGACGGCGTCCGGCGGTTCCGGGTCGACCGGGTGCGCTCGATGCGCGAGGTGGGCGAGGCGCCCGAACCGGTGGCGTTGGCGGACCCCGGGGCCGACGCCTACGTGCCGGGCCCCAGTGCGACCGTGGTGCGCCTCGCCCTCGGTCCCGACGCCGTCTGGGTGGTCGACACCGTGCCGGTGCTCACCATGGAGAAGAGCGACCGCGGCGCCGTGGTCACGCTGGCCGTCGGCGGGGTGGCCTGGTTGGAGCGGCTCCTCCTCCAGGCGGGCCCGGAGGCCCGCGTCGAGGAGCCGGCCGACTGGGTCGACCTCGGCGCGGCCGCCGCGCGCCGGGTGCTGGCCCGGTACCGGGAGGGGTAGCCGGCCGGGCCGCCAGGTCCGCAGCGAGGTCGTTGGCGTTCGCTCGGCCGATGGCCCCTCGCGCCGGCGGCCGGTGCTGACTGTCTTTCCCCTCCACCACAGCCGGGGCGACTACTACCTGGCCGATCTGGCGTCGGAGCTGTCGTTCGTCTCGGGCGGTTGGCCGGAGGTCACCGGTAGCGGGCTGGGGCGCGGCCAACCCGGACGCTGGATCGGGCGGGGGGCCGGACGGCTCGGCCTGGCCGACGGGGTCGCCGCCGCCCAGTTGGAGGCGATGCTCTCGGGTCGGCGCCCGGCCGACGGTCGTTCGCTCGGCCCCGGGCGTCCGGGGTCGGTCAGCGCGTTCGACCTCACCTTCGCCGCCCCCAAGTCGGTGAGCGTGCTGCTGGCGCTGGCCCCGCCGGAGGTGGCCGGCGAAGTGCTGGGCGCCCATGAGGCGGCGGTCGCCGCGGCCTTCGACTATGTCGAGCGCCGGGCGGTGGCCGTGCGGCGGGGCAGCGGCGCGGACCGGTCGCTCCTCCCGGTCACCGGGGCGACCGCCGCGGCCTTCACCCACGGGACAAGCCGGGCCGCGGATCCGCATCTGCACACCCACCTGGTGCTGGCCAACCTGGCCCAGGGGGCCGACGGCCGGTGGAGCGCGGTCGACGGCCGCGGCCTCTTCGCCCACCGGCGGGCCGCCGGCGAGCTCTACCGCGCGCACCTCCGCGGGGCCCTTCGGGAGCGGTTGGGGGTCCAGTGGGTGCGGACAGCCAAGGGGTACCTGGAGGTGGCGGGGGTGCCGCCGCTCGTGATCGGTGCGTTCTCTTCCCGCCGGGCGGACATAGAAGAGACGGTGGCCGCCCGCGGGCTTGGTTCGGGGCGGGCCCGGCGGGTCGCCTGGGCCACCACCCGGGACGACAAGCGCGCGCCCGAGGCCGACGCGGCCGTCGCCTGGCGGTCGCGGGCCGTGGCGCTGGGGTTCGCCTCCGCGGAGGTCCGGGCGGTGTGGGGTCGGTCGAAGTGGCTGGCTGGCGGGGTGGACGAGCGGCGTTTCGCGGCGGCCTTGGGCGCGTCGCCGGACGGCCTGCCCCGCCGGGACGTGGTCGAGGCGTGGGCCGCCGCGCTCGACGGCGGTGGGGCGGTCCGCGACGTCGAGGACTCGGTGGACGGGTGGGCGGGCACGGCGGGCGTCGCCGTCGGGGTGGGCGAGCCCCGGCGGGCGATCGGGCCGTTGATCGTGCCCGGACACCTGGTCCGGGCGCTCGGCCCGCGGCCGGCGACCGCGGCCGCCCAGGACCTCTGGCGCGACGCGGCCCGCGCCGTCACCCGCTACCGGGAGCGCTGGGGGGTGGCGGACCAACGGCGGGCGCTC
>DATNIB010000038.1:0-15944 GCA_035604685.1 Acidimicrobiales bacterium | reverse complement strand
GCCCCGCCGCTGGGCGGCGGTGAGCTCGAAGGGCAGCTGCGCCACGAAGGCCTCGACCAGGGCGGGCTGGCCCGGCGCCCCGGGGCGGCCGAGGGCCGCCACCCGGTGGCGGATGGGCCGGGCCGCCGCCTCGAGCGCCCGGCGCCGCAGCACGAGCGGCAGCTGGACCAAGAGCAGCTCGTCGAAGGCGAGGCGACGGCGCGCCCGGTCGAAGTCGGCCACCGACTCGGGCCGGTGGATCTTCTCCAGGGCCTCGGTGCGGTCCACCAGGCGCAGCCGGCGCCGCTCGGCCGCCGGCAGCGGATCGGCGAAGGCGCCCGCCCGCTCGAGGGCGTCCTCGATCCAGGTCCCGAGCTCCCAGCTGTTCAGGCCCGCCTTGGCCGAGGCCGGATAGACGGGCACGATCCGCAGCATCCGCTGGCGCCGGCCCACCGACTGCTCCTCGGTCGAAACGAGGAGGTCGACGACCGGGTTGACCAGCTGGCGGACCCCCCGGTACTCGGCCAACTTCCCCCACAAGAGCACCTGGGACCCGGCGGCCAGCTGCCGCTCGCGCCAGGGCTGGTTGAAGAAGACCACCTGGAGGGTGCCGCTGTCGTCGAAGACCTCGAGCTCGACCCGCACGCGGCCGCGCCGGTCCCGCGGCGCCCGCGCCGCGCGCACCTCGGCCAGCACGACCGCCTCGTCGCCGACCGCCATGTCCGCCACGTCTACCTGGCGGGTGCGGTCGAGGTAGCGGCGCGGGTAGATCGTGAGCAGGTCGAGCACGCTCTCGATCCCCGCGCTCTCCAGGGCCTTGGCCTTGGCCGGCTTCACCGAGGCCAAGACGTGGACGGGTTGGGCGGCCAGCTGGCGGAACTTGCGCCCGGCGGGCACCGGGCCGGCGGGCGCCGCCGCCTGCGAGGACCCCTGGTTCACTCGATGCCGAGGAGGTAGGGGTAGAGGGGCTGGCCGCCGTGGTGCACCTCGATCGAGACCGAGGGGTGGCGGTCCGACAGCCACTGGCTGATGCGCCGCGTGTCGCCCGGGGTGGCCCCCTCTCCCTCGATCAGGGTGACGAGCTCGTGCCTCGGGCCGATCAGCCGTTCGAGCAGCGGACAGGCCGCGGCCGCCGGCGAGTCGCCGATCGACAGCACCCCGTCCTCCGAGAGCCCCATCCAGTCCCCGGCCCGCACGGGACCGGCCTCGGTCGGCGCGTCGCGCACGGCCCGGGTCACCTCGGCCGAGACCACGTGCGAGGCCGAGCCGGCCATCGCCTCTGCGTTGGCCTTGGACTCGGCCGCCGGGTCATAGGAGAGGAGCGCCGCGAACCCCTCCACGATGCTCTTGGTCGGCACGACGCGCACCACCTTGTCGCTCAACGAGTCGACCTGCTCGGCAACGGGGATGATGTTGGCGTTGTTGGGGAGGATGACCACCTCGTCGGAACCCACCTGCTCCACCACGGCCAGGATCTCGGCGGTGGAGGGGTTCATCGACTGGCCGCCCAGCACCTGGTGGTGCACGCCGAGCGAACGGAAGATGCGTCCGACGCCGCCGCCGGTCACGACGGCCACCACGCCGGTCGTGGGCGGGGGGCCGGCGAGCTCGGGCTCGGACGCGGCCGCCCCCTCGCGCACCCAACGCTCCTCCTCCACCTGCTCGTGCAGGTCCGTCACCCGGATGCTGCGGGGCCGGCCGGACTCGAGTGCGGCCTCCACCGCGGCCCCGATGTCGTCGGTGTGGATGTGGCAGTTCCACAGGCCGTCGCCGCCCACCACCACGATCGAGTCGCCGAGGCCGGCCCAGACCTCCTTGAAGTCGCCGATGGTGTCGTCGGGGGCCGACAACAGGTACATGACCTCGTAGCGCGGCCCGCCGGCCAGCCCCTCCTCGGCCGCGCACATCTCGGCGCCCGGCGCCAGCGAGTCGAGCGGCGGGGCGTCGGGCATCGGTCGGCCGTCGAGCACCAGCAACAGGGCGTCGAACAAGAGCACGAGGGCCGCGCCGCCAGCGTCGACGACCCCGGCCTTGGCCAGGACCTCCAGCTGGTTCGGCGTGTCGGCCAGGGCGACGGTCGCCGCGCGGTGCGCGGCGGCCGCCACCCCGACCAGCCGATCGCCGGCGGCCGCCACGGTGGACGCGCCCTCGCCGGCCGCGCGCGCCACGGTCAAGATGGTGCCCTCCACCGGCCGCATGACGGCCTCATAGGCCAGGTCCGAGGCGTGGACGAGCGCCTCGGCCATGTCGGTCGAGCCCACGGTCGCGCCGCGGCCGAACCGATCGGCGAGGCCCCGCAGGAACTGAGAGAGGATGACCCCCGAGTTGCCACGGGCGCCCATGAGCGACCCGTGCGCCATGGCCCGGCACACGTCCACCATGGACTCGTCCGGACCGAGGCCGTCCAGCTCCTCGACGACCGCCTCGAGCGTCCGGGCCATGTTGGTCCCGGTATCGCCGTCGGGCACCGGGTAGACGTTGAGCCGGTTGATCACCTGCTGGTGCGTCAGCAGCACGTCGCGGTAGGCCACCATGACCCGGCGGAGGTCGGCGGCGACCAGCGCCTCCTGGGAGCCCATGGGACGGATGCTAATCTTCGGGCCGTTCTCCACGGCCTGTCCGGCCGCCGCCGCCCGCGCTCGGCGGGTGTCCGAGGAGACCCGATCGCAAAGGGACGTCGGCCATGGCAGCGGTGTGCGAGCTCTGCGGGAAGAAACCGTCGTTCGGGATGAGCGTCAGCCACTCCCACCGGCGCACCAAGCGCCGTTGGGACCCCAACATCCAGCGCGTCCGGGCACTCGTCGGCGGCTCCCCGCGCCGGCTGCACGTGTGCACCTCGTGCCTGCGCGCCGGGCGCGTGGTGAAGCCGCCCCGCCGCACCGTCCCCGCCCGCTGAACCGCCGCGGCCGCCGGGCCGCGCCTCAGGTGCCTCCGGCGTCCCCCGGCGCCCCCCCGACCCGGTGCTGGAAGCCGAGGACGGGCAGCGGGCCGCCCCCCAGCCGGCGCTCGTCGGTGCCCCCGGTGCACTCGCCGATGCCGATCGGCTGCCGGAGGCCCGCCGCCGCGAACGCGGCGAGGAGGGCGTCGGGATCGCGGGTCGCCACCACCAGCTCGTAGTCCTCGCCCCCGCCCAGCGCCTCGGCCTCGGTGGCCCCGGCGGCAACCGGCACTGCGTCCAGCGCCAGCCCCACGGCCGAGGCCCGGGCCAGCCGGTGCAGGTCGAGCGACAGCCCGTCGGAGCAGTCGAGCATGGCGCTGGCGCCGGCGTGCCGGGCGGTCCAGCCCTCGACGAGGCGCGCCCGGGGCCGCCGGTGCGCGGCCACCGCGGCCGCCGCCGCCGGGTCCTCGGGCACCCAGGCCGGGCCCGCCTCGCTCGCCGCCCGCAGCACCCGCAGGCCCGCCGCCGACGCGCCGAGGGGGCCGGTCACGAAGAGCCGGTCGCCGGGTCGGGCACCGGCCCGGGTGACCGCCGCCGGGCCGTCCCCCAACCACCCCACCACGGTGACCGAGACGACCACGACCGGGGCGTCGGTCAGGTCGCCGCCGACGACAGGGCACCCCCAGGCGGCCGCCGCCTCGGCCAGGCCGGCCACGATGCGCAGCACGTCGGCGCCGGCGGGGCCCCCGAGTGAGGCCACGGCCCGGCTGGGGCGGCCACCCATGGCGCCGATGTCGCTGACGGCGACGGTGAGCGCCTTCCACCCGAGGTCCTCGGGCGAGCAACGCGCGAGGTCCACGTGCACGCCTTCGACGACCGCGTCGACGGTGAGGAGCACCCTCGTCGGGTCCCCGGGCGTGGCCGAGACCACGGCCGCGTCATCGCCCGCCCAGAGCTCGCCGGCCGGCGGCGCACCTTCGGAGCCGTCGAGCAGTGCGGCGATAGCCTCGACCAAGGCGTCCTCGCCACCCAGCGAGCGCGGTGGTTTGGGGTCCACGACGGACCATGCCTAGCATTGTGCGCCGCATCAGTCGCCCGCTCGAGGCCGGTCCGACCGCTCGCGTCGGAGGAGGAAGCGATACAGGATGGCACCGACCAACAATCGCAAGCTGCTCGAGTGGGTGCAGCAGGTGGCCGCGCTGACCACCCCCGATCGAGTGGAGTGGTTGGACGGGTCGGCAGAGGAGTACGACCGGCTGTGCCAGACCCTGGTCGACGCGGGCACCTTCATCCGGCTGGCGGACGCCAAGCGCCCCCACAGCTACTGGGCGCACTCGGACCCGGGCGACGTGGCGCGCGTCGAGGACCGGACCTACATCTGTTCTCAGCGCGAGATCGACGCCGGTCCGACCAACAACTGGCGGGACCCGACCGAGATGCGCGCCACGCTGGACAAGTTGTTCGCGGGCTCGATGCGCGGTCGGACGATGTACGTCGTGCCGTTCTCCATGGGCCCTCTCGGCTCGGAGATCGCCCACCTCGGGGTCCAGCTAACCGACTCGGCCTACGTCGCCGTCTCGATGCGGATCATGACCCGGATGGGCACCGGCGCCTTGGAGGTGCTGGGCGACGACGGCGAGTTCGTCCCTTGCCTGCACAGCCTGGGGGCGCCGCTCGAGCCGGGGCAGGCCGACGTGCCGTGGCCCTGCGATGCAGAGAACAAGTACATCGTCCACTTCCCAGAGACGAGGGCGATCAGTTCCTACGGCTCGGGCTACGGCGGCAACGCCCTCCTCGGCAAGAAGTGCCTCGCCCTGCGCATCGCCTCGGTGATGGCCCGCGACGACGGCTGGCTGGCCGAGCACATGATGATCGTGAAGCTCACCTCCCCCGACGGCGAGACGCGCTATGTCTCGGGTGCGTTCCCGTCGGCCTGCGGCAAGACCAACCTGGCCATGCTCATCCCGACCCTCCCGGGATGGAAGGTGGAGACGATCGGCGACGACATCTGCTGGATGAAGTTCGGGGCCGACGGCCGCCTCTACGGCATCAACCCTGAGGCTGGGTTCTTCGGCGTGGCGCCGGGGACCAACATGAACACCAATCCCAACGCGATGCTGACGCTGGCCGCCAACGTCATCTTCACCAACACGGCCTACACCGACGACGGCGACGTGTGGTGGGAGAAGATGAGCGACCCGCCCGCCCACCTGACCGACTGGCGGGGCGCGGACTGGACGCCCGAGAAGGGCACGCCGGCCGCCCACCCGAACTCCCGCTTCACCGCCCCGGCCGCCCAGGACCCGGCCATCGCCCCCGAGTGGCAGGACCCGGCCGGCGTCCCGATCTCGGCCATCCTCTTGGGTGGCCGCCGCGCCTCGGTCGTCCCCCTCGTGCTGCAGTCCTTCGACTGGGCCCACGGCGTGTTCCTGGGCTCGATCATGGCCTCCGAGACGACCGCGGCGGCCGCCGGCGCCGTCGGCAACCTGCGGCGCGACCCCTTCGCCATGCTGCCGTTCTGCGGCTACAACATGGCCGACTACTTCGGGCACTGGCTGAAGATCGGCGCGTCGACCGACGCCGACCAGCTGCCCAAGATCTTCTATGTTAACTGGTTCCGCCAGGACGAGAACGGCCAGTTCCTCTGGCCCGGCTACGGCGAGAACTCCCGCGTCCTCGAGTGGGTCTTCGAGCGCTCGAGCGGCCGCGGCGAGGGGGTCGAGACCCCGGTCGGCTGGGTGCCCGCCCCCGGCGAGATCGACATCGAAGGCCTCGACGTGTCCAAGGAGGACATGGAGGAGCTGCTGGGGGTGGACGCCGCCGAGTGGCGCGCCGAGGTGCCCCTCATCCGCGAGCACTACGCGCAGTTCGGCGACCGCCTGCCCGGCGAGCTCCGCCAGGCGGTCGACGCCCTCGAGCGCCGGCTGGACTGAGGCGGTCCGTCAGCCGCGCGTCGCCGCGGCGGCCGACGCCAGCGCCGCCGCCCGGGCCTCCGCCCGCCGCGCACCCACCGGATCGCCCAGGCGGGCCAGGAGCTCGGCCCGCTTCCTCCAGGCGTAGGCGCTCGACTCCCGGAGGCTGAGCCGCTCGCTCAGCAGCGCCCGGGCCAGGTCGTGCCTCCCGGCCCGGATCGCCGCTTCGAGGAGCGTGCGCTCTACCACGTCCCGCTGGGCGTGGCTTCCGCCGCACGCTTGCACGAAGCCGCGGACAGACAGCAGCGATTCGAGCGCGCCGTCGAAGTCCGCGGTGGCGAAGCACACGAGACCGGCACACACCGCCCGACCGACCTCGGTCGCCCGTTGGCGGCCCGCCGCCGCCGGGTCCGCCGCCTCGACCGACCGCTCGAGCGCGGCGACCACCCGTCGCGCCTCGTCGAGATCTCCGGCCCCCACGTACGCCATCGTGGCGTGCAGGTCGTTGAACGGGTAGAAGCCCGGGACGAGCACCCGACGCCAGGCGTCCGCCAACGGGGACCAGCGCGCGCCGAGCGGCGTGCCGTCGAGCTCGAGCCGCCACAGCAGGGACGCCGAGTCGACCAGCTCGTAGGCCACGTCGCGCGCGCCCGGGGGATGCAGCACCTCGTCGTAGATGGCGAGCGCCCCGGTCGCGTCGTCCCCCTCGAGCGCCAACAGCGCGTAGTGCCACGAGTTGTGCACGCGAAGGAAGTTCTCCCCGCTCCAGTCCGGCCGGCGGTCGTCGAAGAACCCCAGCCCGTCTCGGACCTGGCCCTGCATCTCGTAGGTGTGCGCGACCGCATGCAGTCCCCAGACGTCCTCTGGGTGGGCCGCCAACGCCGCCAGCCCGGCGTCGGCCGCCCGCCCGTACTGGTTGCACTCCTCCAGCCCGAAGGCGTGCATGCCCAGGAGGAAGCCGAACGCCGGGTCGTCGGTGCTCCAGGCCGACAGGGACCGGCCGATCCGGTCGCGCAGGTTGGCCGCGTCGCCGGTCAGAAAGTCGATCTGGTGCCCGACGTAGAGGGCGAGGAGATCACGCGGGTACTCGACCGAGAGCCGGTCGAGGAGTGCCCCGCTGCCGCGCAGGTCGCCCGCCACCCAGCGCTCGACCACCGAGCGGTGGGCCCGCTCGCGCTCGACGAGGGGACGGTCGTCGCCGATCGAGCCGAGGACGGCGGCGGCCCGCGCGACGTCGGCCCCCTCGGTCGAGAGCAGGGCCAGGTAGGCGCTCAGCACCCGTCCCATGACGGAGCTCGGATCGCGGACGGCGGCCACCACCGCTTCGAGCACGTCGATCCGGAAGCGCACCAGGTGCTCGACGGCCCGGTCGTACGCGGCCACCGCCTCGGCCGAGCCGGTCATCTCCAACCCCTGCTGGTCGAGCACCCCGGGCACCCCTCGGCGTCGAGGCCGCTCAGGGCGCCTGGTGCTGGCGCGGCAGTGCCCGGGAGTGCGACGCCCGGCGACTGGTCACGTAGAAGAGGCCGCCGGCGCCGGCCGACGCGGCGATCACGACGTCGCCGGCCGGCAACGGGAACGAGACGACGACCGGCAGGAGCGCCGCCGCCACCCACACCAGCTGCTGGCGGGTGGCGAAGCGGGCGAACGCCCGCCCCTGCTCGGCCACCGGTACGTACCGCTGGGTGATCGCGTCGAACGAGGGCTGGCCCCAGGCGCCGCCGACGCCGATGGCGAGGGCCAGCAGAGCCTGGGCCGGTAACGCGCCCCAGGCGGCCGCGAGCGCCGCGATCGCGCCCACCAGCCAGAGCGCGGCGAGCAGCAGCTGGGGCTCGGAGAGGAACTGGCGCAGCCGCCGCACGAGGGAGAGCCCGAGCAGCGACCCCACCCCGCTCGCCGCCAGGGCGAAGCCATACCAGGGCAGGCCGGCGTGCGCCCGCCGCAGGCCGAAGGCGAGCAGGAAGACGAAGAAACCGGCGATGCCGCGGAGCAGCGAGTTGGCGGCCAGGCCGAGGAGTACCTCGGGGTCGGCCGCGGGCTGCAGCTGGGCCAGGTCGGAGTCTCCGCGTGACGTCCAGTCCGCGTCCTGCGCCGCCGGGGCGGCAGTGGCCCGCTCCTCTGCGCCTGCGTCAGCCAGCGCCGCGGCCGCTCGCCGAGCGGCGCGGATGGGCAGCCGGAAGCCGGCGATCGCCGCCGCCCCGAACACGAACGCATCGAAGATGAGCACGGCCGGCGCCCCGGCCAAGCGCAGCAGCGGCACGCCGGGGACCGAGGCGGCGAACCCGGCCAGGGTCCCGAGCAGGGTCAGCCTGGCGTTCAGCGCGGCATAGCCGGGCTGGACGCCGGCGCCGGCCGTGCCGCCGCCCGAGAGGTCGGAGTGGGCCCGCCACGAGCGCGGGGACGTCGTCGGTTCGGGGGCGCCCTCCCCGGGTGCCGCCTGGTCCGGCGGGAACGCGGCCGCCGGGGCCAGCGCCATCATCTCGGGGACGAGGGCCCCGCGGGTGACCAGGTACAGCTTCGACAGGACCAGCACGAGGAACGCCTCGGGGAAGAAGAGGAGGCTGTGGGTGTCCGACGCCATGATCGGACAGAGGACGGCCCGGCCGACGGCCGAGAACACGACCATCGCCTTGCGCGCCCGGCGGCTGCGGTCGATAACCCGGCCGAGGAGGGGCGACACCACGGCCAGCGGAGCCAGCGTGAGCAGCAGGTAGAGGAGCACCTTGCCCTTGGCCTGCTCCGTCGGGATGAAGAGGAACAGCGTCCCGGCGAGAGAGATCGTGACCAGCGTGTCGCCGGCCAGCATCAGGACCTGGACGAGCGCCAGACGGCCGAAGGGTTGGCGCTGGTCGAAGAGATCGCGCAGTGCCTGGCGGGCGAGGGCGCGGAACTGGTCCACCCGGTCGCCGACGGCCACGGCTCCAATGTAGGTGAGGCCGCCAAATGACCTCGCCCGGGCCCCCGTACCGCCACTGGGAGCGACGGGGTTTCCCGCCGGCTGAACCCCGGCGTCGAGCGCCGCCGGCCTCCGTCGACGCCCTGGGGGGCGCCGCTCCGCGGGGCGCAATCAGCGCAACAGTTGTGGAGGGTCCCCCACTTGGGGTTTCGGGTCAGGTAAACATCCGTTGCGCTACGACAGCGTTGGCGCCACCGTCCAGGGACCGGGGGGAAATGGAACATTCGATGCGGGAGCCCCGCACGTGGCATCCGTTCGCGGCCGCCGCACTGGCCGTCATCGCGCTGGGCACCACCGCTGCATTCTCGGTGGCCGGGTTCAGCGCCCAGATCGTGAACAACGCCAACTCCTTCTCCTCGGGGACGATGCAGCTGAAGGAGAGCAACGGCGCCATCAACTGCTACTCGACGGGGAGCGGCGCGGGTGGCTCGGTCGGCGCGGCCAACAGTGCCAACTGCGCGATCAACAAGCTGGTGGGCACGCTCGACCAGGTGCCGGGCGGCACGCCGCTGTCGACGAACGTGACCATGACCAACGTCGGCGGGGCCGGCGCCAGCCTCGAGAGCCTGGTCATGGGCGCCTGCTCCGCGGCCGCGGCGTCCGACGCCAACGGCTACGTGGGCAGCGACACCGCCGGGTTCTGCGGGAAGGTCGACTTCTCGATCGGCACCGCCACCAAGTGCATCTATCCCGCCAACGCGGCGGCGGCCTGCCCGGCCACCCCGACGAACTCGGGAACGCTCGGGGCGGTGGCCGGGACCACCTTCAACAACTCCTCGACGCCGCCCCTCGTCCTGCTGACGGCCGGCTCCTCGCAGGCCTACACCTTCACGGTCGTGCTCGATGCGTCCGCCACCAACGCCGATCAGGGCCTGGCGGCCAGCATGACCATGACCTGGAACCAGTCCTGACGGACTGGTCGTCGCAGCCGAGGCGCCCGGGCCGAACCCGCTGAACCATGCCGACACGAGGCCGGGGTGGGCGGGCGCGCCCAGGACGGACGGGCCGTTCGCCGATTGCGCTCGGTGTCGGAGCCTGCTCGGTCCTCGCCGTGGTCGGGGGCGGTGCGGCCTGGGGCGTCTTCTCGGCCCAAGACATCAACAACGCCAACGCCTTCTCGGCGGCGACGCTGCAGCTGAAGAGCGTCACCCCCGACTCGGTCAACTGCTACTCGACCGGCGCGGGCAGCGGCGGCAGCGTCACCGCCAACGTCACGCAGTGCCCCGGCGATGAGCTGCCGACCGGCCAGCTGGTCGTAGGGACCGGGGTGAACGCGTCCACCGCCCTCTCGTCGCCCGGGACCAGCACCGCCACCTCGCTCACCGCGTCGACGCTGGCTTGCGGCGTCGAGCAGGTGGCCGACGCCTCCGCCGCCGCCAATCCGGGCCTGCTCTATGCGGGCGTCACCTACGGCGCGTCGTTCACCTCCCCTGTGCACTCCTCGTTCACGTCGACCGGCGTCACCCTGGACGGCGTCGCCGGGTCCTTCCTCGGGACGACCGTCCAAGAGACCGATCCACTGGTCTTCACGCTCGTCGCCTGGGTCCGGACGAGCTCGGCTAACGGCGGCTCGATCATCGGCTTCTCCAGCAACCAGGCGGACAAGGGGACCAGCGTCGACCGCATGATCTGGGTGGACGACACCGGTCACGTCGTCTACGAGGTGCTGAAGAGCGGGACCGTCGAGGAGGTGACGAGCACCGGCGTGGTGAACGACGGGGCCTGGCACCTGGTGGTGGCGACCCTCTCGTCCTCGGGCATGGTCCTCTACGTCGACAACGAGGCGGCGGTGTCGAACACGACCGTCACGACGGCCAAGAACTACAGCGGCTACTGGCACCTCGGCTGGAGCGGCAACGCGGCGGTCGCGGACGCCTCGACCGACGCCACCCTGACGGGCTCCCTCGCCGACGCGGCAGTGCTCACGACCGCGCTCAGCGCGGCCTCGGTGAGCTCGCTCTACAACGCGACCTCGGCCGCCGCCTACGCCGCCGTCCTCCAGGCCGCCTTGCCCGCCGGGTACTGGCCGCTCAACGACACCGGCACCGTGCCGTACACGGGGACGATCCCCGCCTTGGGCGCGGGCGTGAGCATCTGCAGCCGCGTGCGCTTCGAGCTGCAGGTCACCGCGGGCCCGACCACCACCTGCATCTACCCGGCCAGCGCCGGCGCCTGCGCCGCCAAGCCGCCGACCGGCTCGCTCCTCTCGTCGTTCAGCTCGGCCGCCCTGCCGGTGCTGAGCGCCGTGCCGCCCAACTCCTTCGAGGTGATCATGGACCTGAACAACACCTCCGCTTCCGGAGTGCTCGGCCTCCACCTGCTGCCGGACCTGGCCATCACCTCGGCGCTCGGCTCGTGGTCGGCACAGTTGCAGTACCTCGCGGCGAGCGTCGAGCTGTGAGTGCTCGCGTTGCTGCGCGACCGGCGATGGCCGAGCGCGGCCGGTGGACGCCGGCCATGAGCCCGGACCCGCCGGTCGGCCCGACCCGGACCCGTCGGCGGCGGCCCGGCCTGCTCGGCCTGTTCGGCGTGCTGGTGGCCGCCTGCATCCTGGCCTCGTTCGGCTGGCGGCTGGCCGGCGGCTCTATCTACGCGATCCCGACCGCGTCCATGTGCCCGGATCTCTGCGTCGGGACCCTCGCCGTCGACTGGCCCGTGACCGGCACCGTCCACCGGGGCGAGGTGGTGACCTTCCACCCGCCCGACACCGGGACGCTCTACACCCACCGCGTGGTGGCGGTGCTACCCGGCGGTTCGTTCAAGACGGCCGGCGACGCGCGCCACACCGTCGATCCGTGGACGGTGGCGCCGGCCGACGTGCGCGGCCACGTCGTGTTGAGCGTGCGGGCGCTCGGGTGGCTCTGGCCCGCGCTCCCCTGGCTCGCCGCCGGCCTCGCCCTCATCCTGGTGCTGCGCCGCCCGATGACCGAGGCCACGCGCCGGGACTGGGACCGCCTCTTCCTCACGGCGCTCTTGGTCGTGCCGATCCTGGTGCTGCGACCGCTCGTCCGCGATGCGGTCGTGTCCTACGAGACATCGGGCGACCAGCAGGTCCACGTCGTCCTCGCCAACGCCGGGCTCCTGCCGACGCGCTTTACGGCGGGCGACGCCGCGCCGGTGGACATACCTTCCGGCCACCTCTTCTCGGCGCAGGCCGGGGCCACTCCGGCGGCGCCCCTCGTCGTTCGCCAGGTCGCCGCGCTCAGCTGGTGGGAGTGGGTGGTGCTGGTCTTGGTCGTCCTCTCGCCGATGCTCGGCTACGCAGCCCGCGCCCTGTGGCGCCGGGCGGGCGCCCACCCAAGGGGCTCGCTGGCACCGGCCGGCACGGGGTAGCCCGCCCCGCCCACCGCCCGAGGGCACGGCGATAACCTGCTGGGACGGTCCAACGGGGAGGAACGATGCCGGTCAGCGCGTACGTACTCATCCAGACCGACGTGGGCAAGTCGGCCGAGGTCACCCGCCAGGTGCGAGAGATCGATGGCGTCGTGTCCGCGGAGGACGTGACCGGCCCCTACGACGTCATCGCCTGCATAGAGGCGCGCTCGGTCGATCAGCTGGGCCGGCTCGTCGTGGGCCGCCTGCAGCGCATCGAGGGGATCACCCGCACCGTCACCTGCCCGGTCGTGAACCTCTAGGCGTTCGGAGTCCCGGCACCGTTCAGGCGAGCGCGCCGTCCTCGTGCAGCGAGCGGGCGACGGCGGCCGGGATGCCCCAGGTGTCGAGCACCGCGTCGGCGGCAGCGCCCACCACGTAGTCCCCCGGCGCGGCCGCACTCGGGGTTCGCCCGAAGCGCGGGACCGGCGCCGGCTGCACGACCCCGTCGAGCTCCACGTAGGTCTGCCGGTGCGACACGTGCTCGTGCGCCGGGGCCTCCGCCGGGCTAAGGACGGGGGTCACGCACGCGTCGACGTCGGCGAAGATCACGGTCCACTCCGCCCTCGTCTTGGCGGCGAACAGCCCGGCGAAGAGGGTCTTGGTCTCCTCCCAGTGGCGGCGGTCCATCTGCGCGGGCAGGTCGGCCGCCTCCAGACCGAGCCCGCGCACGAGTTCGGCGTAGAACTGCGGCTCGATGGCGCCCACCGCCATGTACCCGCCGTCGGCCGTCTCGTAGACCTCGTAGAACGGGGCACCGGTGTCGAGGGTGTTGACGCCCCGGCGGTCCTCCCACACGCCCATGTGCCGGAAGGAATAGAGCATGGTGAGCAGCGAGGCGGCGCCGTCGACCATCGCCGAGTCGACGACCTGCCCCTCTCCCGAGCGCGCCGCCTCGAAGAGCGCGCTCACCACGCCGAAGGCCAGCACCATCCCGCCGCCGCCGAAGTCGCCGACCAGGTTCATCGGCGGGACGGGCCGCTCGCTCGCTCGCCCGAGCGGCCACAGTGCGCCGGCCACCGCGATGTAGTTGATGTCGTGCCCGGCGGCGTTGGCCATCGGGCCCTCCTGACCCCAGCCGGTCATGCGCCCGTAGACGAGGCGCCGGTTGCGGGCCAGGCAGGGCTCGGGCCCGAGGCCCAGGCTCTCGGCCACGCCGGGGCGGAAGCCCTCCACCAGTGCGTCGGCCGAGGCCACGAGGTCGAGCACGAGCGCCGCTCCGCCCGGCCGCTTGAGGTCGACGCCGATCGAGGTCCGGCTGCGCAGAAGGAGGTCCCCGCCGGGGGTGCCGAGGCCGGCCGGCGCGTGCGGTCGGGTGATGCGGAGCACGTCGGCACCGGCGTCGGCCAGCAGCATGGAGGCGTAGGGGACCGGGCCGATGCCGCCCAGCTCCACGATCCGCACGCCCGAGAGCGGTCCAGCCATCGCTCGATGGTGCTGGGTCGCAGCAGGGTGGTCAAGCCCAGCGCTGTGCAAAGCTCGGAACTGGGTCAATTTCGCTTGTCACAGCCGACACCTACGTTTGGCGGAGCGAAAGCCGTCGGTCCCTCGGTAGGAGGGAGCGTGAAACTGCTCACCTGAGCTTCCGACGTAAAGCCCAAATGTACGTGGAGGGTTGAAATGACCCACTACCCAAGGCTCGCCGCGTGGCGGTAGACCGACGTGTCCGGGTGACCGCCCCGGGTCGCGTCAACCTGATCGGCGAGCACACCGACTACAACGGTGGTCTGGCGGCACCAATGGCCGTCGATCGCGCCGTCGAGGTGGTGTGGCGGCCGGCGGAGGGCCGTACCCTGCGCCTGCACAGCGACATCGACGACGGAACGGTCGAGCTGCCGGCTGGCCCAACCGCGGGCGCCGAGCTCGGCGGGCCGCGTTGGGCGCGCCTCGCCTGCGCGGTGGTCGCCGAGGTCGGCCGGCCGGCGGGGGGCACGATGGAGGTCACGAGCACGCTCCCGGCCGGGGTCGGGCTCTCTTCGAGCGCGGCCTTCTGCGTCGCCGTCGCATTGGCGCTCGGTTCCGCACCCGAGCCCTGGTCGATGGCCGAGCTCTGCGCACGAGCCGAGTCCGCCGCGGGCACTCCGGTCGGTCTGATGGACCCGCTCGTCTCCATGGCCGGGCGGGCCGGACATCTCCTGCGCATCGACTTCGCGACCCGGACCCAGCGCGCCGTGCCGGTGCCGGACGACGCGGAGGTGGCCGTCGTCGACACCCGGGTGGTGCGGGACCTCGAGACCACCCCCTACGCCGACCGGCGCAGAGAGTGCGAGGCGGCGGCGGCGCTGGTCGGCCGGTCGCTCGGCCTGGCCGACGCCGGCGCCGTGGCGCGGATCGCCGACCCGACCCTGCGGGCGCGGGCGCGCCACGTGGTCTCGGAGTGCCGGCGGGTCGACGAGTTCCTCGCCGCGCTGGTGGCGGGAGACCTCGGCGCCGCCGGCCGGCGCATGCTCGAGAGCCACGGCAGCCTGGCCGGCGACTTCGCGGCCTCCACCCCGGCCATCGACGCGCTGGTCGAGGGCTTGACGGCGCTGGACGGCGTCTACGGCGCCCGCCTGTGCGGCGGTGGCTTCGGCGGGAACGTGGTGGTCCTCTGCCGGCCCGGCAGCCTATCGGGCACCCAATGGTCGGCCCGGGCCCAGGTGCTGCGGGCTTCGAACGGGGCAACTCGCACCGAGCTCGAAGAGGACCGCCGCTAGGTCGTCGAGGAAGCGTCCGCCTGGGCGGCGGCCGCCTCCTGGGAGACCCGCACCAGTTCGTCGAGCACCGACAGCGCACGACCTTCGTCGATCGAGGCCTCGGCCAGCGCCACGCCCGTGGCCATCTCGGCCGCCGCGCCGCTCACGACGAGTGCGGCCGCGGCGTTGAGCACGCCGATGTCGCGCCGGGCGCTGCGCTCGCCCTGCAACACGCGACGGATCACCGCCGCGTTGAACCCGGCGTCGCCGCCGCGCACGTCCTCCAGGTCGGCCGACGGCAGTCCGACCTCGGCGGGGTCGAACCGGACGGTGCACACCTCGAAGGACCCGCTGCCGTCCCCCGTCAAATCGAGCACCGTCGTCGGCGCGGAGAGGCTGATCTCGTCGAGGCCGTCGTCGGCGAACACGACCATCGCCCGCCGACTGCCGTTGGCGCCGAGGACGGCCGCCATCTTGGGCGCCATGACGGGGTCGCTCACGCCCACCAGCTGCCGGGTCACCCGGGCGGGGTTGGCCAGCGGGCCGAGGAAGTTGAAGACCGTCGGGATGCCGAGCTCGCGTCGGACCGGGCCCGCGTGGCGCATGGCCGGGTGGTAGCGGGTGGCCAGGCAGAACCCCATGCCCACCTCGGCCACGCAGCGGGCGACCCCGGTCGGGCCGAGGTCGACCGCCACCCCGAGCGCCTCCAGCACGTCGGCCGTCCCGACCGAGGACGAGGCGGCCCGGCCGCCGTGCTTGCAGACCTTCGTCCCGGCCCCCGCCGCCACGAAAGCGGCCAGCGTGGTGACGTTGATGCTGGAGAGCCGGTCCCCGCCGGTGCCGACCAGGTCGATCGCGTCGGCCTCGACGCGCAGCGGCTGGGCGGCCGCCAGCATCCCGGCCACCAAGCCCGTGATCTCCTCCACGGTCTCGCCCTTGGCCCGCAGCGAGACGGCGAGGGCGGCGATCTGCGCCGGGGTGGCGTTCCCGGCCAGGACCTCGGCCATGACGCACTGCGCCTCGTCGGTCCTGAGGGACCGCCCGGCCAGGAGTCGGGTCAGGACGCCGGGCCAGCCGCCCAGGTCGGCGAATCCGGCCACCTCAGTCCCACCACAGGTCCCCGTCGAGGACGCCCCGGGCGATGAGGCCGAGCTGGACCTGGGAGGTGCCCT
>DATNIB010000037.1:0-13150 GCA_035604685.1 Acidimicrobiales bacterium | reverse complement strand
CCTCACGCGGCGTTGCTGCGTCAGGCTTTCGCCCATTGCGCAAGATTCCCCACTGCTGCCTCCCGTAGGAGTCTGGGCCGTGTCTCAGTCCCAGTGTGGCTGATCGTCCTCTCAGACCAGCTACCCGTCGAAGCCTTGGTGAGCCGTTACCTCACCAACAAGCTGATAGGCCGCGAGCCCCTCCCGAAGCGGAATCCATTTCCTCACCAGACCATGCGATCCGGTGGGGATATCCGGTATTAGCATCGGTTTCCCGGTGTTGTCCCGGTCTTCGGGGCAGGTTGCTCACGTGCTACTCACCCGTTCGCCACTCCGTCTTCATCAGTGTTGCCACCGAATGGACAGCGTTCGACTTGCATGTGTTAAGCACGCCGCCAGCGTTCGTCCTGAGCCAGGATCAAACTCTCCATCGAGACTCTCGTCCGACCCCGAAGGACCGGCCGAAAATCGGTAAAACCAACCGAGGTGACTCGCCCCGGCTGGCGGGCAGACGCGAACCCGAAGGATCACGCCGGCCAAGTACTGCATTGACGTACGACTCGGGCGCGCCGAAGCGCCCCAGAGCCGCCCGCACTGGCTTTTGGCTCTCGCTCTTCCGTTTTCAAGGAACGACTGCGCACGCCGGCCAGGCCGTCATGCACGTTTGCTGAGGTTCGCCCGCGTCAAGCGCCGGCCACTCTCTCAGCCCCCACCGCTCGGCCGCTCCGACAACAGCGGGCCGATGTGGTGGGAGAGTCAGGGTAGCAGTGTTCGGGAGGAACCGTCAACGGGGCGCCTGGTCGTACCCCCGGTAGGACCGGGTATTCGGTCAGTTCGAGGACGTCGGTGAGCCCGCTGAGGCGTGACCGCCCACCGGTGCGGGCCCCCTCGGGCCGATCACTTCCCCGCACGAGTCGCACACCAGCTTGGCGAAGAGCGTCTCGCCGCATCCGTGCCGGAAGGCGGGCGACGGGGCGGCCGCATTGGCCAGGTGGCGGTCGCCCCACTGCCGCAGCGTGAGGATCACGGGGTAGAGGTCCTTCCCCGCGTCGGTGAGGTAGTACTCGAACCGGGCCGGGTGCTCGGAGTACTGGCGCCGCTCCAGGATCTCCGCCCCGACCAGGGTCCGGAGGCGGGCGGCCAGCGTGTCGCGGGGGGCCCCGGTCCTTCGGACCATCTCGTCGAACCGCCGGTTGCCGAGGAACACCTCCCGGACGGCCAGGAGCGCCCACTTCTCCCCCACGACCTCGAGCGTCCGGGCGACGGAGCACGGACGGGGTTCCGCTGCAGCAGTGGGCACCATGCGATTCTACCAGTTAGTCGATGTTCTGGACGGACTCGTCCCGACGTGTCATAGTGCATCCAGATTTCGGATCTAGTCCAAGGAGACCCGTGGCTCCCCAGCTCGAAACGACCGCCCCCGCACCAAACGGCACCCTGACCTCACGCCAGGTCTCGGCGCTCGTCCTCGTGCTGTCGCTCGGCATCTTCATGTCCAGCCTCGACCTGTTCATAGTGAACCTGGCGTTCCCCTACATCGGCCGCGAGTACGCCGGCACGAGCCTCAGCACCCTCTCCTGGGTGCTCAACAGCTATGCCATCGTCTTCGCCGCCGTGCTGGTGCCGGCGGGACGGTGGGCCGACCGGGTGGGGCGTCGTCGACTCTTCGTCGCGGGGCTGCTCGCCTTCAGCTTTGGCTCCCTCCTCTGCGGCCTGGCGCCCGGCGTCGGCGAACTGATTGCCGCGCGAGTCGTCCAGGCGATCGGGGCCGGCCTCATGGTGCCCGCCTCCCTCTCCCTGCTGCTGGCCGCGGTGCCCGCCCCGGTGCGCGCCCAGGCCATCGGCACCTGGTCGGCCTTCGCCGCCCTCGGCGCTGCGCTGGGTCCGGTGATCGGCGGCGGGCTGGTCCAGTTCAGCTGGCGGTGGGTGTTCTGGATCAACCTCCCCGTCGGGTTCGTGGCCATCCTGTTGACCAGGAAGATGGTCCCCGAGAGCAGGGACGAGCAGATCCGGGGCCGGCCCGACCTCCTGGGCGCCGGCCTCCTGGCGGCGTCCGTCGGCCTGCTGGCCCTGGCCCTCGTCGAGGCGCCGGCCTGGGGATGGGGATCGCCCCGCTTCCTCGGCGTCGTGCTCGCCTCGGTGCTGGCTGGTCTTGGCGTGGTGCTCCGATCCCAGCGGCACCACTCGCCGGTCATCGAGCTCGAGCTGCTCCGGGCACGGACGTTCAGCGGCACCTTCGTCGCCTCCGTGCTCTACTACGCGGGCTTCGGCGCCTGGCTGCTGGGCGTCGTCGAGTTCCTAACCGGCGTGTGGCATTACTCCGCGATCCGGGCCGGTCTCGCCATCGCACCCGGCCCCCTCATGGTCCTGCCCTTCGCGAGGATTGTGAGCCCCCGCCTGGCCGCCCGGCTCGGCGGTCCCGGTCGGGTGGCGGTCATCGGCTGCCTCTGCAATGCCGCGGCGCAGATCCTCTGGTTGACGCGGATCCAGGCACACCCCGCCTATCTGTCCCATCTCCTGCCGGTCCAGCTGATCGGTGGGGCGGGCGTCGGTCTCGTGATCCCGTCGCTGCTCGGCGCAGGGAGCGCGTCGCTGCCGCCCGCCCGCTTCGGCACCGGGAGCGGCATCCTCAACATGGCGCGCCAGATCGGCACGGTGCTGGGCGTGGCGGGCCTGGTGGCGATCCTGGCCCACATCGTCTCGGGCGACCCGGTGCACACGTTCCGCCACGCCGTGGTGCTCGTGCTCGCGTTCTTCCTCGCCGCCGCGCTGGTCTCCGCCTGGTTCCTGAGCGCCCGACCTTCCGTCCCTGCCCAATCTCCCATCAAAGAGGAGGTGCGCTGATGCTTCAGCCCGAGTTCGGTGCGGTCCGAGCCGATGCGACCGGTGAGGCTTGGTCCCCCCGGGAGGCCCGGCTCACTTCGAAGCAAGGCGTGCTATCGCAGGCGTCGTTCCTCCGCTCGCTCGACCTCCCGTTCGCCGCGGCGGCCTGCCGGCTGCAGGACTGGTGGGCGGCCGAGGAGCTCGACGGGGTCGCGGCGTTGGGTGCTTCGGTCTCGATGGGCCCGATCAGCATCGAGCCGGGCGTGGCCACGGCGGGCCTCGTGGTCCGGCGCGGCTGGGGGCCCGTCCGCCGAACGGTTCGAATGGACCTCGAACTCGCGCCGTGGTCCGCCCGTCACCCGCTCACCAGGATGGAGCTGGTCGCTCGCCAGCGGGTCCGAACCGGGCGGCGCTACTTCAGAGCCGGACACCGGGTGCTCGATGGGGTGATCGCCGAACTGTCGCGACGCGGCGCGCCCCTCGACACCGGGGTCGTTGCGTCGTGTGGCGCGTGCAAAGAGGGACTCGGTCGGCTGGCCGGCTGACCCGGGTCTAGCGCTCCGCGGCCGCGCCCATCAGGAGCCGGGCGCGGCCTTCCACGGCGGTGACCGCCCGGGACCGTCGTCTTCCGGGGACCTCGCCGCACTCACTGCGAGTCGGACGACCCGCGACGCGACCGGTGCGCGGACACGTTCGGGTCGCCGGGTACCCACCACCGCCAGGGCATCTCGGTGGCGGAGCGGATGCCCACTCGCGGCCCCACTCCCGGGCGATCCGGTGGGGGCACGCCGTCGCTCAGCAGCCGCACGGGGGCATGACCGTCCAGCAGATCGACGCCGTCCTGCGCCCGATCGATCCCGAGCGCCTGGCAGAGCTTGGCCGGCCCGCTGCAGAGATCGGCGTCGGTCCTGGCGGCCGGCCTCGCCGCCCGAATCGCCGCCAGACCGGCCACCGGGGCACCGGCGCGCAGCAGGACGGCCCGGGCCTCCCCCTCTTTCCCGCAGACGACGTTGGCGCACCAGTGCATGCCGTAGGTGAAGTACACGTACAGGCGTCCGGGGGGACCGAACATGGAGCCGTTGCGCGAGGTGCGGCCCCGGTAGGCGTGGGAGGCGGGATCCTCCTCCCCTCGGTAGGCCTCAACCTCGACGATGCGCACCACCCGATCGCCGTGGGCGAGCAAGCAGTTGAGGAGCCGCGGTGCCACCGCCACCGAGTCCGCGGCCAAGAGCTCGGCCGGGACCGGCACGAGGTGCGCGGCCGGGGCGCGACCGGCCGGGGTCACCGCTTGACGGCCAGCCCGATCTCGGTGCCCGCCAACGCGTCGAGGCGGGCCCGGTCGACACCCATCCGCCGGGTGAACCGCTCCAGCTGGTCGGCGAAGGGCACCGGGCCGGCACCCCCCGGCGTGGTTCGACGGGTGACGGCGACGCCCGGCTCCAACAGCGAGGTGGCCTCCTCGCCCAGATCCGGGTGGGCCTGGACCAGCTCGACGAGGGGGATCTGGCGTTCAACGGAGTCCCGCACGAGGCTCGCCACCAGCGCGTGGGCCTGGCGAAAGGGCACCCCCTTGCCGACCAGGAGCTCGGCCAGGTCGACCGCCGCGCCTCCCTGGCCGTCGGCGGCGACCTGCATCCGCTCGTGCTGCCAGGCCGCCGTCGCATAGAGGCCGGTCATGGCGCGGAGGCCTGCGTCCACCTGACTGACCGCGTCGAACAGCGGTTCCTTGTCCTCTTGGAGGTCGCGGTTGTAGGAAAGCGGCAGTCCCTTCAGGGTGACCAAGAACCCCGTCAGGTGCCCGACCAGTCGTCCGGTCTTGCCCCGGGCCAGCTCGGCCACGTCGGGGTTCTTCTTCTGGGGGAGCATCGAGCTGCCCGTTGCGTAGGCGTCGTCGAGGACACAGAAACCGAACTCCTCGCTCGACCACAGCACGATCTCCTCCCCCATCCGGGAGAGGTGGACGCCCAAGAGCGCGAGGTCGAAGAGGGCCTCGGCCACGAAGTCGCGGTCCGAGACGGCGTCGAGCGAGTTGTCGAAGCGGGCGTGGAAACCGAGCTCCTCGGCCACGAAGTCGGGATCGAGGTCGAGCGAGGAGCCGGCCAGCGCACCGGCGCCGAGGGGTGAGACGTTCAGCCGCTCGATCGTTGCCACCAGTCGATCGACGTCGCGGGCCAGGGCCCAGCCGTGGGCGAGCAGGTGGTGCGAGAGCAGCACGGGCTGGGCCCGCTGCAGATGGGTGTAGCCGGGCAGGTAGGCGTCGCCGGCCTCCGTGGCCCGGGTGAGGAGCACCTTCTGGAGCTCCATCACGAGACACGCCAGCTGCGCCAGGTTGCGGCGGCACCACAGCCGCAGGTCGGTCGCGACCTGATCGTTGCGGCTCCGGCCGGTATGCAGCTTGGCCCCGACGTCGCCGGCCATCTCCGTGACCCGCCGCTCGACCGCGGTGTGGACGTCCTCGTCCTCAGGCATGAAGACAAAGACGCCGTCCTCGAGCTCCTCTTCGACGCGATCCAAGGTGGCGAGGAGGACGCGAACCTCCTCCTCGGCCAGCACGCCGCACCGTCCCAAGCCCTTCACGTGCGCGCGCGATCCGGCCAGGTCGTCCGCCGCCAGCGCGCGGTCGAACCCGACGCTGACGGTGTAGCGGCTGACCGCCTCGGCCATGCCCTCGCCGAGGCGGTCCTTCCACAGCGTCATGCGCCGGTGCCGGGCTCTGGCGGAGGCGAAGGCTGCTCCGCCGCGCCCGGGCCCTGCCGCTTGGCCCAGGTGGCCACGCCCAGGCCCCAGAGCCGCACGAACCCCTCCGCGTCGCCGTGACGGAACGTGTCCGCGGCGTCATAGGTGGCGAGCCCGTGGTCGTAGAGGGCGAGCGGGCTGCGGCGCCCGACGACCTTGCAGACGCCCGGCGGGGCGATGCGCAGCCGGACCTCGCCCGTGACGTGGCGCTGCGTCTCGTCGACGAAGGCGTCGATGGCCTGCTTCAACGGCGAGAACCACAGCCCGTCGTAGACGAGCTCGGCCCAGCGCGGTTCGAGGCGCAGCTTCTCGTGGCGGACATCGCGTTCGAGCGTGAGGTCCTCCAGATCGGCGTGCGCCATGATGAGCGCCAGCGCCGCCGGACACTCGTAGACCTCGCGGCTCTTGATGCCGACCCGGCGGTTCTCCACCATGTCGATGCGCCCGAACCCGGTCGACCCGGCGCGCCGGTTGAGATCGGCGATGAGCTCGCTGGCCGAGAGCGCCGCCCCGTCGATGGACACCGGGACGCCCGACTCGAAGCCGATGGTGAGCTCGACGGGCTCGTCGGTCGTCCGGCGGGTGATCGTGTACGGGTCGGTCGGCGGTTCGGCCCACGGGTCCTCGATGACGCCGCACTCGATGGCCCGGCCCCAGAGGTTCTCGTCGATGGAGTACAGCTTCTCCTTCGTGACCGAGATCGGGATGTCCCACTTGGCGGCGTACTCGACGCACTCGGCCCTCGTGAGTCCCCACACCCGCGCCGGGGCCAGCACGTCGAGATCGGGCGCCAGCGCCCGCGTGCTCACCTCGAAGCGCACCTGGTCGTTGCCCTTGCCCGTGCAGCCGTGGGCGACGGCGTCGGCCCCGAACCGGCGCGCCGCGGCGACGAGATGGCGCACGATCACCGGGCGCGACAGGGCCGAGACGAGCGGGTACTTGCCCTCGTAGAGGGCGTTGGCCCGGACGGCGGGCAGGCAGAACTCCTCGGCCATCTCCTGTCGGGCGTCGACGACGATGGCCTCCTTCGCCCCGGCCGCCAACGCCCGGGCGCGGATCGTGTCCCAGTCCTCTGCTCCCGAGTCGGTCGCCTGGCCGACGTCGGCGGCCAACGCGATGACCTCGGCCCCGTACTCTTCGATCAGCCAGCGGACAGCGACCGAGGTGTCGAGCCCTCCGCTGTACGCCAGCACCACGCGCTTGGCCATCGTCAACCTCCCTGGTCCGATCCGGCGCCCAGCGCGCCCGGTCCCGGACGCTCGAGCCCCGAGAGCGCCGCCAGCTGGGCGGCCAACGCCTCGCTCGCCTGCTCGTCGGCCACCGCCAGCACCGTATCGTCGCCGGCCACCGTTCCCAACAGGCCAGGCCAGCCGCTGCGGTCGAGCGCCGAACCGACCACGTGCGCGCAGCCCGGCGGCGTCCGCAGCACGATGAGGTTCCCCGAGCGCGCCAGCTCGACCACCCACTCGCCCAGCACCCGCCGCAGGTGGTCGCCCGGGGCGATCTGCTGGGTGGGCAGCTCGGGCAGCGCATAGGCCCCCTCGCCGCCCGGGAGGCGCACCTTCAGCGCGCCCAGCTCTTCTAGGTCACGCGAGACGGTCGTCTGGGTGGCCTCGATCCCCTCTCTGGCCAGCAGCTCGACCAACTGGGACTGGTTGACGACGACCTGGTTCTCCAAGAGCTTGGTGATCCGGTGCTGGCGCTGGTGCTTGGTGACCTTCACGGCTCCACCCGCTCGGACTGCGTTTTCGACACCAGCCACGACAGGATCCCCCGCATGGCGGTGAGGCGCCGGGCGGCCTGGTGCCACACGACGCTGTGGGGCCCGTCGATCACCGCCGCGGCGATCTCCTCGCCGCGGTGGGCCGGCAGGCAATGCAAGACGACGGCCTCCGGGGCGGCCAGGGCCAGGAGCGCCTCATCGATGCAGTAGCCGGCGAATGCGGCCCGCCGACGCGACCGCTCCGCCTCCTGACCCATGGACGTCCACACGTCCGTATACAGGGCGTCCGCGCCGCGGGCGGCCTCGGCCGGCTGGCGGGTGGTGGTCACGGACCCGCCACGCCCGGCGGCGGCCGCCAGCGCGTCCAGCGACCGGCGCGTCTCCTCGGAGAACCCGTACCCCTCGGGCGAGGCGACGCGCACCGACATCCCGACCATGACCCCCGCCTTGGCGAGCGACAGGCAGACGTTGTTGGCATCGCCGATGTACGCCACCGACCGGCCCGCCAGCGCGGCGACCGAGCCCGCCTGGTCGGCCAGCGTGAGCAGATCGGCCACCGCCTGGCAGGGGTGGGCGACGTCGGAGAGCAGGTTGACCACGGGCGCGAACATCGCTGCCCCGTCCAGGGCGCCGGCCATTCTCACCAGCGTCTGGTGGTCGTTCACCCGGGCGCAGAGCACCGAGTGGTAGCAGCCCAGGGTGCGCGCCACGTCCTCTGCCGTCTCGCGCTCATCGATGCCGACCTCGGCCGGGCCGATGTAGACTGGATGGCCGCCCAGGCCCGTGACCGCCAGCTCGGTCGAGTTCCGGGTCCGCGCGGACGGCTTCTCGAAGAGCAGGGCCGCGCCGCGCCCGGCCAGGACCGGCTCGAGGTCCTGGCGCGAAGCCCGCGCCAGGACCTCGTCGAGCTCGGCGACGCTGAGGTCGTCCACATCAAGGAAGTGCCGCCGCATCAGGCCCCGTCTCCTGCGCCGTCGATCGCCGCCGCCAGGATGGCCAGCGCCTCGTCGACCTGGTCGTCGCTCACGAGGAGGGGCGGTGCCAGCCGGATGACGTCGGAACCGATCGCGTTCACCAGCAGCCCGGATGCCAGCGCGCGCCGGCTGACCTCGGCCGCCTCCGGGCCGTCGAGGACGGCGGCCAGCAGCAGGCCGGCACCGCGGACCGCGCCGACCGACGGCAGCGCGGCCAGCCCCGCCGCCAGGCGGGCGCCGGCGCGGCGGGCCCGGCCGCAGACGTCCTCTGCCTCCATGACCGCCAGGGTGGCGCGCGCGGCGGCCATGGCGAGGGGCTGGCCACCGAAGGTGGAGCCGTGCGACCCCGGGCCGAATGCCGCCGCCACCTCGGCGCTCGCCCAACAGGCCCCAACCGGCATCCCGTTGCCGAGGGCCTTGGCCATCGTGACCACGTCGGGTCGGAGGCCCTGCGCCTGGAAAGCGAACCAGTGCCCGGTCCTCCCGAGCCCCGTCTGGATCTCGTCGAGGAGCAAGAGCGCGCCGTGATCGGTGCAGAGCTGGCGCACCCCGGCCAGGTAGTCCGACGACGGCACGATGACGCCGCCCTCGCCCTGGATGGGCTCCACCAGCACCCCCGCCACGGCACCATCGTCAAGCGCCCGCTCGAGGGAGCGCAGGTCGTCGTAGGGGACCTGCTGGAAGCCGCTCGGCATCGGCGCGAACGGCGCCTGCTTGGCCGGCTGCCCGGTGGCCGCCAACGTCGCCAAGGAGCGGCCGTGGAACGAGCCGTCCGTCGAGAGCACGACGTAGCGGTCGTCGCCCGCCGCGCGGGCCAGCTTCAACGCACACTCGTTGGCCTCCGCGCCCGAGTTGCAGAAGAACACCTGGCCGCCGGCCCGCTCCGCCCCGCCGCCGACCAGGCGGTCCAGGGTCGCCGCCACCTCGGGCGCCAGCTCGTTGCCGTAGAGGTTGGACACGTGCGAGAGCGTGGCGGCCTGCGCCGCGATCGCCTCGGCCACCACCGGGTGCGCGTGCCCGAGGGAGGTCACCGCCAGGCCGCAGATGAAGTCGAGGTAGCGCCGACCGCGGTCGTCGAAGAGGAGGGTGCCCTCGCCGCGCACGAAGGTGACCGGCGGCTCGGCGTAGGTGCGCATCAGCGCGCTGCGGTCGTTCGTCACGGCCGCACCATCGTGCCGACCCCGCCGTCGGTGAACAGCTCGACCAAGAGGGCGTGGGACACCCGTCCGTCGAGGATGTGCGCCGCGGCCACCCCGGCCCGCACCGCCCGGGCGCACGCGCGCGCCTTGGGGACCATCCCCCCCGAGGCCACGCCGGAGGCCACCAGGCCGTCGAGCTCGGCGGCGGTCAGCTGGTGCAGCAGCGACCCCGGCTCGGCCGGGTCGGCCCGGATCCCCTCCACGTCGGTGAGGAAGATCAGCTTCTCGGCGCTGAGCGCCTCGGCGATGGCCCCCGCCGCCGTGTCGGCGTTGATGTTGTAGGCCTGCCCGGCGTCGTCCGTGCCGACGGTCGCCACGACGGGCACCAGGTTCTGGTCCAGCAGATTGGAGAGCAAGGTGGGGTCGACGCCCACCACGTCGCCCACGAACCCGAGGTCGCCCCCGCGCTGGACGGCCTGGATCAGGTTGGCGTCCTCCCCCGAGAGCCCGACCGCCAACGCTCCGTGCACGTTGATCGCGGCCACGATCTCCCGGTTGACCTTGCCGACGAGCACCATCCGGGCGATGTCGAGCGTCTCGGCGTCGGTCACGCGCAGCCCGTCGCGGAACTCGACCTCCTTGCCGAGCCGCTGCATCAACGCGCCGATCTGCGGGCCGCCGCCGTGCACCACCACCGGGTGCAGCCCGACCGACCGCAGGAGCGCGATGTCCTCGGCGAAGGTGGACAGGCCGCTGTCGGAGCCGTCCCCGACGACGCCGTGCGTGCTGCCCCCGTACTTCACGACGACCACGCAGCCGGCGAAGCGCCGGATGTAGGGCAGCGCCTCGACGAGCAGGGCGGCGGTGGCCGCCGCCGGCGCGCGCTCGGCGATCACGACGTCGTCCGGTTCTCGTCGATGTAGCCGTAGCCGAGGTCGGTCCCGAGCACCGTGCCCGAGCCGCTCCCGAGCCCGAGATCGCAGACGAGGTCGATCCGCGTCCCCGCCATGTGGGCCACCACCGCCGCGGCGTCGTGCTCGGCGGCGACGCCGTCGCGGCACACCGTCACGCCCCCGTAGGCGACGGCGACCCGATCGGGGTTGAAGGCGACGCCGGCCGTCCCGAGCTCGCTCACCACTCGGCCCCAGTAGGGGTCGGCGCCGTTGATTGAGCACTTGACGAGGAGCGACGACGCCACGCCCCGGGCGGCACGGTGCGCGTCCTCGTCGGACCGGGCCCCCCGCACCTCGACCACCAGCACCTTGGTCGCCCCCTCGGCGTCGGCCACCATCTGCTCGGCCAGGGAGCGGCACGCCTCCCCCACCGCCGTCGCCAGCGCCGCCGGGTCGGCCGGGCCGGCTCGGCCGCTGGCCAGCAGGATCACCGTGTCGTTGGTGGACGTGCACCCGTCCACGGTCATCGAGTTGAACGACGTCGCCACGCCGGCGCCGAGCGCCGCGGCGAGCGCCGCCGGCTCGCCCGCCGCGTCGGTCGTGAGCACCGCCAGCATCGTCGCCATGTTCGGGCACAGCATCGCCGCCCCCTTGGCTAGACCACCGACGGTGAACCCGTCGGCCTCGACGCGGACCTGCTTCGGCACGGTGTCGGTCGTCATGATGGCGCCGGCGGCCGCGCGTGACGCCTCGTCACCGGCGCGCCGGCGCTCGAGGAGGGCCGGGAGTGCGGCCTCGACCACCGGCAGCGGGAACGGGATCCCGATCAGGCCGGTCTGGCACACCAGCACGGCCTGGGCGTCGACCCCGAGCCCCGCCCCCACCACCGCGCAGAGCCGGCCGGCCGCCGCGACCCCGGGCTGCCCCGTCGCCGCGTTGGCGTTGCCGGCCGTGAGGAGGACGGCGGCCGCGCGTCCCCCGGTGGCGGCCAGGTGCCGGCGATTCACCTGCACCGAGGCGGCCGGGGCCAGGTTGGTCGTGAAGACCGCGGCGGCGGACACCGGTCGGCCGTCATCGGTCGCCACCAGCGCGACGTCGTCGGCGCCGGACGCCTTCAGGCCGGCGGCTGCGCTCGACGCGACGAAGCCCCGGGGCGCGGTCACCGACATTGCGCTCCTCCCCTCACGGGTACAACCCCGCGAGCGGCAACCCGGTCGTCTCGGCCAGGCCCAGCGCCAGATTGGCGCACTGGACCGCCTGCCCGGCCGCGCCCTTGATCAGGTTGTCGAGCGCGCACAACGCGAGCACCCAGCCGGTGCGTTCGTCGACTCGCGCACTCATGAGCGCGCAGTTGGAGCCCGACGCGGCCTTGGTGCCCGGGGCGTCCGCCGACACCACGACGAACGGGTCGTGCCGGTAGGCCTCGTGCAGCACCTCGAGGACCGAGGCGCTCGTCGGCGCGGACCCCGCGGCCGGGCGGGCGTAACAGGTGGCGAGGAGACCCCGCACCATCGGCACCAGGTGGGGAGTGAAAAGGACGCTGCCCCCGACGGCCTGCTCGATCTCGGGGGTGTGGCGGTGGGTGAGCAGGCCGTAGGCGCTGAAGTTCTCGTCGGCGGAGGCGAACATGAGCCGCTCCTCGAGCGACGAGCCGGCACCCGAGACGCCGCTGGCCGCGTCGACCACGATGCCGGAGGGCTCGATCACGCCCGCCTTCACCAGCGGAGCCAACGCCAACGCCGCGGCCGTCGGGTAGCACCCTGCGGCCGCGATCAGGCGCGCCTCGGCGAGCGCGGGTTGGTGCAGCTCGGGGAGTCCGTAGACGAACCGGTCCAGGAACTCGGGCGCGCGGTGCTCCTCTCCGTACCAGGCGGCGTACTGAGCCGGGTCCTTCAGACGGAAGTCGGCCGCCAGATCGACAACCGTGCCCACGGTGTCGGAGAGCGCCGGGAGGAGGTCCTGGGAGATGCCGTGGGGCAGCGCGCAGAAGACGAGGTCGAGCCCGTCGAGCAGCGCCGGATCCGTCTCCTCGAACACGAGGGCGGGGTAGACGGCGGCGAGCGACGGTGCCCGATCGGTCACCGGCGTGCCGGCCATGGTCCCGGCGGTCGCCACCACGACCTCGAACTCCTCGTGCTGGGCACACAGGCGCAGGAGCTCGGTCCCCGCGTAACCGGAGGCGCCGACGATGCCCGTCTTCATCCGCAACAGTATACAGACTCTCGCATATAGATGGGATTGAATCACTTGTCACACCCACCTGGCATAATGGGGGTATGAGCAAAACCCCTGGTCAGGACGCCGAATCCCTGGTCGCAGCGATTACCTTCTTCTCGGACCCCGATCGGGCCTTCGATTTCGTCCGCCGCCTCCGCTGGCCGACCGGTTAGGTCACCTGCCCCCGCTGTGGGACCCCAGAGCCGTCCTTCCTGACCACCCGGCGCATCTGGAAGTGCAAGGGGTGCAAGAAGCAGTTCAGCCTCAAGGTGGGGACGATCTTCGAGGACTCTCCGATCGGGTGGGAGAAGTGGCTCCCCGCCGTCTGGCTGATCTCCAACTCCAAGAACTCGATTTCGTCCCACGAACTCGGGCGTGCCCTCTCGGTGACCCAGCGGACGGCATGGTTCATGCTGCATCGCATTCGGGACGCCCTGGAAACCGGGACCTTCGACAAGCTCTCGGGCACCGTTGAGGTCGATGAGACCTACGTCGGCGGGGATGCCGTCAACATGCACATGTGGCGGCGCAAGGTCTATGTCCGCCACGGTTACGCCCACAAGACACCAGTTCAGGGCGCCCGCGAGCGGGAGACCGGCACCGTGAAGGCCAAGGTTCTGGACGGTGGCAACCTCCGGGCCAACGTCAAGGAGTGGGTCGATCCGA
>DATNIB010000036.1:0-10377 GCA_035604685.1 Acidimicrobiales bacterium | reverse complement strand
GGCCGAAGAGGAAGGGACCGAATCCGGTTTCACCCTCATCGAGCTCATGGTGGTGCTGTTGATCATGGCAATCCTCATGGCCATCGCCATCCCGACGTTCCTCGGGGTGAAGGGTTCGGCGCAGGACCGGTCGGCCCAGAGCGACCTGAGCAACGCCCTGATCTCAGCCAAGGCGTACTACTCCGGCGGTGGTAGCTACACCGGCACCGTCGCGATGGTGGCTGCGCTGAACTCGGCTGAGCCCGAACTCACATTCCAGGCCGGCGCAACGGCATCGATCGTCCACACGATCGAGGTCGACGTGGCGGCTGACAACCAGACGATTTTGCTCGTCGACTGGTCCCAGTCCGGGAACTGTTGGGCCTTGGAGGACAACAACAGCGGTGCCGCGGAAGGTGCTGCCTTCGGTGCCGCGCCGACCGGCGACAAGTACCTCGAGTGGTATAGCGGGACGGGTGGCATCGGCGCCTGTACGACCACGATCGCCGAGGGTGCCCACACCGCCGACTGGTCGGCGACGTACCCGAGCATCGCGTCGACTGCCTTCTAACTGACTGGCTGCACTGCGGAGCCCCGTCTCGGGGCGGACCGGCCCGGTCGACCTGGGTCGGTTTCGCGCGGGCTGACCGATGCCGGATCCGGACGCTTCCCGTGACCTGGATGGCCGAGCAAGGTTGCCCGCGAGGTGGCAATCTCAGCATCGAGGCATGGAGAACGCGGCGGCCAATGTGGACATCCGGGAGCTCGTCTCCTGGCAACCGGCGGTGCTGCACGTCGTCACCTGGCACGACCCGGTCGTCGAGGAGACCGGGGTCCATCCCCGATCCCTCTACGTGGAGACGTTTTGGTTGGGCGTGCTCGGACCCTCGACCACCTGGTTGCTCCGGCACCTGGTCGACGAGCTGGAGGCGGCACCCGAGGGCGTCGACCTCGCCCTTGACGATGTCGCCCGCGCACTCGGGCTCGGCGGGGGCGGCGGGCGCCACAGTGCGTTCCAACGGGCGATCGATCGCTGCGTCCGCTACGGGCTGGCCCGGCGGCTCGGTGCAGCCGAGCTGGCCGTGCGCTGCTCGATCGGACAGGTGCCGCGCCGGCACCTGCTGCGGCTCCCGGTCAGCGTGCAGGAGCGGCACCGGGCCTGGGAGTCCGACCGTTCGAACGCCCCGCCGAACGTGGTGGTCGTCCGCCGCACCCGGCTCTTGGCCCTCGATCTGCGGCTGTTGGGCGTCGACCCGCCCGCCATCGAGCGCCACTTGCAGCGCCGGGGTGCGCACCCGGCCCTCGCCTACGAGTCGGCCCGCTGGGCCTGGAGCGCCGCCGAGGACGAGGCGGTCCGGCGGGACGTTCAGCCGCCGCCGTAGCTGGCGAACACCTCGAGCAGCGTGCGCACGCCGAACCCGGTGCCGCCCTTCGTCAGGTAGCCGCTGCTCTCGGCCGACCGGGCGGGGCCGGCGATGTCGAGGTGCACCCAGGGCACGTCCCCCGTGAAGCGCGCCAGCAGCAAGGCGGCCGAGATCGAGCCGGCCTGGCCGGCGGCGCCGGTGTTCTTCATGTCCGCGATGTCCGAGTCGATGTGATCGGCGTACTCCTCGGGCAGCGGCATCGGCCACAGGGCCTCCCCGGCCCGCTCGGAGGCGGCGCGCACCCGATCGGCCAGTGCGTCGTCGCTGCTGAAGAGGCAACCGATGGAGCGGCCGAGCGCGACGACGGCCGCACCGGTCAAGGTGGCCAGGTCGATGATCGCGTCGGGCGCCAGCTCGACCGCCAGTGACAGGCCGTCGGCCAGCACCAGCCGGCCCTCGGCGTCGGTGTTGAGCACCTCGATGGTGGCCCCGTTGCGAGCGGTCAGCACGTCGCCCGGCTTGATCGCCCGCCCGCCCGGCATGTTCTCCGTACAGGGTGCGATGGCGGTGACACGGACCGGCACCGCCAGCGCGGCGCAGGCTGACAGCGCGGCCAGCACCGCGGCGGCGCCGCTCATGTCGGTCTTCATGGTCGTCATGCCCTCGGCCGTCTTGAGGGAGAGGCCGCCCGAGTCGAACGTGATGCCCTTGCCCACGATGACGATGTGCGGGGCACCGTCGCCCGCCGGGGGTCGGTACTCGGCCCAGATGAGACGGGGCGGCTCGGTCGAGCCCCGGGCCACGCCGAGCAGCCCCCCGAGCCGCTCGTGCTCGATGCGCGACTCGTCCCACACCTCAACGCTCGTGTCTGCCAGGCCCGCCAGGCGCTCGACCACCCGTTCCGCCAGCCGGGTGGGCGTGAGGTCGCTCGGGGCGGTGTTGATGAGGTCGCGGGCGAAGCACACCGCGTCGGCGGTGGTCTCGCCGCGCCGGACCCCCTCGGTCACGGCCGCCGCGTCTTCGTCCCCGCAACGGAGCACCAGCCGGTCGATCCCGGAGGGCGGCGCGGTGCCCTGGTACACACCGAACCGATAGGCGGCGAGGACCGCCCCCTCGGTGAGCGCCGCCCCGACCCCCGCGGGGTCGACCAAGTCTGGGGGGAGGAGGAGCGCGCCCACCCCGCCGCGCCCGGCGCTGCGGACGAACGCCGCGGCGGCGCGGCGCCAACGTTCGAGGCCGATCTGCTCGCCGCTGCCGAGCCCCACGATCACTACCTTGGGGCCCCCGGGCGAGGACTCGAGCGTCGCCGTCTGCCCCGGCTTGGCCGCGAAGCCCTGCTGCTCGCACCAGGCGGCGTCGAGGTGCTCGGGCAGGTCGCGTCCGGCCGCGCCCGACCCACTGCCCCCGAGGAGGATCGGGCCCTCGCCACCGTCGGCGACGACGGCCGGCAACCCGATCGCCGTCACCTCGGGTCCGAGCGCGTCGCCCGACTCCACCGCCACGGCGAGCGCCATCAGGCCCCCTTCGTCGTGGGCCGCCCCGGACCGCTCCGAGCGGTCCGGTGATCCGCGCCCTCGGCCACCCGGGCCATCGTCCAGACGAGGTCCGACAGCCGGTTGAGGTACTGCACGACCAGCGACCCCGGCATCGGGAGCGAGACCGCCACCCGTTCGGCCCGCCGCACCGCGGTGCGGGCCACGTCGAGCGCGGCCGAAGGGGGGTTCTCGCCGGGGACCACGAACTCGGTCGGCATCGAGGTGTGCTCGGAGAGCTCGTCGATCCGCGCCTCGAGCGCCGCCACCATCTCCTTGGTGACGAGGCTCTGGCCGCCGACCAGCTTCTTGCGATTGGCCGGGGCCGTCGCCACCTCCGCCATGAGGACCCACAGGTCGCGCTCGATGGCCACCAGGAGGTCGGCCAGCTCCGAGCCGCGGGCCAGCTCGGCCCGAGCGACGCCCAGTGCCGCCTGTGCCTCGTCGACCGCGCCGTTCACCTCGATGCGCTTCGCGTTCTTCGGCACTCGTCCGCCGAACAGGAGGCCGGTCGTCCCGTCGTCGCCGCGCTTGGTATAGATGCGCACCGCTGCGGATGGTAGCGGGAGGCACCGGTACCCTGGGTGGGCCATGGCCAACCCTTCGCCCCTGTTCGGCCGCCTGGACCCGGCCGCCTCGGCCTACCTGAGCGCGCTGCGCGAGCGGGTGGTCATCTTCGACGGCGCCACGGGGACGAACCTGCAGCTGGCCGAGCTCGGGCCCGAGGACTTCGGCGGCCCCGAGCTCGAAGGCTGCCTTGAGATCCTGGTCGAGACGAGGCCCGACGTCGTCGCCGGGCTGCACCGGAGCTTCGTCGACGTCGGCGCCGAGGTCATCGAGACCGACACCTTCGGCTGCTTCTCGGTCGTCCTCGCCGAGTACGGCATCGCGGCCCGTTCCGAGGAGCTCAACCGCAAGGCGGCGTTGCTCGCCCGCGGCGTGGCCGACGACTACGCGCACCCGGTCTGGGTCGCCGGGAGCATGGGACCGGGGACCAAGCTGCCGACCCTCTCCCAGATCAGCTTCGCCGACTTGCGCGACGCCTACGAGGTCCAGGCCCGCGGCCTCTTGGAAGGAGGGGTCGATCTCCTCCTCATCGAGACCGTCTACGACCTCTTGAGCGCCAAGGCCGCCATCAACGCGGCCCGGCGCGCCATGGCCCAGTGCGGCCGCCGGGTGCCGCTCCAGGTGCAGGTGAGTATCGAGCTCACCGGCCGCATGCTGCCCGGCACCGAGATCGGCGCCGCGCTGAGCGCGCTCGACGCGATGCAGGTGGACGTGATCGGCCTCAACTGTGCCACCGGCCCGGCCGAGATGGGCGAGGCGCTGCGCTATCTCTCGGCCAGCTGCCCGGTCCCGATCTCGTGCGTGCCCAACGCCGGCCTCCCGAGCGTGGTCGACGGGAAGATGCACTACGACCTGACCCCGGACCAGCTCGCCGACTTCCACCACCGCTTCGTGACCGAGCTCGGCGTGTCGGCCATCGGGGGCTGCTGCGGCACGACACCCGACCATCTGCGCGCGGTGGTGGAGCGTTGCGCCGACGCACGGCCGCACCCGCGACACCCGTTCTTGGAGCCCTCGGCGGCGTCCATCTACACCGCGGTCCCGTTCCGCCAGGACAGCTCGTTCCTGGTGGTCGGCGAGCGCACCAACGCCAACGGCTCGCGTCAGTTCCGCACCGCCATGCTCGACGGCGACTGGGACACCTGCGTGGCGATGGCTCGCGACCAGGTGAAGGAGGGTTCCCACCTGATCGACGTCTGCGTCGACTACACGGGCGCGGACGGCGTGGCCGACATGACCGAGGTGGCCCGGCGGTTCAACACCCAGTCGAGCGTCCCGCTGATGATCGACACGACCGAGGGTCCGGTGGCCGAGGCCGCGCTCCAATTCTTGGGCGGCCGGGCCGTGCTCAACTCCGTGAACCTGGAGGACGGCGACGCGCCGGGCACCCGCCTCGACACGTTCCTCCGACTGGCCCGCACCTACGGCGCGGCCGTCGTGTGCACGTGCATCGACGAGGAAGGTCAGGCCCGGACCGGCGACTGGAAGGTGCGCGCCGCGCGCGCCATCCACGACCTCGCCGTCTCTCGCTACGGCTTGGCTCCCGAGGACCTCATCTTTGACCCGCTGGCCCTCCCCCTCTCGACGGGCATGGAGGAGAGCCGCCGCGACGGCATCGAGACCCTGGAGGGGATCGCCCGGATCAAGGCGGAGCTGCCCGGCGTCTCCACCATCCTCGGCCTCTCCAACATCTCATTCGGACTCAACCCGGCGGCGCGCCAGGTGCTCAACTCGGTCTTCCTCCACGAGGCGGTGGCGGTCGGCCTGGACGCGGCGATCGTGCACGCCTCCAAGATCCTCCCGCTCACCCGGATCGACGAGCGCGCGAAGGAGGTGTGCCTCGACCTCATCTACGACCGGCGCACCGAGACCTACGACCCGCTCTCCGAGCTCCTGACCCTCTTCGAGGGGGCGTCGGTGGCGTCCGGGCCGCCCGAGGAGCACCTCGACTGGCCGGTCGAGCGCCGCCTGGAGCAGCGCATCGTCGACGGCAACCGCACCGGCCTGGAGGGCGAGCTCGATGAGGCACTGACGAGCGGCTTCGGTGCGCTCGAGATCGTGAACGAGTTCCTGTTGGCCGGCATGCGCACCGTGGGCGAGCTGTTCGCCTCCGGCGAGATGCAGCTCCCCTTCGTCCTCGGCTCGGCCGAGACCATGAAGATGGCCGTCGCCTACCTCGAACCGCACATGGAGCGCGCCGACCAGGGGGGCAAGGGCACGATCGTGCTGGCGACGGTGAAGGGCGACGTCCACGACATCGGCAAGAACCTGGTCGACATCATCTTCACCAACAACGGCTACGAGGTGGTCAACCTCGGCATCAAGGTCGGCGTGGCCGACATGATCTCGGCCGTCGAAGAGCACCAGGCCGACGCGCTCGGCATGAGCGGGCTGCTCGTGAAATCGACCCTGGTCATGCGGGAGAACCTGGAGGAGCTGAACGACCGGCGGTTGGCGGGCGACCTCCCGGTGCTCCTCGGCGGGGCCGCCCTCACCCGCAGCTACGTGGAACGCGACCTGCGCGCCGTCTATGAGGGCCGGCTCTTCTACGGCAAGGACGCATTCGAGGGGCTGCGGACGATGGACCGCCTGGTGGAGCTGAAGCGCAGTGGCACCGAAGACCCCGCCTTCGGCCGCGAGCTGTCCCAGTCCAAGGTGCCGCGCCGCAGCGGGCTGCGCGAGCCCGAACGCCCGACGGGCGATGGTCCCGCGCGCTCGCCCGAGATCGCCGCCGACAACCCGGTCTTCGTCCCCCCGTTCCTCGGGAGCCGGGTGGCCAAGGGCATCTCGCTCGACGAGATCGCCGAGTACCTGAACCTGACGGCGCTCTTCCGCAACCAGTGGGGCTTCCGGCCGGACAAGGACACCGGCGAGGGCGACGCCGACTTCAAAGAGCGGGTACGGGCCGTGCTGCGCGAGCAGCTGGCCCGGGCCAAGGAGGCCGACCTCCTCGTGCCCCAGGTCGCGTGGGGCCACTTCCCGGTCAACGCGGAGGGGAACGACCTCGTCGTCTACGAGGACGACTCGCGCCGCGCCGAGCGGCTGCGCTTCACGTTCCCCCGCCAGGCGAAGTCGCCCTGGCTCTGCATCGCCGACTTCTTCCGCTCCGCCGACTCGGGCGAGCCCGACTGGGCCAGCTTCCAGCTGGTGACGATGGGGAGCCGGGTCTCGGAGGAGGCCGCGCGGCTGTTCGCAGCCGACGAGTACCAGCAGTACCTGTTCCTGCACGGCCTCGGGGTGGAGATGGCCGAGGCCCTGGCCGAGTACTGGCACCGCCGCATCCGCCAGGAGCTGGGCTTCGCCGACGAGGACGGTCCGACGCTGACGGGGCTGTTCCGCCAGCAGTACCGGGGCGGGCGCTACTCCTGGGGGTACCCGGCCTGCCCGGAACTCTCGGACAACGCCAAGGTGGTCGAGCTGCTGGGCGGCGAACGCATCGGGGTGACCGTGAGCGAGGGCTTCCAGCTGCACCCCGAGCAGACGACCGACGCCCTCATCTGCCACCACCCCGCGGCCAAGTACTTCGTCGCCTGAGGCCCGGGCGGGTTGCCCCAGGTGAGGCGGCCGGGGGCCGGGCCCAAGTATCCCCGATCGGCGACACGGCGAGCGGTACGTTTCCCAGCGTGGGAAACATTTCTGGCATCGCACTAGGTGCACTCTCGAGCAGCACCAAGATGATCGAGATCGTGGTCCTCTTGATCGTGGTGATCATGCTCGGGGTCACCCTCGTCCTCTACCGCCGCAACGGGCAGGCCGGAAAAGGGGGCCGGGGGCGCTCCAAGGCGCCCGCCACCGCCTCCTACTACAACGACGTCGGCACGCTCCCGATGCAGCCCGGCATGGCGGGCGGGTCGACGTTCGGCCCCATGGGTGGTGGTCAGCCCGATCCCTTCGCCGGCTTCGGCGCCGGTGGCCCGGCCCCGGGGATGCCCCCGCCGCCGCCGGCCCCCCAGCACGCCGCCCCGATGCAGCCGCCGCCGGGTACTCCGGCCGGCTGGATGCCGGACCCGAGCGGTGCGCCGGACACCCTGCGCTACTGGGACGGCGCTGCGTGGACCCAGCACGTCGCCCAGCGCGGCGGCTGAACCACCCGCCTCCTCAACCCGCCCGCCGCACCCCCGGACCGAGCGTCACGGGCACCGCGTCCGCCGCCCTGCGCGCGTGGTAGCTCGAGCGCACCAGCGGCCCGGCCTCGACGTGGGCCAGCCCGAGCGCCCGGCCGGCCGACCGCAGGTCCTCGAACTCCTCGGGTGACCAGTAGCGCGCGACCGGTAGGTGGTCCCGGCTCGGCCGCAGGTACTGCCCGATGGTGGCGATGCGCACGCCCACCCCGGCCAGGTCGGCCAGCGTGGCGATCACCTCCGCCCTCGTCTCTCCCAACCCGACCATGAGGCCGGACTTCGTCACCAGTCCCCGCTCGGCGGCGCGCGCCAGCACCGCCAGGCTGCGGGCGTAGCCGGCGGAGGGCCGGACCGCCCGCTGCAGCCGGGCGACGGTCTCGATGTTGTGGTTGAGGACGTCGGGCCGCAGCGCCAGGATCTTGGCCAGCGAGTCCTCATCGCCCTTGCAGTCCGAGATGAGCGTCTCGACCGCGGTGGCCGGCCGGCGGGCGCGGATGGCCGCCACCGTGGCGGCGATGGCGCCGGCCCCGCCGTCGGCCAGGTCATCGCGGGCGACGCAGGTCACCACCGCGTGGTCCAGCCCCATCGCCGCCACGGCGCTCGCCACCCGCTCGGGCTCTGAGGTGTCGAGCGCCAGGGGGTGACGGGTGTCGACGAGGCAGAAGCCGCAGGCGCGCGTGCAGCGTGAGCCGTTGACCAGGAAGGTGGCCGTGCCGTCCGCCCAGCACTCCGAGAGGTTCGGGCACCCGGCCTCCTGGCAGACGGTCGCCAGACCCAGCTCTCTCATGGTCCGGCCGAGCGCCAGGGCCTCGGGGCCGAGGCGGACGGGCGCGCGGAGCCAGTCCGGCTTGCGCGAGTCGATCGCCAGCCCGGCGTCCGGGTCGACCCCGGCCTGGCGGAGCCGGCGCAGCAGCGGGCGCTCGACCGGCGCGGCGCGAGTTCCCCGGCGCGGCCCGAGGTCGTCCACGGACTGGTGGTCGACGGCGCCGTCTGACCACGCCGCCACCGCCCGGGCCAGGACGGCGGCCTCGACGGCGGCCCGCCCGACCGCCATCCCCTCAGCGACGAGCGAGGTCACGGGCAACCCGCGGATGCCGCACGGGACGATTCGCCCGAACATCGACAGGTCGCAGTCGACGTTGAGCGCGACGCCGTGCAGCGTGCGCCGCCGGCCGTCGCGGCTCTTCACCAGGCGGACGCCGATCGCGGCCAGTTTCCTCGGCACGGGGCCGTCCAGCCCGACCCAGACCCCGGGGTACCCGGGGAGTCGCCCCACCCCGCCACAGGTCACGTCCGCCCCGAGGTCCACCAGTGCGTCGATCACCACCTGCTCGAGTCGGGCCACGTGCAGGCGGCCGGCCGCCGGGGTGCTCGCCACGGTGAGGATCGGGTAGAGCACCAGCTGGCCGGGGCCGTGGTAGGTGACGTCGCCACCGCGGTTGGTGCGAACCAGTCGTGCGCCGACATCGGCGGGGTCGACCAGCACGTGCGCCGGGTCGGCCCGCACGCCCAGCGTGAAGACCGGGGGGTGCTCGAGGGCGAGCAGGTAGTCGTCGGCGGAGTGCTCGGCCAGCGAGCGCTGAAGCGCGAACGCCTCCTCGTAACCGACGCGGCCGAGCGACCGGACCCGCAGCATCGAACGGGTCTAGAGCTCCGCGGCCCAGTCGCGGGTGTCCAAGAGGTCGGCCACCCGCGCCAGGAACGAGGACACATAGGCGCCGTCGACCGCCCGATGGTCCCAGGACATGCCGAGGACACCGACCGAGTGGATGGCGATCGACTCCGACCCGTCGGGGAGGGTGACCACCACCGGGCGCCGCTTCACCCCGTCGGTGGCGAGGATCGCCACCTGGGGCTGGTTGATGATCGGCACCGTGAAGTAGGTGCCGAACGGGCCGTCGTTGGTGATCGAGAACGTCCCCCCGGAGATGTCGTCTGCCACGAGCTGACGGGTCCGGGCCCGGTCCGCCAGATCCCGGATACGCCTGGCGACACCACGCAAGGTGACCTCCTCGGCGCGGTGCACCACCGGGACGATGAGACCCTCGTAGTCGAGGTCGACGGCTATTCCGAGGTTGATCTGCTGGTGGACGATGAGCGAGTCCTCGGCGACCGAGGCGTTGAGGTTGGGGAACTCGCGCAGCGCCTCGACCGACGCCCGGGCCACAAAGGGCAGATAGGTGAGCGAGAACCCCTCTTCGGCGCGGAAGCGGCCTCCTTCGGCCCGGCGAACCTTCTCCACGTTCTCGAAATCGACCTCGCTGGCGATGAAGGCGTGCGGTGACGTCGACTTGGATCGCACCATGTGCTCGGCGGTCCGCCGTCGGACATTTGAGAACGGGACGACGCGGTCGTTGCTGGCGGGCACCGCCGCCATCGACGACGTTCTGGCTGCGATCGACTGCGACTGGGTCGCGTCCTGCTGCGCGGGCGGCGCCGCCACAGGGACCGGCTGCTGCACTGGGAAGGGAGTGGCCGGTGCACCCTGGGCGTCGAGCACGCGGAGGACGTCGTCCCGGGTGATACGCCCTCCGAGTCCGGTGCCGGCCACGCCGGCCGGATCGATGCCATTTTCGCTCAGCAATCGCCGGACCATGGGTGACAGGAGAAGCGCTGCGTCGGCGTCGGTCGTCGGAGCCGGACCGGAGGCGGCCGCGAACTTTGGCGGCGGCGGAGCCTGGGCGGGCGCCGGTGGCGGTGGCGGTGGCGGAGCCTGGGCGGGCGCCGGTGGCGGTGGAGCCGAAATGAATCCGGGTGGCGGCGGCGGAGCCTGGGCGGGCGCCGGTGGCGGTGGCGGTGGCGGTGGCGGTGGCG
>DATNIB010000035.1:0-131444 GCA_035604685.1 Acidimicrobiales bacterium | reverse complement strand
GCCGGCGATCGAGGCGGGCGACCTTCGCGACATTCGCACCGTGATCGAGCGCTACCAGGATCAAGACATCGACGTTGCGGACGCCTCGCTGGTCATCCTCGCCGATCGCTACCGAACGGACCGTCTGCTCACCTTGGATCGACGCCACTTCCGCGTGGTTCGCACGAACACCGGTGCCCCGTTCACCGTGCTGCCGGCGGCACCCTGAACCCCGCGGGCCACCGCTCCGGCCCTCCCGGTCAGGCCAGGATGTTGACCGCCCGCGACACCACCAGCGCGACCGTGAGCAGCGAGGCGAGCGACTGGATCATCATCAGGCTCTTGGCCCAGGCCGTGAGCGGCATGGTGTCGGTCGGGCTGAAGGCCGTGACGTTCGTGAACGACGTGTAGAAGTAGTCGAGGAACGAGGGGGACCACCCGCCCCGCACCGCTCCGGGCGCGGTCATCTGGGGGAACAGGAAATCCGGTGCGTGGCGCGCTTCGGTGACCCGGAGCGCCGGCCCGCCCCGGTCCAGTTCCCAGTACCAGAGCGCGAACACGATCATGTTGGTCAGCCAGATGGGCACCGACGCGTACACGAGGACGCGCCCGGAAACGGCGGTGCTCCTCGGGAAGAGGAGGTCGTTCACCAGGTAGCCGAGGGACACCAGGTTGGCGGCGTTGATCAGCGCGATGAGCCCGATCGACACGGCACGCAGCCGGTTCGACTCGCGCCCGCGCCGCCTCGGGCTGGTCACGAGCAGCGCCAGGCCGAGCGCGCCCTCGAGAGTGGGCAGCAGCCAGCGCGGCCCCAAGACGATGCGCTCGGGAAGGACGACCTGGAGGCCGATGGCGATCAGCACGGCGATCGAGGCGGGCCAACGCGGCTCGCCACGCGAACGCTCGCCCCACTCCGCGCGCTCCTCGCGCTCCGCGCGGCCCTCGTCCGGGCCGGGCCGGCTATCCATTCTCCTGGAGGCCGCTGCTGGTGACCCGGATCGCCGGCGACCCCTGAATCGGCCCGAGCCCGGGCGTCTGGATCAGGATCGGGCGGCGGCGGGGCGGCGGGTGCCGCACGATCAGCGTGGTCGGCGCCAGCGCGTAGGGCCCGAACTGGTCGAAGGCCATGTGCATCAGCGCCACCGGCCGCGGCGTCGACGCCTGGTAGTCGACCGCGTGCGGGGCGTAGAGGAGCCAGGCGCCCTGGGGGTCGGTGAAGACCGACTCCTCCCCTGGACCGGACCCCTGGGCGTTGGAGCCCAGCCACGGTCCGACCATCGGTTTCACGCAGGGGCCCGTCGGCGAGACGCACTCGGCGACCCCGATGCCGTAGTCGGGCTGGTTGAACCAGTTGCCCGAATAGAACAGCCAGTAGTGGTCGGCCGCGTAGACCATGTCGGGCGCCTCCACGATGCGCCCCTCCCAGGGCTCGTCGGCCGTGAGCAGCTGCACCGGCGACCCGAGCAGGCTGATGCCGCTCCGCGACAGGCGCTGCACGTAGATGGAGGAGTGGCCCGGGCCGTTCAGGTCGGCGTTGTCGTCGGACTTCCAGCTGAGCCACAGCCGGCCCCGTCGGTCCATGAAGCTGCGCGGATCGATCGAGCCGTAGTGGTCGAGCTGGCAGACGAGCGGCGCGGCGCCGGCCCGGTAGGGGCCGTAGGGCGAACGGGAGACGGCCTCGCCGATGCACTTGGTGAGGGCGGCGCCCGAGGAACGCAGCGGCGCGCTGAACCACAGCACGTAGCGGGCCCCGACGCGGCGCACGTCGGGACCCCAGGTGAAGCCGTCGTCGGCCCAGGCCGGGAGGACCGGAAGGGCGTCGATCGGTGGCCCCCGCCACTCGGTCAGCGACCCCGACACCCGGAGCGGCACGTTCTCCCCGAAGAAGCTGGCCTGCGAGGAGAAGAGCAGGAGCTGATTACCCACCCGCAGGACGAATGGGTCGGCGACGTCGCCGCCGTGGGTCACGAGGAGGGCGGGGGCGGGCAGCTGGACCGATTCGAGCGGTCTCGCGATCCGCTCGCCGACCGTCGCCGGCTTCGCGCGCACCGCGCTCGCCCCTCCGACCGAGCCGGGCGCGAGCGCGAGCAGCGCCAGCACCGCGACCCACAGCCCCCGCCGAGACAACCCCCCCACGTCCCCCTTGTCCTTCCCCCTAGCGCAGCGTGGCTCCCACGGCCTGCAGCACCGCATCCACGCAGGCCCGTCGAAGCTCGCCCACCTCCCCGTCGGTCAACGTGCGGTCCAGCGCACCGAAGCGCAACCGGAACGCGAGGCTCCGGCTCCCCTCGGGCACGCTCGCGCCCCGGAACACGTCGAAGAGCGTGACAGATTCGAGCAGGTCGCCACCGGCGCGCGCCAGCTCCTCGGCCACCCGGTCGGCCGGGACCTCGTCTCGGACGACAAGCGCCAGGTCGATGTCCGACGAGGGGTAGCGGCTGACCGGGCGCGACAGTTCGGAGCGGCGCGAGACGACGCTTCGGTCGAGGAGCCGCCCGAGGTCCACCTCCAACCAGCCGACCCGGCGCTCGCCCAGCCCGAAGGAGGCCACGACCGACGGATCGACCTCACCGAGCGTGCCGAGCGGGGTCGCGGCGGAACCCTCCACCAGCTGCGCCGAGCGGCTGGGGTGCAGACCCGCCCCGGCCGGTCCCTCCCCTTGCGCCGCGCGCACCCCGACGAGCCCGAGGGTCTCGCGCAGCACGTGCCAGGCGGCCACGGCGTGCCGGGCATCGGAGCTCTCGTCGCCGAAGACCGCCGAGAGCAGCTCACGCTCGACCGGCAGGCGCACCCCACGCGCGCCGCCCGCGCCGGCGCGCTCGGTGGCCGTGGCCGAGCTGTCGTCGGGCATCGAGAACACGGTGCCGATCTCGAACAGCGAGATGGCGCCCTGGCGCCGGTCCGCGTTGTAGGCGAGGGCGCGCAGGAGGCCCGGCAGCTGGGCGCGACGCAAGAACCGCTCCGCGGTCACCAAGGGGTTGGTCACCTCGACGGCGGGGCCGCCCAGGCCGATCCGGCGGTGGTCCTCGTCGGCCACGAACGAGGGTGTCCAGGCCTCGGACGCGCCCAACCCGAAGAGCACCTGGCGCACCAGGCGCCGGTCCCGCTGGCGGTCCGAGAGCCCACCGGGTTCGGGCCAGGTCGGTTGGTGCCGGTCGATGCGCGAATACCCGAAGGTCCGCGCGACCTCCTCGGCCACGTCCGCCACCCCCTCGGGCGCCGGTCTGATGTCGGGCCGGTTGGTCGGGACGGCGACCGTGAGCAGGTCGCTCTCCCCCGTTTCCCCCGCCGGTGTGCAGGCGAAGCCGAGGGGCTCGAGCAGGGCGGTGACCTGCTCGCTCGAGAGCGCGGTGCCGAGCAAGGCGTTCACCGCACCCACCGCCACTGGGACCACCACCGGCCGGGGGACCTCCCCGCGCACGTCGAGGGTCCCGGCGGCCACCGACAGGGACGGCGAGCTCGAAGAGAGCAGCGCGAAGAACCGGTCGGTGGCGCGATCGATCCCCCACGGGTCGCACCCGCGCTCGAAGCGGGCCGATGCTTCCGTGCGCAGGCGTAGGCGCTTCCCGGTCCGCGCGATCGCCATCGGCGAGAAGTACGCAGCTTCGAGGAGCACGCGCCGGGTGGCCGGCGAGATCTCGGAGGACTCGCCACCCATGATCCCCGCCACTCCGACGACCGTGTCGTCGGCGTCGCAGATCACGCAGTCCTCCCCGGTCTCGCCGAGTCCGGTCCCTGGGACGCCGAGCGTCCGGCGCACGCCGTCGAGTGTTGTCAGCAGCTCCCCGCGCCGGGCCCGCCGGATCCGCAACCCGGCGCCGCCCAGCCGGTCGAGGTCGTAGGGGTGGGTGGGTTGGCCCAGTTCGAGCATGACGTAGTTGGAGGCGTCCACCACGTTGTTGATGGGCCGCATGCCCGCCAGGAGCAACCGGCGGGCCAGCCAGCGGGGCGACGGGCCGACGGTCACGTTGGTGGCCACGCGGACGGTGAGGCGCGGGCACAGCTCCGGCGCCTCCACCACCGCACTGGCCAGGGTCTCGACGGCCGGCCCCGCCACCCCGCTCCCCGCGCCGGGCTCGGGCATCGAGAAGGGCACGTGCAGCGCGGCGGCCAGGTCCCGGGCGATGCCCGCCATGCACCAGGCGTCGGGGCGGTTCCCCTCGACGGTGATGTCGAAGATGACGTCCGGCTCGATCCCGAGTGCGTCGGTGAGCGGCTGTCCCGGAACGGCCCCGTCGATGTCGGTCAGGATGAGCAGCCCCTCGCCGTCGTGGGTGAGACCGAGCTCCCGGCCCGAGCACAGCATCCCGTCGGAGACCACCCCGCGCATCGTGCGCCGGGCGATCTCGACGCCGCCCGGGAGCACCGCGCCGGCCCGCACCAGCGGCACCAGGTCGCCCTCGCCGAAGTTGAAGGCCCCGCAGACGACCTCGACCGCCCCATCGCCCGCATCGACGACCACCCGCCGGATCCGGTCGGCGCCCTCGATGGCGCCGATCTCGGTCACCCTGGCCACCGACACGTCGCCCAGCCCCTCGCCGACGCGTTCGATCCCCTCGACCACGAGCCCGAGCTCGTCCAGCGTCGCCGCCATGGTGGCCAGGTCGGTTTGGAAGGGAGCGAAGTCCCGCAACCACGAGAGCGGAGTGCGCACGGGTCCTCAGAACTGCTCGAGGAACCGGATGTCGTTCTCGATCAGGGCGCGCATGTCGGCGATCTCGTGGCGCATCTGCGCGCAGCGGTCGATCCCGAATCCGAAGGCGAAGCCTGACCACGATGCGGCGTCGATGCCCACCGCCGTGAACACCGCCGGGTCGACCATGCCGCACCCGCCGAGCTCGATCCAGCCCGTCGACGAACAGGTGCGGCAGCCGCTGCCCCGGCAGATGGTGCAGGTGATCTCGTACTCGGCCGACGGCTCGGTGAAGGGGAAGTAGGCGGGACGCAGCCGCGAGTGGATGTCGGGGCCGAAGTAGGCGGTGGTGAAGGTCTCGATGGTGCCCGCCAGGTCGGCGAACGTGATGCCCCTATCGACCACCAACCCCTCGATCTGGTGGAACACCGGGAGGTGGCGGGCGTCGGGGGTGTCCCGCCGGAAGCACCGTCCGGGCATCACCGCGTGGATGGGGAGGGAGCCCTCGGCCACGGCCGACTCCATGAGCCGGATCTGCACCGGCGAGGTGTGGGTCCGCAGCACGACGGTCTCGGGCTCGCCCAGCTGGAGGTAGAAGCTGTCGTACATCGTGCGCGCCGGATGGGCGGGCGGGATGTTGAGGGCCTCGAAGTTGTACCAGTCGGTCTCGGCCTCTGGTCCCTCGGCCACGCTGAATCCCATGCCGACGAAGACGTCCTCCAGCGCGTCCCGGGTGCGCGTGACGAGGTGCATGTGGCCCCGCTCGACCGGCGCGGTGACCGACGCCAGCACCACCTCGCTCAGGTCGAGCCGGTCTGCCTCGAGGTCGCGACGCCGCTCGAGTCCGGCCAGCTCGGCCCGCCGCTCCTCGGCCAGGAGGGACAGCCGGGTGCGGACGTCGTTCAGCTGGCCCCCGCGGCGCTTGCGCTCCTCGTGCTCGAGCGCACCCAGCGCGGCGCGGGCGAGGGCCAGGGGCGAGCGCTTGCCGAGGACCGCCGCCTCGGCCTCCGCCAGCTGCTCGGTCGACTGGGCGGCCCGCAGGCGCTCGGCACCGGCCGACTCGAGGGCGGCCGCGTCCAGGGTCTCGGCCCCCGCCGCCTCCGTCACTCGACCGAGTCCTGCCTGGGCGTTTCCGACATTCCGGGCATCGTAGAGCCCCCAGCCGTCGCCGGTCCGCGCCGCTGGCGCAGGATCTCGAAGCACAGCACGCCGCAGGCCACCCCGACGTTGAGCGACTCGGCCCGGCCGGCCAACGGGATGCGCACCACGCCGTCGAGCTGGACCAGGAGGGCGGGCGGGAGGCCCGCCGCCTCGTTGCCGAGCACGAGGGCGCTCGGCGCGCTCCAATCCCGGGCCGCGTAGTCCTCTCCGTCGCGCACCGCGGTGCCCACACAGCGCACGCCACGCTCGCGCAGCGCCGCCAGCACGGCGCCGGCGTCGGGGTCGACGACCAGGGGCACGCCGAAGATCGAGCCGGCCGACGAGCGCACGGTCTTGGGGTTGAACGGGTCGACCGTGGTGCCGCAGCAGGCCACCACGTCGGCGCCCGCGGCGTCGGCGGTCCGCAGCACCGTGCCCGCGTTGCCGGGGTCACGCACGTCGACGCAGACGACGGCCAGCGTCACCGGGTCGAGCGATCCGAGGGCGACGTCGACCATCGAGACGAGCGAGAACAGCGACTGGCCGGTCACGGTGTCGGCCACCCGATCGGCCACCCCCGGGGCGAGGTCGAACACGCGGCTCCCGGCCGCCTCCGCCTCGGCCACCACCCCGGCCACCGTCCGCTGCCCGCGGGCGCCGGCAGCCACGTAGACGGACTCTGGCACCGCGCCCGCCGCCAGCGCGGCGCGCAGCAACTCGGGCCCCTCCGCCACGAACACGCGCTCGGTCCAGCGGGTGGCGCGCTTGGCCAGCAGCCGGCGAAGGCGCCGGACCCGCTGGTGGGTGTACTCGAGCCCCTGGCTCAGGAGGCGGCCTCGGACGGCGTCGGCGCTCCCTCGGCCATGGCCCCCTGGGCCACGCCGACCAGCGCACTGAACGCCTCGGCGTCGCTCACGGCCAGGTCGGCCAGGATCTTTCGGTCCACCCCGACCCCGGCCCGGTGCAGGCCCGCGATGAATCGGCTGTAGCTCACCCCGTTCGCGCGCGCGCCGGCGTTGATGCGCTGGATCCAGAGCTGGCGGAAGTCCCCCTTGCGGGCGCGCCGGTCCCGGTACGCGTACTGCATGGAGTGCATCAGCTGCTCGTTGGCTGCCCGGTAGGAGCGGCTCTTGTTCCCGTAGTAGCCCTTGGCCTGCTCGAGGACGGCGCGGTGGTGCTTGCGGCCGTGGACGGAGCGCTTCACTCTCGCCATCTGGGTCCTCCCTTTCGAGTCGTGCGGGCGGGTCGGATGCCTGCGTCGGTGCCCGGGCGGCGCCCGGGACCGTAGGCCGGCTGACCGCCGCCGGCGGGGGCGCTAGAGGCCGAGGAGGCGGCGGACCTGCCGCTCGTCGGCCTTGGCAATGTCCGCCTCGCGGCTGAGACGCCGCGTGCGAACGCTGGACTTCTTCTCCAGCATGTGGGACTTGAAGGCCTGGCGGCGACGAAGGCGCCCCGTGCCAGTCACCTTGATGCGCTTGGCCGCACCCCGGTCCGTCTTCATCTTGGGCATCGCTCAGGCCTCGTCTCTCGTCTCGGGCGCCGCTGGTACTGCTGTGTCCTCGGCCGGTGCGTCGCCGTTCTGCGCCGCCGTGCCGTCCGCCGCCGCGGCCACCGCCTCGCTCGTCACCACCGTCGGGCCCACCCCGTCGGATCCCGCTCCACCGTCGCGCGCCGCCCGGGAGGCCGCCGCCTGGCGGGCCCGCTTGTCCGGCGCGAGGACCATGACCATGTTGCGTCCGTCCAAGCGCGGCTCGGATTCGATCTTGGCCGAATCGCCCAACTCTTCTGCGACGCGGTCGAGAATCCGCTTGCCCAACTCGGGATGGAACACCTCACGACCGCGGAACATGATGGTGAGCTTCACCTTGTGTCCCTCGCCGAGGAACCGGGCCACCTGACGGGTCTTGGTGTCGAAGTCCCCCGGACCGATCTTCGGCCGGTACTTCATCTCCTTGATCCCGACGTGGACAGTCTTGCGCCGTGACTCCTTCGCGCGCTGTGCCTCGTCGAACTTGAACTTGCCATAGTCCATGATCCGGCACACCGGTGGGTTCGCCATGGGCGCCACCTCGACCAGATCGAGATCGAGACCGCGAGCGATCGTGAGCGCCTCGGGCAGAGGCTTGATCCCTAGCTGTTGGCCGTCGGGGTCGACGAGCCGAACCTCGCGGGCACGAATCCGTTCATTGATCCGGTGTTCGTTGGTGGCCTCGGTGACTATGCGGCACCACCCTTCTCGTCATGGGCGCGGACCATCCGCGCTGGTTGTCCGAGGAGAGCGGCGCGCCAGCCGGCACACGTCCGGTGGGTCCCACATCGACCTGGCGCACCTTGGTGCTGCACATGCACGGCGTGGTGCATGTGGTGGCCAGGTGGAGGCGTCAACGCTGCCCCGCTTTCCCTGTCATTCAACTGAGTAGGGTACCAGCATGAGCACCCTTTGGACACCGTCGGGCGAACACCCGGTGGATCCGTCCTCGGCCGCCGGCCGCCCGGGTGCTCGCAGCGGCGCGGCCGACGACCGGCCGGACGCGCCGGGCGGGTTCGACGAAGCGGGGCCGGAGGACCGGGCGGACCCGCCCGACCCCGAGGAGATCGAGGCGCTCCGGCGCCAGCTGGCCGAGACCCCGGCCGACATCGTCGTCGCCAACCACTGCTACGGCCTCTTCGAGCTGTCCGCCGTCTACCTCTCCCAGCGGCCGCCGCTCCTCGAGCAGGCCCGGCTGGCCATCGACGCGCTGGGCGTCCTGATCGAGGGCCTGGCCGGCCGCCTGGGCGGGACCGAGCCCCAGCTGCGCGAGGCTCTGGCCCAGATCCGCCTCGGATTCGTCCAGGTGGAGGCCGCCACCCGGGCCGCCGAGAGCGCCGGCGACCACCATCCCAACGGGGTGGCCGGCACCGCGTCCTGACGGCCTCAGCGCTTCTCCACGTGGCGCGCCTCGAGCCGGCCCCGGTGCCCCGGCGAGACGACGAAGGACACCGGCCGGCCCACCTCGATCTGGCGGCTGCCGTCGGCGATCTCGCTGCAGTGGAAGAACAGCTCCCCACCCCCGTCGTCGGCCACCGTGCCGACCCCGCGCGCGTCGTCGAAGGACGCGACGGTGCCCGTCACCAGCCGGGCGTCGACCGACGGCCAGCGCGCCGCCGCGCCCGCGGCCCCCTTGGTCAATGGACGATCTTGGAGAGCGCGAGCTCCAAGATGTCGGTCGCGCCCTGTTCCTTGAGGGCCGGGATGAGCCGGTTGATCTCGTTCTTCTGCACCACCGTCTCGACCGCGTAGCCCCCGCCGGCCAGCTCCGAGATCGTGGGCGAGCGCAGGCTGGGCAGCCCACCCAGGACCGCCGCCAGCCGGTCCTCGGACACGTTCAGCTTGACCAGCACCTTGCCGCGCGCTTCGAGGGTCCCCTGGAGCAGCACCAGCACCTGGTCCATCGCCCGGCGCTTCATCGGATCGGCCGCCGACGCCGGGTTGGCGATGAGCTCGGTGCGCGACTCGAGCAGCGTGTCGACGATGCGCAGGCCGGCGGCGCGCAGCGCGCGGCCCGTCTCGGTCAGGTCCACCACACAGTCGGCGATGTCGGGCACCTTGGCCTCGGTCGCACCGTAGGAGAAGGAGATGTCCGCCTTGATGCCCTGCTCGCCGAACGCGCGCCGCGTGATCTCGAGGTACTCGGTCGATACGCGCACCGGTCGGTCCCAGCGGGTGAAGTCGGCCAGCGACTGGATCGGCGAGTCGGCGGCCACCGCCACCACGATCCGCACCGGGTGGCCGCTCGACTTGGAGTAGCCGAGCTCGCCCAGCGTGACGACGTCGGCCGACCGCTCCGCCACCCAGTCGTGGCCGGCGATCCCGAGGTCGAACAACCCGGCGGCCACGTAGACGGGGATCTCCTGGGGCCGCAGGATGCGCACCTCGTCGATCCGCGCGTCGTCGATGACGGCCCGGTAGTCGACCTCAGACGAGCGCTGGACCGCCAGATCCGCCTCCGCGAACAGCTGGAGGGTGGCGGCCTCGAGCGAGCCCTTGGGGATCACCAAGCGGAGCATGGTCGGGTCAGCCGCCCAGGCGGGCCAGCGGAGAATCGGCGGCCAGCAGCCGCACCATCTCGACCGCGGTGAACGCGGCGTCGCGGCCGCGGTTGGTCTCGTCGGGCCGCGAGCGCTCGAGCGCCTGCTCGAGGTTCTCGGTGGTCAAGACCCCGAAGACGACGGGCAGGCCGGTGTCGAGCTGGACCCGTTGGATCCCGGCCGCGCACTGCCCGGCCACGAAGTCGTAGTGGCCGGTCTCGCCGCGGATGACGGCACCCAGGCACACCACGGCGTGCACGGTCCCGGAGTTGGCGAAGTACTGGGCGAGCAGCGGGAGCTCGAAAGCCCCGGGCACCCAGGCCAGCGACACGTTGGCGCGCTCGACCGAGCAGGCGGCCAGACCGTCGAGCGCGCCGTCGATCAGGCGCCGGGTGATCCCGCCGTTGAAGCGGGCGGCCGCAATGGCGATCTGCAGCCCGGTGCCGTCGGTCTCCCCCACCAGCTGGACGCCGACGGCGCGCGCCAGCTCGGCGACGGCGCCCTCGGGGAGGGCGGCCTCGTCAGTCGAGCTCATCGAGCCCTTCCAGCAGGTGACCCATCCGTTCGCGCTTGGTGCGCAGGTAGGAGATGTTCTCCGGGTTGGCCAGCGGCTCGAGCGGCACCCGCTCGACGATGTCGAGCCCGAAGCCCTCGAGGCCCCCGTACTTCACGGGGTTGTTGGTCATGACCCGCATGGTGGTCACGCCGAGGTCGACCAGCATCTGGGCGCCGATGCCGTACTCACGGCTGTCGATCGGGAGCCCGAGCTCCAGGTTGGCGTCGACGGTGTCGTGCCCCTCCTCCTGTAGCCGGTAGGCGCGGATCTTGTGGCCGAGGCCGATGCCGCGGCCCTCGTGGCCGCGCAGGTAGACGAGCACGCCGCGGCCCTCTCGCTCGATGAGGTCGAGTGCGCCGTGCAGCTGGGGCCCGCAGTCGCAGCGCAGCGAGCCGAACACGTCGCCCGTGAGGCACTCGGAGTGGACCCGGACGAGGACGTTGTCATGCCCGGCCACCTCCCCGCGCACGAACGCCAGGTGCTGCTCGCCGTCGAGGAGCGACTCGTAGACGTAGGCCGAGTACTCGCCGGCCTCGGTCGGGATGCGCGCCTGGGCCACCCGCTTCACCAGCATCTCGTTCTGCCGGCGGTAGCGGATGAGGTCGGCGATCGAGATGAGCGGCAGGTGGTGCTCGTCGGCGAAGCGCTCCAGCTCGGCCAGCCGGGCCATCGACGCCTTGTCGGACGTGACGATCTCGCACAGCACGCCGGCCGGCGTGAGGCCGGCGGCCCGCGCCAGGTCGACCGCGGCCTCGGTGTGGCCGTGGCGCTTCAGCACGCCGCCGGCCCGGTAGCGGAGGGGGAAGATGTGGCCCGGGCGACTGAGGTCGCCCGGCCGGGTGGCCGGGTCGATGAGCGCGGCGATCGTCTGGGCCCGGTCCGACGCCGAGATCCCCGTCGTCGTCCCCCACCGTGCGTCGACGCTCACGGTGAAGGCCGTGCGCTGGGACTCGGTGTTCACGTGCACCATCGGCGGTAGCTCGAGAACGTCGGCGCGCTCGGGTGTGATGGGCACGCAGATCACCCCCGAGGTGTGCGCCAGGAAGAACGCTATGTTCTCAGGGGTCGCGGCCTCGGCCGCCATGACGAGGTCACCCTCGTTCTCCCGGTCGGCGTCGTCGACGACGACCACCATGCCGAGGCGACCGATCGCGTCGATCGCCTGTTGGATCGTTGCCAGTGCCATCAGGCCGCTACCTCCACTCGGATGTCGTCCCCCAGGCGCGCCACGGAGACGAGGCGCCCGCGCCACACGTCGGACATGGTGACCGCCCCGGGGCCCGAGAAGACCGGGCGCCCGTCGTCGCCACCCAGGAAGGCCGGCGCCAGGTACAGCACGTAGCGATCGACGAGGCCCGCCCGGTGGAACTGGTGGGCCACCGACGCGCCACCCTCCACCAGCACCTGGATCACCCCGCGCCCCCCGAGCTCGTCGAGGACGCCGCCCAGGTCGCCCGAGAGCTCGATCGCCGGCTGGACCCGCGCGTCGGCGGCCGCCTGGCCGAGCACCACGCGGAGCGGCTGGCGGACCGGCTCGGGTTCGAGGCGCGCCGTGAGCTCGGGATCGTCGGCGCGCACGGTGGCGGCCCCCACCAGCACGGCGTCGGAGTCCGCCCGCAGCCGGTGGGCGTCGGCGCGCGCGGCCTCGCCCGTGATCCACCGGCTCGACCCGTCCGGTGCCGCGGTGCGGCCGTCCAGGGTGGCCGCCAGTTTCAGCACCACCCAGGGCCGGCCGGTGCGGCGGTGCTTCAAGTACGGCGCCAGCTGCTCGACGACCTCGCTCGCCGCCACGCCCACGCTCACCGCGATCCCCGCGGCTCGCAGGGCCTCTATGCCGCGCCCGGAGACCTTGGGGTCGGGGTCGCTCACGCCGATCACGGCCCGGGCGATGCCCGCCTCGATGATCGCATCGGTGCAGGGGGCGGTCCGCCCATGGTGGGCGCACGGCTCGAGGGTCGAGTAGAGGGTGGCCCCGCGGGCCCGGCCGGCGGCGGTCGCGGCGGCGAGCGCCACCACCTCGGCGTGGGGGCCGCCCGGCGGCGTGGTCGAGCCCTCAAAGGGCGGGCCGTCGCCGGCCGGCACCACCACGCTGCCGACCCAGGGGTTGGGCGCGGTCGTGGACCGCACCAGGGCGGCCAGGGCGATGGCGCGCGTCATGTGCGCCCGGTCGAGGGGGTCCCCGTCCTCCGACGCGCCGCCGCCCGGGCCCTCCTCGACCGATCGGCCGAAGAATTGCTGGTCAGGGGCGGTGCCCATGGGGAAATCCTAGTTCGGGCCCGCGGTGACGGGCGCGGCCCTCAGGGGTGCTGCCCGAGAGCGGCGCTACGGATCCGTTCGACCGCCTCCCACGGGCGGTCGGCCCCGAAGACCGCGCTGCCCGAGACAAAGACGTTGGCCCCCGCCTCGGCCGCCCGCGCCGCCGTCGTGGCGTCGATCCCGCCGTCGACCTGGATGTCGACCGAGAGGCGCCGTGCGGTGACGGCCTGTCGCACCTGTCGCACCTTGGGCAGCACCTCGGCCATGAAGGCCTGCCCGCCGAAGCCGGGGAAAACGGTCATGCACAGCACCAGGTCCACCCGGTCGAGGTACGGCTCGAGCGCCTCGAAGGGGGTGTCGGGGTTGGCCGCCAGGCCGACCCGCAGCCCGAGGCCGCGCAGCTGGGTCACGAGCTCGGCCGTCTCCCCCACCTCCACATGCACGGTGCAGCTGTCGGCGCCGGCCGCGCTGAACGCCTCGAGGTAGTCGCCGGGGGTCGTCATCATGAGGTGGCAGTCGAAGAAGAGCCCGCTGTGGCGCCGGAGCGAGGCCACGACCGGCGGGCCGATGGTCAGGTTGGGCACGAAGTGCCCGTCCATCACGTCCACGTGCAGCCAGTCGGCGACCGCCGCCACCTCCCCCACCGCCTCGGCCAGGGACCCGAAGTCCGCCGACAGGACCGACGGCGCCACCTTGAGCTTGCCGGTCGGCCCGGGGTCGCCGCGGCCGTGCGCCTCGAAGATGGCCATCGCGGTGAGCCTACGGGGTGGTCCCCACCGCCAGGCGGCTCAGTCGCCGAAGCGCGCCCAACACAGGATGCGCCGGAACGGGTAGAAGTACGGGCGCACGTCGCCCAGCTCGGCTCGGAGCCGCTCCCGGTACCGGTCGACGAACCGGGCGAACATGGCCTCGTCGAACCGGCTCCTGTACGGGGTGAGCAGGGTGCCGAGGACCCACTCGACCACCTCTGCGCTCGAGGCCAGGCGGTGCCCGTACACCTCGAGGCGCGCCACCTGCTCGGTCGCCCCGAGCGCGTAGAGCACCTCCGCGTAGGCCTCGGGGGCGAGCACCTCGGTGCCGCGGTCGATGGGCACGTCGTCGCCCAGCGCCCCGGCGAAGGGTTCCTCGGCCGCCACCGCCGCGGCCAGCGTGTGCGAGACGTGGGAGAAGTTGGCCGGCACCTGGAAGGCCAGCTGGCCCCCCGGCGCGACGCCGCGGCGCAGCCGGGCCAGGAGCTCGCGGTGGCCCGGCACCCAGTGCAGCGACGCGCTGGCCGCCACCAGGTCGACCGGCGGGCCGTCCCAGGTCGCGAGGTCGCCCTGCTCGAAGGAGACGCCCGGCTGGCCGCCGTGGCGCTCCCGGGCCTGCTCGAGCATGGCCGCCGACAGGTCGATGCCGGTCGTGTGCGCGGCGCCGAGGGCGCCGTGCAGCTCGACCGTCAGGTCGCCGGGCCCGCAGCCGAGGTCGACGATGGTGCCGCCCGGCACCGGTCGGCAGAGCGCCAACAGGTCGACGAAGGGTTGCCGGCGCTCGGCGGCGAACCGCCCGTACTGGCCCGGGTCCCAGGCGTCGCGCGTGGTCATCCTCGATCCTCCCCCACCGGCGCCGGCTCGCCGTGCTCGAACCGATCGTCTGGACCCAGATGCGCGCCGCGCAGCCAGGCGCCGGCCGCCATCGGGTTGGAACCGGCCGGCTGGACCTCGAGCAGGCGCAGCCGGCCGTCGCCGGTCACCACCTCGTCGCCGACCGCCGAGCCCGGCGGCCCGGCCGTCGCCCCCGGCCCCTCGACCGCCCGCGCGTCGAGGATCCGCAGCCGGCGACCGCGCACCCGCGTGTAGGCCCGGTCGAGGCGCACGACCCGTTCGAGCTCGACGGCCGGCCGTTCCCAGCGCAGATCGAGCTCACCGGGCTCCAGCTTCTTGGCGTAGGTCGGCGTCCCGCGCTGGGGCTCCCCGGCCGTGAGGCCGGCCGCCAGCTGGGCCACCAGCAGCTCGGCACCGACCGCCGCCAGCCGCGCCCGCAGGGAGCCGAGGTGCTCGTGGGGACCGATGTCGACCTCGACGCGGGCGTGGACCGGCCCGGTGTCGAGGCCGGACTCCACCCCCATGAGACAGACCCCGGTCGTGGTGTCGCCGGCCAGGATGGCCCGCTCGACCGGGGCCGCCCCGCGCCAGCGCGGCAGGAGGGAGAAGTGCAGGTTGACCATCGGCAGGGCCTCGAGCAGGGCGGCCGGGATGATGCGCCCGTAGGCGACGACGACCCCGAGCCCGAAGGGCCCGGCCGGGTGCGAGACGACGTCGTCCAGCCGCGCCGCCACCGGCAGCCCGAGCCGGGTCGCCGCCGCCTTCACCGGCGAGGGCAGGAGAGCGGACCCCCGGCCCCGCCGGCGGTCGGGCCGGGTGACGACGAGCCCGACGTCGTGACCGGCGGCCACCAGCGCCTCCAGGGGGGCGACGGCCACCTCGGGCGTTCCCAGATAGACGAGGCGCGCCACGCTCGAGTGCGGACCGGGCCTCGGCTAGGAGTTCTGGCGCAGCAGGTCGCCCAGCCCGTCGTGGTCGTCGGGCGGGAGGCTGAGCGTCCGCGTCCGCAGGATCGACAGCGCCTCGCGCCGCTGGTCCTCGTCCAGGCGCTCGACGAGCAGGATCCCGTCGAGATGGTCCAGCTCGTGCTGGAAGCACCGGCCCTCGAGCGTGTCCGCCTCGATCGAGAGCTCGTTGCCCTCGAGGTCGAGCCCGACCAGGTGCACCGAGTCGGCGCGCACGATCGGCCAGCTCAGCCCGGGCACCGACAGGCAGCCCTCCTCGTAGGTCCACTCGCCCGAGGATTCGGCGATGCGCGGGTTGATGACGGCGCGCGGGCCGGCGCCCTGGCCGATGTCGTAGACGAACAGCCGCCGCTGCACGCCCACCTGGTTGGCCGCCAGCCCCACGCCCGGGGCGCCGTACATGGTCTCGATCATGTCGGCCACCAGCTTGGCCACGCCCGCGTCGATGTCCTCGATCTCCTGGGTGCGTTGCTTCAACACCGGATCGCCGTACTGACGGATGGCGAACGTCGTCACGCAGTCAGCGTAGTGGAGGCCGTTCAGACGTCCGTTGGGTCCACCACGACGTCGACCCGCTCCTTCGGCCACTCGGCCGCCGCCAGTGCCTCACAGAGGGTTCGGTGCTCGAGGGCCCGCACCAGCCACCGGCCGGGCGCCAGCTCGCTCGCCGCCAGCGCGCCGAGGGAGTTGGCCAACGCGGCGGCCCCCGGGCCCTGCAGCGTCGCCAGCGCGCCGGCGGGTGGGAGCCCGAGCTCGCGGCGCAGCGCCAGCTCGGGCCCGCTCAAGAGGCCGGGGTCGCCGCTCACGGCCGCGGCCAGCACCTCGTGTTCGGGCAGTCGCGTCTGGACGAGGACAGAGCCCCGCCGCGCCTGGCGCCCACCGACCAGCCGCCCGGCGCGGGCCAGCAGGGCGAGCGCCTCGTCGCCCGCGCCAAGCCGCGGCGCCAGCAGGTGCTGGTCGAAGTCGACGAAGGCCACGGCGGCGGCCCGGCGCACCCGGTGCAGCACCGCCTGGGTGCCGACCAGCACGGGCGCGTCGGGCACCGGCTGGACCTCGGGCCCCGACACCTCGCCCACCTCGGTCCCGAGGAGCGCGGCCACCTCGTCGCGCAGTCCCGAGACCCCGGGGCGCAGCACCTTGGGCGCCGTGCCCCCGCAGGCGACGCAGACCACCGGGCGCCGGGCGCCGCAACGCCGGCAGATGTACTCGTCGCCCACCCGCTCGGTGGCGCGGCCGCAGGTCGTGCAGCGGGCCAGCTCGCCGCAGGTCCGACAGGCGAGCAGGCGCGCCCGACCGGTGCGGTTGAGCACGATCACCAACCGGCCGCCGGGCAGCACGCGACGGGCCAGCGCCACCAGCTCGTGGGACAGCCACCCGGTCCGGGGGTCGGCACCGCGGCGGTCCACGACCGAGACGGCCGGCCAGCCGGCGCGCTCCGCCGCGCGGCTCGGCGCGTGCAGCGACGCCGCGGCCACCTGGGTCACCGTCGGACACGGCGACACCCACAGACAGGGCACACCCTCTCGCGCCGCGCGCTCGGCCAGCACCAGGGCCGCGTCGACGCGCGGCGAACGCTCTTCCCGGTAGGCCTCGTCGTGCGCGTCGAGCACCAGGGCCGCCCCGAGCCTCGGCACCGGCGCGAAGGCCGCGGCCCGCGCCCCGACCACGATCGGCCAGCCGGCCGCGGCCGCGGCCCAGTCGCCGCTCACCGGCCAGCCGCGGCGCGCCAGGCGGCCGCGCAGCCGCTCGGCCCAGCCGAGGTTCGGCACGAGCACCACCAGGGGCGCCGCCACCCCCGCCGCCACCGCTTCGACGATCGGCAGCAGGTCGGCATCGGGCGGCACCCGGAGCAAGGCCGGCCGGCCGCGCCCAGCCAGCGCCCCGGCCAGCGGGCCGGCCAAGAGCTCGGCCACCGCGGGGGCCAGCGCGCCGGGGGGCGGCGGGGTGGGCGGGGGCGGCAGCGAGCGCACCACCCCGTCGGGCGACGCGGTGGTGAGGAGTGCCGCCAGGGGGCCGGCCCAGCGCCAGGCCGCCCACTCGGCCAGCCCCACCACCCCGGGCGGCGGGCCGAGGCCCGAGTGCTTGGCCAAGGGCTTGACCGACCGGCCCGGCGTGGCGTCGACCCCGTCCTCGACGACCCAGCCACCCACCCGTCGGCCGTGCAGCTCGATGCGCACGCGGGTCCCGACGGTGACGTCGTCGGGCCAGTCGGCCGGCACCGAGTAGTCGAACCGCCGGGGCACCGCCCGCACGGCGGGCAGCACGCGCACGATGCGCTCGGCCACGGGGCCGGCGCTCAGATGCCGAGGGCCAGCTTGAGGTCGTCCACCCGCAGGGTGGCCTCCCAGGTGAACTCCTTCTCGGAGCGCCCGAAGTGCCCGTAGGCGGCGGTCTTGCGGTAGATCGGATGGCGCAGGTCGAGATCGCGGATGATGGCCGCCGGGCGCAGGTCGAAGATCTCCGAGACGGCGGCCGAGATCTTCTCGGGGTCGACCGTCTCGGTGCCGAAGGTCTCGACCAGCAACGAGATGGGACGCGCCACCCCGATGGCGTAGGCCACCTGCAGCTCGCAGCGCCGGGCCGCGCCGGAAGCCACGACGTGCTTGGCCACCCAGCGCGCCGCGTAGGCGGCCGAGCGGTCCACCTTGGAGGGGTCCTTGCCCGAGAAGGCCCCGCCCCCGTGGCGGGCCATGCCGCCGTAGGTGTCGACGATGATCTTGCGGCCGGTGAGGCCGGTGTCGGCGTGGGGCCCGCCCAACTCGAACTGGCCGGTCGGGTTGGCCAGGATCCGCAGGTGCTCGGTGTCGAGGTCGCCCGGGAGGAGCGGGTGGATGACGTGCTCGCGCAGGTCCGGGAGGAGCAGCGTCTCGAGGTCGATACCCCCCTGGTGCTGGGTGGAGATCAGCACGGTGTCGATGCGGATCGGGCGGCCGTCCTCGTAGACGACGCTCACCTGGGTCTTGCCGTCGGGCCGCAGGTAGGGCAGCACGCCCACCCGGCGCACCTGGGACAGCCGCTGGGCCAGCCGGTGCGCCAGCCAGATGGGGAGCGGCATGAGGTCCGGGGTCTCGTCGCAGGCGAAGCCGAACATCATCCCCTGGTCGCCCGCGCCCTGCGCGTTCAGCTGGTCCTCGCCCCCCGAACCGGTGCGCAGCTCGTAGGCGGCGTCGACCCCGCGGGCGATGTCGGGCGACTGCTCGTCCAGGGCCACCATGACGCCGCAGGTGCGGCCGTTGAACCCGTAGGCGTCGTTGTCGTAGCCGATGTCGCAGATGGTGTCGCGCACGAGCGAGGGGATGTCGACGTAGGTGGTGGTGCTGATCTCCCCCGCCACGACGACGAGCCCGGTCGTGAGCAGCGTCTCGCAGGCCACCCGGCTGAAGGGGTCCTTCTCCAAGAGGGCGTCGAGGACCGTGTCGGAGATCTGGTCCGCCATCTTGTCGGGGTGGCCCTCGGTCACCGACTCCGAGGTGAAGGTGGTCTGGGTCACGTCGTCCTCTCCGGTTGATCGAGCAGGGCGAGCGCCCGGTCGAGCACGGCGTCGGCCACCGCCGACTTGGTGGTGAGCGGCAGTGCGTCGGTCGTGTCTCTCGACACGATGGTGACGAGGTTGGTGTCGTGGTTGAAGCCCGCCCCCGGCACCGTCACGTCGTTCACCACCATGAGATCGACCCCCTTGCGCCCAAGCTTGCGGCGGCCTCGTTCGAGCGCGTCGTGCGTCTCGGCCGCGAACCCGACGACCACCTGTCCGGGCCGCCGGCGGGCCGTCAGCCCGCTCACGATGTCGGGCGTGGGCTCGAGCACGATGTCGGGGAGCCCGTCGTCCTTGGTCAGCTTCAAAAGCGCGGGCTCCTTCGGGCGGAAGTCCGCGACGGCGGCCGCCATCACCACGATGTCGGCCGCCGCGGCCTCGTCGAGCATGGCCCGCTCCATCTGGGCGGCGGTCTCCACCCGGACGACGCGCACCCGTGCCGGATCCGGCAAGGCGGACGCGCTCACGAGCACGACGTCGGCGCCGCGCGCGGCCGCGGCGGCGGCCAGCGCGTGTCCCTGCTTGCCCGACGATCGATTGGAGATGAACCGCACCGGATCGAGCGGCTCGCGGGTCCCGCCGGCGCTCACGAGGACGCGCCGCCCGGACAGGTCGCCCTCGCCCGAGAGCAACGCCAGGGCCCGCTCGACGATCGCGGCGGGCTCGGCCAGGCGCCCGGGCCCCGAGTCCCCGCCGGCCAGCCGCCCGTCCTCGGGGGCGACGACGTGCACGCCGCGCGCCACCAGCGTGGCCAGGTTGGCCCGGACGCTCGCGTGCTCCCACATCTCGGTGTGCATGGCCGGGCACACGAGGACCGGTGCCCGGGTGGCGAGCAGGGTGGCGCAGAGCAGGTCGTCGGCCAGGCCGGCCGCGAACCGGGCCAGGAAGTGGGCGGTGGCCGGCGCCACCACGACGAGGTCGGCCCCCTGGCCGAGCACCGTGTGCGGGATGGGCGAGGCCGCCTCGAACAGGCTCGTCTGCGCCGGTTCGGAGGCGAGCGCCGAGAAGGTGAGGGGGGCCACGAACCGGGTGGCGTCGGCGGTCAGGACCGGCACGACGTGCACGCCCGCGTCGACGAGGCGCCGGCAGACCTCCACCGCCTTGTAGGCGGAGATGCCACCCGTGACCCCGAGGACGAGGCGCGGGCGGGCCGGCTGGTCGGACATCGTGCGCCGCCTAGCTGGCGGACGGACCCTCGTCGGGTGCGGGCTCGTCGGAACCTTCGGCCCCCTCGCCCTCGAGCAGCGCCAGCGCGGCGGCGGCCTCGGCGGCCAGCTCCTCTGGGTCGGGCCGGGAGTAGGTCGCCTTGCCGGCCGAGATCTCCTCGAAGGCGATCGAGAGCGGCTTGCCCGACACCGAGGTGACCTGGGGCGGAACGATCCGGCCCAGGCCCTCGCCGAGGCTGTTGTAGTAGGCGTTGACCTGGCGGGCCCGAGCGGCGCCGAGCGCCACCAGCGTGAACTTGGAGTCCACCTTGTCGAGGAGACCCTCGATCGGGGGGTCCATCAGGGTGGCACGGCCTCTGGGCACAGTTCCTCCGGGTCTTTGCGCTGGTCAGGCGGGACGTCGCGCTGAACGGGCGCGAGCCACTATACCGGCCACCTGGGCGGTGGCCCGCTCCACGTCGTCGTTCACGACGACGTGCCGGGCGATGTCCATCCCATGACGGACCTCGTCGACCCCCTTTTCGATGCGCTCGGCCACGTGGGTCGCGCTGTCGCCGCGGCCCTGGAGGCGGACCGCCTGGACCTCGGGGGACGGCGGGAGGAGGAGGATCACGACCGCCTCCGGGCGCCGCTCGACCACCTGGCGGGCCCCCTGGATGTCGATCTCCAACAGCACGTCGGTGCCGGCGGGCGGCGTCGCGTTGGGCGTGCCGTAGCGGTGGCCCAAGAACTCGGCCCACTCGAGGAAGCCGCCCGCCTGGGCGTGGGCGCGGAACGCGTCGTCGTCGACGAAGACGTAGGCGTCGGGCGACTCCCCGTCCCGCCGTTCCCGCGTCGTCCAGGAGCGGCTGAGCCACAACGTGGGGTCTTCTTCGACCAGTCGCTCGGCCACCGTGCCCTTGCCGGCCCCTCCGGGGCCGATGAGCACGAAGGTCAGTGGCTCGGCATGCAGCGGCGTGACCCCGCGGTGCGCCTCAGCGCGCGGTGGTGCGCAACAGGTCGGCGCGTTGCTTGGCCCCCAGGCCCTGCAGCCGCCGGCTCTCGCTGATGCCGACGGTCTCCATCAGCCGACGCGCCTTCACCTTGCCGAGGCCCGGCAGCGATTCGAGCACCGAGACCACCTTCATCTTGCCGACCGTCTCGTCGTGCTCTGCTTGCTTCAGGAGCTCCGCCAACGTGAGAGAACCCAGCTTCAGCTTCTCCTTCACGTCGGCGCGTTCGCGCCGTACCTTCGCGGCCTTTTGCAGGGCGGCCTGGCGTTGTTCAGCGGTCAGTGCAGGCGGTTGCGGCATGTGCTCGACCATAGCGCCTCGGCTACGCCGGGGGACAAAATCCCGCGGAGATCTCCGCCCTGGCCTGCTCGGCAGCCACGGAAAGTGGGTGGGGGTCCGGTCCCGCTTGGAGCAGCGGGCGGGACAGGTTGACGAGCGTCGCTGTCATGGGGACGTGCCAGAAGAGCGCGGCGAGGTCGCGCACGGTTGCGCCCTGCGCGCCGACGCCGGGCGCCAGGTACACCCGCGACCCCGAGAGCGCGATCGGCTCGGGGTCGGCCGAGATGCCGATGACGGCCCCCACCGAATCCGCCGGCTGCCCCTCGAGGTCGGCCAACAGCCCCGCCTCGACGCTCCGGCCGGCGCCGGGTCCCTCTTCTGGGCCCCCGAGCAGCGCCTTCTGGATCCGGCGGCCCTCGGGGTTGCTGCTGCGCACCACCACGAAGACGCCGCGTCCGTTGGCCGCCGCGGCGTCGAAGTAGGGCGTGAGCGCGTCGAATCCGAGATAGGGCGAGACGGTCATGGCGTCGACCGACAACGGCCCGTCGAACAGCCAGGCCCGCGCGTAGGCGGCATTGGTCGATGGGATGTCGCCGCGTTTGGCGTCGCCGACGGTGAGCAATCCGGCGTCGCGCGCGCGGTGCAGCAGCCCCTCGAGGGTCGAGAGCCCGGCCGCGCCGAAGCGCTCGAAGAACGCGACGTTGAACTTGACCGCGGCGCTCCACGGCGCGAAGGCCTCGATGCAGCGCTCGCCCATCACCTGGGCACCCTGCGCGTCGTCGGCGAGGTCCCAACGCGCCAGCAGTTCGGCGCTCGGGTCGATCCCGGCGCAGAGGGGTCCGCGCTGGGCGACCGCGGCCGCCAGGCGTTGGCGGAACGACGGTGGGACGGGCTCAGCCATGCGCGGCTCCTCGCAACGTGGCGACATCGGCGACGTCGTGCGTCTCGCACCACCGCTCGAGCTCGGCCAGCACGCGCCACGGGGCACGCGGGTCGCGAAAGGTGGCGGTACCCACCTGCACCGCGTCGGCCCCCGCCAGCAACAGCTCGACGGCATCGAGGCCGCTCGCGATCCCGCCGACGCCGATCAGCGGGAACTCCGGAAACGCCTCGCGGCACTCCCACACGGCGCGCACGGCCACCGCGCGCAGCGGCGGGCCCGAGAGGCCGCCGCCGCCCGCACCGAGTACCGGCCGGCGCGTCTCGGTGTCGATCGCCAGCCCGAGCACCGTGTTGACCAACGTGAGGGCCGACGCGCCCCCTCGTTGGGCCGCCGCCGCGATCGACGTCAGGTCCGCCACGTTCGGGCTGAGCTTCACCCAGCGGGGCAGCCCGCACTCGGCCGCCGCCACCGCCTCTTCGGTGGCGCCCGGCGAGTGGGCGAACATGCGCGCCCGGTCCTCGATGTTGGGGCAGCTCACATTCACCTCGACCGCCGCCAGCGCGCCGGCGCCCTCCCGGAGCGCCGCGGCGGCCTTGGCGAAGTCCTCCACCCGCCGACCCCAGATGCTGGCCACCACGGTCGCCCCGGCCGCCCGCAGGGCGGGCAGACCCTCCCTCAGCCACGCCTCGACCCCCGGGCCGCTCAGGCCGACGCTGTTGAGCATCGAGGCACCCACCTCGGTCACCCGCGGTGCGGGGTTGCCCGGCCAGGGCTCGAAGCACAGGGACTTCACGACCACCGCCCCGAGCGCCCCGAGCGCGCCGTAGTCGGCGAGCTCGGCCCCGTGGCCGGCCGTGCCCGACGCCGTCATCACGGGGTTGGCGAGCGTGACCGACCCGACCCTCGTCGCAAGGGCGACCCTCATCGGTCCCCCCCGGCCGCGTGGAGCTCCTGGAGGCTGCGCACCTCGAGGGGGTGCACGCTCCAGTCGGCGATGCCGGCCGCCGCCGCCCGGGCGGCCGCCAGCGTCGTGAGACAGGGCACGTGGTGGGCGAGCGCCGCCATCCGGATGTGCTGGCCGTCGGCCCGCGGGCCGCGCCCGCGCGGCGTGTTGACCACCAGCTGCACCCGGCCGCTCGAGATCAGCTCGACGGCGTGCGCCCCGGGGCCCTCGGCCCCCACCTTGGAGACGAGGACCGCGACGTCGATCCCGGCCGCCCGCAGCCACTCGGCCGTTCCCTCGGTGGCCGCCAACCGGAAGCCAGAGGCCGCCAGCTGGCGCGCCACGTCCAGGCCGTTGCGCTTGTCGCGGTCGGCCAGCGAGAGGAAGACGGTGCCCGTGCGCGGCAGCCGCGTGCCCGCCGCCATCTGGCTCTTGGCGAAGGCCAGCCCGAAGGTCACGTCGACCCCCATGACCTCCCCGGTCGAGCGCATCTCGGGGCCGAGGAGGGTGTCGACCCCGGGGAAGCGGTCGAAGGGGAGCACCGCCTCCTTCACGCTCACATGGCGCGAGCGGGTGGGCGGCCGCAGGATCCCGGCCCGGCGCAGCTCGGCCAGCGTCTCGCCCACCATGAGCCGTGCAGCGATGGCGGCGACCGGGACGCCCGTCGCCTTGGCCACGAACGGCACCGTGCGGCTGGCCCGGGGGTTGGCCTCCAGCACGAAGACGGCGCCGTCCTTCACCGCGTACTGGACGTTCAAGAGGCCGCAGACCTCGAGCGCGGCGGCCAGCGCCCGCGTGTGGACGTCGAGGAGGTCGAGCACGGCGGCGCCGAGCGTTTGGGGCGGCAGGGCGCAGGCCGAGTCGCCCGAGTGCACGCCGGCCTCCTCCACGTGCTCCATCACCCCGGCGATCAGCACCTCGCCGTCGCGGTCTCTCAACGCGTCGACGTCCACCTCGATGGCGTCCTCCAAGAACCGGTCGACCAACACCGGCCGCTCGGCGGTGACCCCGCCCTCGCGCGCCAGGCCGGCCGCCAGTCCGTCCATCACGCGCCGCACGCCCGGGTCGTCATAGACGATCTCCATCGCCCGGCCACCGAGCACGTAGCTCGGGCGCAGCAACACCGGGTAGCCGATCTCGGCGGCCGCCGCCAGCGCGCCGGCGGCGGTCGTGGCCATGGCGCCGGGCGGCTGGGCGATGCCGAGGCGCGTGCACAGCTCGTTCCAGCGCTGGCGGTCCTCGGCCAGGTCGATCGAGGCCGGGCTGGTCCCGAGGACCAGCTGCGGATCCAGGGCGCCGGCCAGCTTGAGCGGGGTCTGGCCGCCGAGCGAGACGATCACGCCGCGCAGTCGACCGGCCCCCCGGCTGGCCCGGCGCTCGGCGTCGATGACGTTCGCCACGTCCTCGGTCGTCAGGGGTTCGAAGTAAAGGCGGTCCGAGGTGTCGTAGTCGGTCGACACCGTCTCGGGGTTGCAGTTCACCATGACCGTCTCGTAGCCGGCCTGGCGCAGCGCCATGGACGCGTGGACGCAGCAGTAGTCGAACTCGATGCCCTGGCCGATGCGGTTGGGCCCCGAGCCCAAGATGATGACGCGCTCGCGCTCGCTCGGCCGCACCTCCTCCTCGTCCTCGTAGGTGGCGTAGTGATACGGCGTGTAGGCCTCGAACTCGGCCGCGCAGGTGTCGACCGTCTTGAAGGTCGGCACGACGCCGGCCTCCAGCCGGGCCCGCCGCACCGACCCCTCGGGCACCGAGAGCAGGTGGCCGACCTGGGCGTCGGAGAAGCCGAGCCGCTTGAGGGTGCGCCAGCGGGGCCGATCGACGGCCCCGAGCGCCGCCGCGCCGTCGGCGAAGCGGCCCCGGTGCTGGTCGAGGTCGAGACGCGCCGCCGAGATCCGTGCCAGCTGGCCCAGGAACCAGGGGTCGATCGAGCTGGCGGCGTGCACCCGCTCGATCGAGACGCCCCGCCGCAGGGCCGCCTCGACGGCGAAGAGGCGCTCGGGGGTGGCGACCGCCACCCGGTCGAGCAGCTCGGTGTCGCTCAGCGCGTCGTAGGCTTGGCCCGCGGGGTCGGCGTTCAGCCCGAACCGGCCCTGCTCGAGCGAGCGCAGCGCCTTTTGCACCGACTCGCAGAAGGTCCGGCCGATCGCCATCACCTCCCCCACCGACTGCATGCGCGTGCCGAGGGCGTCGGAAGCGCCGGCCAGCTTCTCGAAGGCCCACCGGGGCACCTTGGTCACCACGTAGTCGATCGTCGGCTCGAAGCTGGCCGGGGTGGCCCGGGTGATGTCATTGGCGATCTCGGGCAGGAGGTAGCCGACGGCGAGTCGCGCCGCGATCTTGGCGATCGGGAAGCCCGTCGCCTTGGACGCGAGCGCGGACGAGCGCGAGACGCGCGGGTTCATCTCGATGATCAGGCGGCGCCCGGTCGCCGGGTCGACCGCGAACTGCACGTTGGAGCCGCCGGTCTCCACGCCGACGCGGCGCAGGCAGGCGAACGCGTCATCCCGCATGGCCTGGTACTCCACGTCGGTGAGCGTCTGGGCCGGGGCGACGGTGATGGAGTCGCCCGTGTGCACCCCCATCGGGTCCAGGTTCTCGATGGAACAGACGACCACGCAGTTGTCGGCGCCGTCGCGCATCACCTCGAGCTCGAACTCCTTCCAGCCGGCGATGGAGCGCTCGACCAGGATCTCGGCCGTCGGGCTGGCGTCGAGGCCGTCGGCCGCCAGGGCGGCGAACGTCTCGGGGTCGGCCGCGATGCCCGACCCGCTCCCCCCCAAGATGAAGCTCGGACGGACGATGACCGGGTAGCCGATCCGCTCGGCCGTCGCGATGGCCTCGTCGAGCGAGTGGGCGAAGCCCGACGGCGGCACCTCGAGACCGATCTCGGTCATCGCCTCCTTGAAGCGCTCGCGGTCCTCCGCCGTCCGGATGGCCTCGGGCCGCGCCCCGATGACCTCGACGCCGTAGTCGGCCAGCACGCCCGAATCGGCGAGCGCCATGGTGAGGTTGAGCGCCGTCTGCCCCCCGAGGGTCGGGAGCAGGGCGTCGGGCCGCTCGCGCTCGATGATGGCGGTCAGGACCTCGACGTCGAGCGGCTCCACGTAGGTGCGGTCGGCCACGCCGGGGTCGGTCATGATCGTGGCGGGGTTGGAGTTGGCCAGGATGACCCGGAACCCGTCCTCGCCGAGCACGCGGCAGGCCTGGGTCCCCGAGTAGTCGAACTCGCACGCCTGGCCGATGACGATCGGCCCCGACCCGATCACGAGGATCGACTCGAGGTCGACGCGGCGCGGCACGATCAGCGCGTCCCGGCGGCGGCCCCGGCGTCGAGCAGCGCCAGGAAATCGACGAAGAGGGTGCGCGCGTCGTGGGGCCCCGGACCCGCCTCGGGGTGGAACTGGACGGAGAAGGCGTTGGCCCGGGTGCAGCGGATCCCCTCGACGACCCCGTCATTCAGGTTGCGGTGGGTCACGACGGCGTCGGGCACGGATCCCTCCACCACCGCGTAGTTGTGGTTCTGGCTGGTCACCTCGACCCGCCCGCTCGCCAGGTGCTGCACCGGGTGGTTGATGCCGTGGTGCCCGAACGCCAGCTTGAAGGTCCGGCCGCCGAGGGCCAGGGCGAGCAGCTGGTGCCCGAGGCAGATGCCAAAGACGGGCACCTTCCCGAGCAGGTCGCCCACGGCGCCGATCGGACCGTCCAGGGCCACCGGGTCGCCCGGGCCGTTCGAGAGCAGGACGCCGTGGGGCTCGTAGGCGAGCACGTCCGCGGCCGAGGTCCCGGCCGGCACCACGGTCACGGTGCCCAGTTGGGCCAGCTGGCGCAGCATCGTCTCCTTGACGCCGAAGTCGTAGGCGACGAGGCGGCGCGGTCCCTCGCCCCGGGTGACCGGCCGGTCGATGGTCACGGCCGAGACGAGGTCGCGCCCCGTGGTGGTCGGCGCGGTGGCCGCCGCGGCGCGGACGGCCGCCTCCTCCCCGGTCCCCATGGCGCAGCCCATGGCCCCCTCGTCGCGCAGGTGGCGGGTGAGGCGACGGGTGTCGACGCCGGTGATGGCCGGCACGCGGTGGCGGGTGAGGAACGCCTCGAACCCCTCGGTCGACCGCCAGTTGCTCGGCACGTCCACCAGGTCGCGGGCGACCACGCCACAGCAGAACGGCCGGCGAGACTCGTCGTCGGTCGCGTTGGTGCCGTAGTTGCCGAGGTGCGGGTAGGTGAAGGCGATGACCTGGCCGGCGTAGGACGGGTCGGTCACGACCTCCTGGTAGCCGCTCAGCGCGGTGTTGAAGACGAGCTCGCCGGTGGCGAGACCGAGCGCGCCGAGCGCGCCGGCGGCCTCGCCCTCGAACACCTCGCCGTCGGCGAGCACGAGCAGCGCCCGGGCCCGCTCGGTCACCCTTGAGCCGCCGCGTCCACCACCACCGGTTCGCCGCGCAGGACCGTGTGGCGCACCCGCCCGACGAGCGTCCGGCCGCGGTAGGGCGTGTTGGCGCTCCGGCTGGCGAGCGCCCCCGGGTCCACCGTCCAGCTGGCCGCCGGGTCGAACACGCACAGGTTGGCCGCCGCCCCGGGCGCCACGGGTCCGCCCTGCGCGCTGTGGCCCCCCGGACGCAGGTCGAGCGGTCCGAGGCGCGCGATCGCCGCGGGCGCGACGCTCATGTCCCACCAGAGGCCGGGCAGCGACAGGCGACCGGCGACCGGCCCCAGGGTGCCGTCGCCGTCCTTCTCGGCCCCCGCCAGCGCGCCGGCCACCACCGCCAGCGCGGTCTCGAGGCCGAGCATGCCCGGCGGGGCCTGGTCGAAGGGCTGATCCTTCGCCTCGGGGGGGTGCGGCGCGTGGTCGGTCGCCACGGCGTCGATCGTCCCGTCGGCCAGCCCCTCCCAGAGGGCCGCCATGTCGGCGCGCGTGCGCAGCGGCGGATTGACGCGGAAGACGGGGTCGTAGGCCGCCACCTCGGCGTCGTCGAGCACGAGGTGGTGCGGCGTGACCTCGGCCGTGACCGGGAGCCCGTCGCGCTTGGCGCGCCGCACCAGCTCCACCGAGCCCGCGGTCGAGAGGTGGAGGAAGTGCATCGGTGCCCCGGTGGCGCGCACGAGCGCCAGGTCCCGACCGAGCATCGCCTCCTCGGCGGCCGCCGGCGCACCGGGGAGCCCGAGCCGGCCTGACCACTCGCCCTCGTGCATGACCCCGCCCGCCGCGATGGCCTCGTCCTCGCAGTGCTCGGCCAACGTCACCCCGAGCCCCCGCGCGTAGTCGAGGGCTCGGCGCAGGAGCGCGCCGTCCTGGACGCCGCGCCCGTCGTCGGTGAACAGGACCACACCGAGCGCGGCCAGCTCGGCCATCGGCGCGAGGCGCTCGCCGGCCCGCCCGACGGTGATGGCCCCGGCGACCGCCACCTCGCACGGGGCAGCCCGTCCCAGCCCCAGGACCGCGCGCACCATCTCGGCCGAGTCGATGGCGGGCTCGGTGTTCGGCATGGCGACCACCGCGGTGTAGCCCCCGAGCGCCGCCGCCCGGCTGGCCGACTCCACCGTTTCGGCCTCCTCGGCACCCGGCTGGCGCAGGTGGGCGTGGAGGTCGACCAGGCCCGGGCCGACCACGCAGCCGCCGGCGTCGAGCACCCGCGCCCCCGCGGGCACCGACAGCCCTTCTCCCACCGCCACGATGGCCCCGCCTTCGATGGCCACATCGGCGCGGCGCGGCGCGGCGCCCGCTTCCCCGTCGACGACCCGGCCGCCGCGGATGACGAGGGTCTTCGCCGCCCGCTCAGCCACGACCCGCCGCCAGCTCCGCCGAACCCTCGGCACCGAGCAGCAGGAACAGCGTGGCCATGCGGACGGCCACGCCGTTGGTCACCTGGCGCGTAATCACCGAGTTGGGCAGTTCGGCCACGTCGGAGGCGATCTCGACCCCGCGCACCATCGGGCCGGGGTGGGTCACGATCGTGTGGGGCGCCAGCCGCTCGGCGCGCGCCGCGGTGAGGCCGAAGCGGGCCGTGTACTCGCGCAGGGTCGGGACGAACTCGCCGCTGCCCCGCTCGGACTGGAGGCGGAGCAACGAGACGACGTCGGCCCGGGCCAGCTCGGCGTCGAGGTCGGTCCCCACCCGCACCGCCCACCGCTCGATCCCGGGCGGGAGCAGGCTGCTCGGGCCGACCACCGTCACCTCGGCGCCGAGCGCCGCGTAGGCGAGCACGGCGGAGCGGGCCACCCGGCTGTGGGCGATGTCGCCCACCAAGAGGATCCGCAGGCCAGCGAAGCACGAGACGCCGAGCGAGGCGGGGTCGACGCCGGTCCGCTCCGCGATCACCTGGCGGATGGTGAAGCAGTCCACCAGGGCCTGGGTGGGGTGCTCGTGCCAGCCGTCGCCCGCGTTCACGACCCGCGCCCGCTTGGCCCAGCGCGCCACCTGCAGCGGCGCGCCCGACGAGGCGTGCCGGATGATCAGGGCGTCGATGCCCAGCGCCTCGACGGTCTCGACCGTGTCGCGCAGCGACTCCCCCTTCTTCACGGCGGAGGTGGCGACGGCCAGCGAGAGCACGTCGGCCGAGAGCCGCTTGGCCGCCGTCTCGAAGGACAGGCGGGTGCGCGTCGACTCCTCGAAGAACAAGGTCGCGATCACCTTGCCGCGCAGGGTCGGGACCTTCGGGATGGCCCGGCGCTCCACCTCGGCGAAGGCCTCGGCCACGCCCAGCACCTCGGCGATCCCCGCCACCCCGAGGTCGGCGATCGACAGGAGATGGCGGCCGAAGGGGGCCGCCGGTGACTCGAGGGCAGCTCCCGCGGCGTCGGTCGGCTGGGCCAGGGTGGTCAGCGGTCCTCCAGGGTGCCGATGGCGACGCCGTCCTCGGTCACGTCCACCATCTCGTCGCGGCGGGTGGGCAGGTTCTTGCCGACGTAGTCGGGCCGGATGGGCAGCTCACGATGGCCGCGGTCGACCATCACGGCTAGCTGCACCGAGCGGGCCCGGCCGTAGTCGGCCAGCGCGTTGAGGGCGGCGCGCACCGTGCGGCCGGTGAACAGGACATCGTCGACCAGGACGACGACCAGCCCGGTCAGGTCGGTCGGGATCACGGTCGCCGCCTCGGGCAGGACCGGGCGCAGGCCGATGTCGTCGCGGTAGAAGGCGACGTCGAGGGTGCCCACCATGACCTCTTCGCCCTCGGTGTCGCGCAGCACCTTGGCCATGCGGTTGGCCAGGTCGACGCCGCCGGTCTGCAACCCCACCAGGACCACGTCTTCCAGGCCGCCGTTGCGCTCGGCCACCTCGTGGGCCATGCGCGTGAGCGCCCGCTGCACGTCGGCCGCCGTGAGGACCTGGGAGTGGGGAACGAAACGGCCGCCGAGCGGACGGGTGTGACTGCGCTCGCGTTCGGCCACTGCTCCTCCTGTCCGTACGGGCCTCACGGGACCCACTTCACGGTCAGAGAAAGACCATAGCACCGGGCCCCGCGTCGCCAGCTCGGGCTGGCGTGCGTTTGGTCGGCGAATCGCGCCACGCCGTACGCCGTGGCAGGCTGGTTCGATGCCGAGCCCACCGGTCCAGCTGGCCCCCGGGGTGTGGCGGATCCCGACGGTCGGGTCGAGCGCGATCAACTCGTTCGCGGTGCAAGACGACGACGGGACCCTGGCGCTGATCGACGCCGGCCTGAAGGGAGCCCCCAAGCGCCTGCTGGCCGCGCTCTCCCTCATCGGGAAGCGTCCCGCGGACGTGTCGTTGATCCTGCTCACCCACGCCCACAGCGACCACGTGGGCGGTGCGGCGACGATGCGGGACCACACGAGCGCCCCGGTCCACATCGGGGAGCACGACGCCGGGTTCCTGCGCGAGGGGCGGCGGCCGCCGCTCGACACCAGCCGCCCGATCGCCAAGGTCCTCACCTACTTCGGGAACAAGCTGCCCGCCTGTGAGGTCGACGGCACCCTGAAGGAGGGCGACCTCGTGCCGGTGGGCGGGGGCATCCGCGTCCTGCACACCCCCGGCCACTCCCCCGGCCACTGCTCGTTCCTCCTCGAACGCCCGGGCATCCTCGTCACCGGGGACGCCCTCTTCAACTGGCGGGACAAGATCTCGTACTCCATCGCCGCCTTCTGTTCGAACGTGGCCCTGTCCAAGGACACCGCGGCGCGCCTGGGCGAGGTCGACTACGAGATGGCCGCCTTCACCCACGGCCCCGAGATCCGCCACGACGCGCGCGCCGCCGTGCGCCAGTTCCTCTCCCGCCGGAGGCGGGACGCCTAGCGCCCCTATGCGCGGCTCGCGCCCCGGGCGGGACGAGAATGGGGGGGTCGGCAATGCAAGGAGACCCCCCATGCGGCTCCAGGGACACCGCACCGTCATCACCGGTGCGGCCAGCGGCATCGGCGAGGGCACCGCTCGGCTGTTCGCCAGCGAGGGCGCGACCGTGGTCCTGGCCGACATCGACGACGACCGGGGCAAGACCATCGCGGCCGAGCTCGGTGACGCCGCCCGCTACGTCCACGTCGACGTCTCCGTGGAGGGCGAGATCGAGCGGGCCATCGAGATGTCGCTGGCCGAGTTCGGCGGCCTCGACTCGGTGTTCAACAACGCCGGCATCGGCGGCTCGCTCGGCATGGTGGAGGACATGGACGTGGCCGTCTTCGACCGAGTGGTGTCCGTCCTCTTGCGCGGCGTGTTCCTCGGCATCCGGGCCGCGGCGCGGGTCATGCGCCCGGCGGGCCGCGGCAGCATCATCAACACCGCCAGCGCGGCCGGCGTGCTCGCCAACTACGGGGGCCACGACTACGGCGCCGGCAAGGCCGCCGTCATCCAGCTGACGAGGACGACCGCCAACGAACTGGGCGAGCACGGGGTGCGGGTGAACGCCGTCGCGCCCGGTGCCATCGCCACCGCCATCTTCGGCCGCGCCGCGGGGCTCACCGGAGCCGAGGCGCAGGACAGCGTCGCCCTGGCCGGCGCCGCCATCGCCAACGCCGCGCCCATTCAGCGCGCGGGCCGGCCGACCGACGTCGCCGAGGCCGTGCTGTGGCTGGCGAGCGACGCCTCGGCCTACGTGAACGGCATCACCCTGCCGGTCGACGGTGGCCTCGTCACCGGGCCGCTGCGCCGGGACCGCCAGCCGAAGCGCGAGGCGCTCGCCGCCGCGCTCCGCGCGGCCGCGCACCCGGCCGACTGACTAGCCGTCGACCTCCAACAGCTCGGGTTGCTCGGACCCCGGACGGGCCCGCCGTCTCGGCTTCACGAAGTGCTTGGAGAGCGTCTCGTCCTGGCGCTGGTAGTTGGAGCCCATCGCATCGCCGTAGAGCTGGTCGGGCGCGGCCAGCATGCGGTCGAAGGTGAGCTTGCAGACCCGTTGGCCGTGCTCGATCATGAACGGCACGTCGTGGGCGCGCACCTCGAGCGCGGCGCGCGAGCCGCTGTGGGTGCCCGCCGGGTCGTAGCCGAAGCCCGGGTCGAAGAAGCCCGCGTAGTGGGTGCGCAGCTCCCCGCTGGTCGGGTCGTAGGCGGTCATCTCCGAGGCCAGCTGCGGGGGGATCGCCACCGCCTCGTTCGACATGAGGAGGTAGAAACGCTGCGGGATGAGCACGATCCGGTTGCCGTCCTCGCGCTCGACCGGCTCCCAGAACCGCTTCGGGTCCTGGGTGGTGCTCGACAAATCGAGCAGCGGCGCGTGCTCCTTCGCCCGGTAGCCGACCCGCCGGTCCTTGTCGCCGCGCAGGTCGAGCCCGAGGAAGAGGCCGCCCGCCAGCATCAGCCGGTCCGGATCGACCGGTCGGCCGTCCTTGTACAACAAGGGGTGGACGTCGGCGTGGAAGCGCCGCACCTCCCCGTCGGAGAGGGCGGTCTGGCCGACCGAGAGGCGGAGCTGGTTGAGGGCCAAGTCTTCCCGCACGCGGATGGGGAAGGACAGCGGCACCACCTCGAGGTAGAGCGGGCCCTGGTAGCCGGCCGCCACCTCGTCGAAGCGGTCGCTGTAGTCGCTGATGACGCGAGTGAAGACGTCGGCGCGGCCGGTCGAGCTCTTGGGGTTGGCCTTGGCCCGCACCGCGGGCGGCAGCGCCAGCCGCTCCTGGAGCGGGATGAGGTACGGCCGCTTCACCTCCAAGATGGCACCGTCGCCGCGTAGATCGAGCTCCGCGATCTTGTGCCAGGCCAGCTTGCGCTCGACCGGGTCGGTGTCGGGGAGGAAGCTGCAGCGCACCGGGTAGGCCACCGGCCCCAGTCGGAGGTCGATCGAGGCGGGCTGCACGTTGGCGGCCGGCACCGCCGACTCGGCGTCGATCACGCCGTCGTCGATCGCCCCGAGCAGGTGCTGGTGGGCGAGGACGCCCTCGCCCGGCGGCAGCGTCAGCATGGCGTCCCGTCCCGCGGAGGTCGCTCAGGGGGCCGGGACATGGCTCACCATAACTGTGCCGCCCGGCACCCTCATCGCTCGGCGATGCGGGTGGCGACGGTGGACAAGACGCCGTTCACGAAACCCCCCGACGCCTCGGTCGAGTAGGACTTGGCCAGCTCGACGGCCTCGTCGATCACGACCGGCATGGGGGGGCCGTCGGGGTCGAGGAGCTCGGCCACGGCCAGGCGGAGCACCAGCCGGTCGAGGACGGCCAGCCGGTCGATCGGCCAGCCCACCGCGGCCGCCGCGATGAGGGCGTCGGCCTCGTCCTGGTGCTCCTCGGTCGAGCGCACCAGGGCCACCGCGAAGACGTCGGGGGTGACGGCGAGCTCCTCGAGCACGCTCGACGGCGGGAGGGACTTCATCTCGGCTTCGTAGAGGATGAGCAACGCCCGCTCGCGGGCCTGGTGCCGGGTGGCGCCCTCGGACGGGGCCACGCGCTCCCCTAGGCCCGCGTCAGGTACTCGCCGGTGCGCGTGTCGACCTTGATGACGTCGCCCGGTTCCACGAACAGGGGCACCAACAAGGTGAGCCCGGTCGAGAGCGTGGCCGGCTTGCGCGCGCCCGACACGCGGTCGCCCTGGACGCCGGGCTCGGTCTCGGCCACCGTCAGCTCGACCGAGGCCGGCAGGTCGACCCCCACGATCTCTGTGCCGTAGAGCTGGAGGTTGGCGCCGTCGCCCTCCTTCAGGTAGTTCGGCGCATCCCCGAGCGAGCCGGCCGGGACGTTCAGCTGCTCGTAGCTGGTCGTGTCCATGAAGACGTAGTCGCCGGCGTCCCGGTAGAGGAACTGCATGTCGCGCTTGTCGATGATGGCCTGTTCCAGCTTCTCGTCGGCCCGGTAGGTGCGCTCCAAGACGGCGCCGGTGCGCACGTTCTTCAGCTTGGTGCGCACGAACGCGCCACCCTTCCCGGGCTTCACGTGCTGGAACTCGACGACGTTGAACAGACCCTCGGGGAGATCGAGGGTCATCCCGTTCTTCAGGTCGTTGGTGGAGACGGCCATCAGGCGGCGACGTCCTTGGTGAAGGTGGTGAGCGGGCGGCTGCCGTCCTCGGTGACGACCAGGGTGTCCTCGATGCGGACCCCGCCGATGCCGGGCAGGTACACCCCGGGTTCGACGGTCACGACAACGCCGGCGGCGAGGATAGCAGTGCCCTGCGGGCTGACCGTCGGGGCCTCGTGGATGTCGAGGCCCACACCGTGCCCGGTGCCGTGCTCGAACCGCTCGGCCCAGCCGGCCGCCGCGATCACGTCCCGGCAGACCTGGTCGACGTCCCGGGCGGCCATCCCCGGGGCGACCGCGGCCACGCCCTTCGCCTGGGAGTCGGCCACGACGGCGAACACCCGCGCCAGCTCGCCCGCCGGCGGCCCGCCGATGCAGAAGGTCCGCGTCATGTCCGAGCGGTAGCCCTCGAAGATGGCACCGAAATCGACCACGACGGGGTCGCCCGGGCGGATCGGCCGTTCGGTCGGTTGGTGGTGGGGCTTGGCCGAGTTGGGTCCGGCGGCCACGATCGTGTCGAAGGCGCGGTCCTCGGCCCCGCCGCGGCGCATGGCGGTGTCGAGGGCCAGCGCGAACTCGAGCTCGGTCAGCGTCCGGTTCCCGGCGTCCGCGAAGAGCGGAAGGACCTCGGCCAGCGCGGCGTCGGCGATGGCGGCGGCGCGGCCCATGCGGGCGATCTCACCGGGGTCCTTCACCTCGCGCAGGGCCTCGACCACGCCGGTCGTCGGCACGAGCGACCCAGCCTCCTCCATGAGCTCCGCCCAGCGCCGTTGTGACGACCACGTCACGCTGTCGGCCTCGAGCCCGATCCGGCTCGCCGTGGCGCCCGTCACGAGCGCGCGCACGGCGTCGCGTTGGGTCTGGGCGTCGCCGATCTCGATGGACACCATGGCGTCGACGCCGACCGCGGCCAGCTGCTCGGCCGACTGGGTGCGGTAGCGGCCGTCGGTCGTGAGCATCACCGCGCTCTCGGTCACGACCACCACGCCGGCCGAGCCGCTGAAGCCGGTGAGGTAGCGGACGTTGGCGAGGGTGGTGACGATGAGGGCGTCGACCTCCGCATCGCCCAGGGCGGCCCGCAGGCGCGGCAGGCGGGTCGCCACCTCGAGCGGTGCCAGGTCGGTCGTCATCTCGTCTCCTCCTCGGTCGAACGTGCGTCGAGCAGGCGGCGGACCGCCTGCATGGCGAGCTCGTAGCCGAGCCCCCCGAAACCGGCCACCAGGCCATCGGCCACCGGCGCCACCACCGACGTGTGCCGGAAGGGCTCGCGGGCGGCCGGGTTGGAGATGTGCAGCTCGACGACGACGCCGTCGTAGGCGGCCAGCGCGTCGTGGAGCGCCCAGGAGGTGTGGCTGAGGGCGCCGGCGTTCACCACGATCCCGGCCGTCCGGCCGCGGGCGCCGTGGACGGCCTCGATGAGGTCGCCCTCGTGGTTGGACTGGATGTGCTCGACCGCGAGCCCGAGCTCGGCGCCGGCCGCCGCGGCCCGGGCCACGTGGTCGACCAGGGTGGCGGTGCCGTAGAGCTCGGGCTCGCGCTCCCCCAGGAGGTCGAGGTTGGGTCCGGACACCAAGAGCACGAGATCCCGGCCGGCCGCGCGTGGGGTCACTCTCCCGCTCCCATCTCGGCCAGGGTAGCCAGCACGTCGGCCGCGTCGATTCCCCGCACCACCTCGACCCCCGCCGGGCCATCGAGCACGAAGGTCAGGTCGTGGCGCGCCTTCTTGTCGCGGGCCATGGCCGCCACCAGTCGGGCCGGGTCCGCACCGGCGGGCAGGTCGGCCGTGAGGTCGAACCCGGCGACGACGCGGCGGTGGAGGGCCACCCGCTCGTCGTCGATGCGGCCCAGCCGACGGGCGAGGCGCGCCGCGAACACGAGGCCGATGGCCACCGCCTCGCCGTGTCGGAGGTCGGCGACGCCGTCGAATCCCTGCGCCTCCAGCGCGTGGGCAAGGGTATGGCCGTAGTTGAGGAGCACCCGCCGGCCGTCCTCGCGCTCGTCGGCGGCCACCAGGTCGGCCTTCATGGCCACGCAGCGGGCCACCTGGTCTTCGATCGGGAGGTCGAGGATCGAGGCGTCGGGCGCCGAACCCAAGAACGCGTACTTGGCCATCTCGCCGCGTCCGCAGGCCCATTCGCGCGCGGACAGCGTGCCCAGGGTGGCCGTGTCGCAGAGCACCGCGGCCGGCTGCCAGAAGGCGCCCGCCAGGTTCTTGCCCTCGGGCAGGTTCACGCCGGTCTTGCCACCGACGGCCGCGTCGACCTGGCCGAGCAGGGTGGTCGCCACGTTCACGTACTGCGTGCCGCGGTGGTGGATGGCGGCCGCGAAGCCGGCCACGTCGGTCACGAGGCCGCCCCCGACGGCGATCACGACGTCGGTTCGCGCCAGGCCCGAGGCGACGAACTCGCGGCAGAGCGACTCGACGGTGCCCATCGACTTGGCGGCCTCGCCGTCGCCGATCAGGTGCACCCGGGAGGGCAGTCCGGGGAGGAGCTCGCCGAACCAGTCGATGTCGGCGATCGCCCGCTGGGTGACGACGGCCGCCTGGGCCGCGTCGGGCACTCGGTCGGCGATGACATTGGCCAGCTCGTGGCGCACCGCCGGACCGATCAGCACCTCGTAGGGGGTGTCTTGGAGCGCGACCGGGATGACGATCATCGGGCGCCGGCGGCCAGCAGCACGGCGTCGGCCACCTGGGCGGGCTCCAGCTCGTCCACGTCGACCACCGCGTCGGCCACCGCCTCGTACAACGGCCGGCGGACCGAGTCGAGCTCGGCCAGGGCGCCCGGCGGGTCGGGCGCCAGCAGCGGTCGCCCGTCGCCGCCGCCCACCCGGGCGGCCAGCGTGGCCGGGTGGGCCCGAAGCCAGACGACCGTGCCGCTCCGCTGCAGCAGCGCGCGGTTGTTGGGGTCGAGCACGGCGCCACCCGCCACCGAGATCACGGCCGGCGGGGGCTCGACCGCGCGGCGCAGCGCGGCGGCCTCGGCGGCCCGAAAGGACGCCTCGCCCCCCTGGGCGAAGAGCTCGGGCACGCTATGGCCCGTCGCCTCCTCGACCATCGCGTCCGAGTCGCGATAGGGGCGGCCGAGGCGCTCGGCCACCAGGCGGCCGACGGTCGTCTTGCCCGCCCCCATCATCCCCACCAACAGCAGGTGCGCGTCCCGGTCGCTCACCGGGCACTCGGCGCGGTCATGGGACCGGGTGCGGCGCGGCGGACGGCGTCTCGCCCAGGGCGGCCACGAACCCGTCGCGGTTGCGGACGAGTTCGCGCATCGAGTCGCCACCGAACTTGCGCAGGGCCTCGGAGGCCAGCACGAGCGCCATCATCGTCTCGGCCACGACCCCCATCGCCGGCACCGCCGTCACGTCGGTCCGCTCGCGGAAGCTGACGGACGACTCCTTCGTGGCCACGTCGACCGTCTCGAGCACTGGGCGGTTGAGGGTGGCCAGCGGCTTCATGGCGACCCGGGCGATCACCAGCCCGCCGATGGATATCCCGCCCTCGATGCCACCGGCGTGGCGCGTGTCACGGCGGTAGCCGCCCGACAGGGTGTCGTGCTCGGGATCCCAGAAGACGGCGTCGTGGGCCACCGACCCGCGCCGGCCCGCCCCGTCCCAGCCCTCACCGATCTCGACCGCCTTCACCGCCTGGATGCTCATGAGGGCCTGCGCCAGCAGGCCGTCCAGCTTGCGGTCCCACTGCACGTGGCTGCCCAACCCGACGGGCACGCCGTAGGCGAGCACCTCGATCACCCCGCCCAGCGAGTCGCCGTCTTTGGCCGCGGCCTTGATCGCCGCGATCATGCGCTCCTCGGCCGCCTTGTCGAAGCAGCGCACCTCGGAGTCGTCGACCTGGTCGCGGTCCTCGGGCCCGGGCCGGGCGCCGCTCGCGCGCTCGGGACCGAGCGCGATGACGTGGCTGAGGATGCCGATGCCGAGCTCGGCCAGCAGGAGCTTGGCCACCGCGCCGGCCGCCACCCGGGCCGCCGTCTCGCGGGCCGAGGCCCGCTCGAGCACGTCGCGGGCATCGTCGAAGCCGTACTTCTGCATCCCGGCCAGGTCGGCGTGGCCCGGGCGCGGCTGGGTCAGGACCTTTTCGGGCTGGCCGGGCGCCGGGGACATCTCCTCCACCCACTTCGGCCACTCCGTGTTGGCGATCTCGATGGCGACCGGCGATCCGAGCGTGCGCCCGTGGCGGATCCCGCCGATCAGTGTGACCTCGTCCTGCTCGAAGCGCATGCGGGGGCCGCGGCCGAAGCCGAGGCGCCGGCGGGCGAGCTCTGACTGGACGTCGGCCGCGGTCACGGCCAGCCCGGCCGGCAGCCCTTCGACCACCACGACCAGGCCCTGGCCGTGCGATTCGCCTGCGGTGAGGAAGCGCAGCACGCCAATCAACCTACCGTCCTCGGACGATCGTCCCGGGTCTGTGTCCTTCGACCGTCAGGGGTGCGTCGTCCACGCGTGGACGAGCCATGTCCCCCACAGCACGCCGATCGTGGCGCCGAGCGCCAGCGGGGGGCCGAAGGCCAGGCGGGTCTTGCGACCCGTGCCGTGGCGGAGCATCAGCACCAGGCCAAGGACGACGCCGAGCAGGAAGGCGGCGGCAAATCCGATGTAGAGGGCGCCGAACCCGATCCACCCGAGGCCCGCGCCGAGCACTCCCGCCAGCCGCACGTCCCCGAACCCGATCCCCCGCGGGTAGCACCACCACAGGGCGAAGAACACGACGAACGCACCGGCCCCGCCGATCGCCGCGTGCTCGAGCGGCCGCCACCGCTCATCGACCGCCGCGGCGGCCACCAACCCGGCCGCCATGAGCGCGAACGTCGGGTACAGGAGCACCCGGGGTACGAGGCCGACGCGCAGGTCCGCCACCGAGACGGCCACCAGGCCGCCGAACAGCGCGCAGTAGGCGGCCAGCTCGGGCTGCGCGCCGAGGCGCGCCGCGGCCAGCGCGAACGCGAGGGCGGCGACCAGCGATACGGCAACCCGTTCGGCCGCCTTCGGTGGGCCCGGCACAGGCCGGACCGCGACGACCGGTTCGCCCGGCGCGATCGCCGCGACGGCGCTCTGGGCGCTCGCGGCGGCCGGCTCGGCCACCTCGCTCAGGGGCCGGGCCGGCGCGATGTGGGCCGCCACCTCGTCGAGGATCAGCCCGGCGGTGAGGCCGGCGACCGCGCAGCCGCCGACGAGCGCGGCATCCATGCGAGGAGTACCGGCCCGATCAGTAGTACGGGTTCTCGCCGCCTCCGTGGTCCGTCACGTCGACGATGCCGGTGATTTCCGCGATCTCGTCCTTCAGCGCGACCTCGATCCCCTGGGTGAGCGTCATGCGCGACATCGCGCACCCCTGGCAGCCGCCCGACAGGGTCAGGTAGGCGATTCCGCTCGCCTCGTCCATGGCCAAGAGGTCGGCGCGGCCACCGTGCGCTGCGATGGACGGGTTGACGGACTCCTCGAGCACGGCTTGGACCCGAAGGGCCAACGCGCCGTCGAGCCCGGCCGCCAGGACATCGGGCGGGACCCCGACGGCCGTCTCTTCTGGGGTCGGGAGGTTGGGGTTCACGAGGACCAGCCCGCCGTCGCCCTCCTCGGACCACTCGAGGCGCGCCCCCTGCAGGCGAGCCGCGCTGGCTGCGGGGATGACCATCGGAAGCTCGTTGTCCAGCTGGATCACGTCGTCTGCGGCGGCGTCCGAGAGAGCCTGGAAGTACAGGTCATAGGTGAACGCGGCGCCCCGCACGCCGCCGATCTCGAGCCACAGGGCCAGCCGATCGCTGCCGGCCTCGGACTTGAGCGCGTCGCTCACAACCGCCCGGGCCTCGTCGGTCAGCGTCACGACCGGGGTCTCGGTGCGGTTCTGGAGGTCATCGACAGATCGAGCCATCGCGACAGCATACGGGACCGGTCCCCGACCCGGATCCCACGCAGGTGATTCGCCGCGCCCGGCGGCCGGGCCCCGCCCGCCGGTGGAGAATGGGTCGTGGAGGTGACGCTGCCCGACGGCACCCTGATCTTGGCGCAGGGGCGGCTCGACCTGGTTTCGTCCACGCGGCCCCGTGCGCCGGACTTCGCGCTCTACCTCGACCACCGCTGGGGGGACGACCCGCGAGTCACCTGGCCCTGCCGCGTGGTCGCCTGGGCCGACTTCGGGTTGCCGGTCGATGAGCCGGACACCTTCTCGGCCATCGCCGACCTCCACCGGCGGGCCCGGGCCGGCGAACTGGTCGAGGTCGCCTGCTATGGCGGGGTGGGTCGCACCGGCACCGTGCTCGGCTGCCTGACGGTGCTGGCCGGCACCGCGCCGTCGGCGGCGCTGGCCTGGGTCCGCGCGCAGTACCACCCGTCGGCGGTCGAGACGCTGGACCAGGAGCAGCTGATCGCGCGGTTCGCGCGGTGGTTGGAAAGTCGCTAGACGCGCCGGACGGCGGCCGCGGGTCTCGGTGCCGCGCCGCGGCGACCGAGAACGACCCTTCAACGATCGCGGCGCGCGACGGTCAATCAGTTCGCGTGCGCCCACCAGGTAACGTGCTCGCGTGCCGGCCACCCAGGTCCCGACCGACTCGCACGAGTGGGTGAGCTTCGGTGACCCCGACGAGGAGCGCACCTGGGTCTTCGACGTCACCTTCCTCACCAGCAACTGGACTTGCATCTACGGCAACGGGTGCCAGGGCGTCCTCACCGGACCGGCGCCCGACCTAGAGCAGGGCTGCTGCTCCTATGGGGCGCATTTCATCGACGGCGCCGACCGCCGGCGGGTGGAGAAGATCGCGAAGACCCTCACCGCCGAGGAGTGGCAGTTCCGGGGGCGCGGCAAGGACGGGGTCACCAAGCGCAACCGCCACGGCGAGGTGGTCACACGCCTCGTGAAGGGCGCGTGCATCTTCCTCAACCGGCCGGGCTTCGCCGGCGGCGCCGGCTGCGCGCTGCACCAGGCGGCGCTCGCCCGGGGCGAACGCCCGCTCGACTACAAGCCCACCGTGTGCTGGCAGCTGCCGCTGCGCCGCGAGGAGACGGTCGCAGAGGATGGGCACGTCACCTCAACGATCGTGCAGTGGGACCGCGTCCACTGGGGGGCGGGTGGCGAGGAGTTCCACTGGTGGTGCACCGAAAGCCCCGACGCGTTCGTCGGCCGGCACCCGGTGTTCGAAGAGATGCACGACGAGCTCGTCGAGATGGTCGGCAAGAAGATCTACCGGCGCCTGGTCGCCTACCTGCAGGACCGGCAGGAGCGCCTGGCCACCCGGGTGGCGCTCCCCCACCCGGCCGTGCGCCAGCGCTGACCCGGCCGCGCTCAGTCGTCCAGGGGGTCGCGCTCGCGGTCGTGGTAGCCGTTACCGGCGTCGGCCGACCCGGCCGTCGTCGTCGGGAGGCCCGAACCCAAGATCCGGTCGTAGCGGTCCTCCTCGGCCATGCACCACGACGCGTGGACGTCCTCGGGCTCGGCGCCGCACTCCGGGCACCGATGGTCCTCGGTGGCGACCGACCGCTTCAGGCTGCGCGCTTCTTCGAAGCGCCGATGGCGACCCTTTTTCACGAGGACTCCTTGTTGCCCCACGGTCCGCCGATGCGGGCGCTGCGGCGACCGCGCCTCCTCGAGTCGCGCCGTGGGCCGTTGTGGCTCTTCGGGCTTGGGACCTCACGGGGCCTCTCGGCCCTCGTGGCTGCGGATCCCCCACCCGCCTGCCGTTCCCGACAGGCGCCCAGTGTAGTGCGAAGACGCGCGGAGTCGGCCCGGGCCACAATGGGCCCGTGGAGCCCTTCGACCCCCAAGCGATGGTGGCCCGCTTCCGGCAGCGGGCCGAGGCTGTGCGCACCCGGGGGCTGCCCCCCGTCGAGGGTCCCGAGCGTGCCCGGATCCGCCAACAGGCCCAGCTGGACTACATGGACTACGCCATGCTCGCCGACGCGCAGGCCGAGCTCGAAGACGGCGTGCTGACGCTGCGCATCGACCTGCGCCCGGCCGACGCCGGGGACTGAGCCGACCCCCTCAGCCCCCGTAGTTCATGCGGGTGTCCTCCATCCGCAGCACCGGGGGGGTGTCCGCGTCGTCGGCTCGTCCGCCCACGTCGAGCACCTCGCCCACGAACAGCACGTGGCTCCCGAGCGCCACCTCGTGGCGCACCGCGCAGTCGATCCAGGCCGGCGCGGCCGTCAGGATCGGCGCACCGGTGGCGGCCACGATGACCGGCTCCGCGGCCAACCGCTCGGGTCGCCCATCGGCCGCGAGGACGACGTCGGTGACAGGAACCGCCTTCACGAAGCGCCGCACCAGCGCGCGATCGTCGCGGTCGACGAAGGACACCGCGAACACGCCGCCGTCGCGCACCAGCGCGCAGGTGAGGGCGTCGGCATCCACCCCGACCGCCACCAGTTTGGGCGACGTCGACACCTGGACCACCTGGTTGGCCGTCATGAGGTTCCAGCGCTCGGCCCCGTCGAGGTGTCCACGGCTCCCGATGACGTAGAGCCCGCTCGGGAGGGACCACAGCACGCGCCGCCGTTGCCGGTCGTAGGCCTCGGGGTCGCGCCCCTCCGGGACCGGTCCGATCACGGCCGGGCTCATCCGAAGACCCCGCCCCCGCCCGGCTCGGTGGTCGTCGTCGTGGACAGGGGTCGGCCGGTCACCTGCTCGACCCGGTCCAGGGCGCGGCTGAACTGGGTGGCGGCCTCCCTCCGCTCGACCGCCGAGCGGTTGAGGAGCTCGGTGTTGGTCGAACCCGCCGAGTAGCAGTCATTGCCCGCCTCGTACTCGAGCTCGTAGGCGCGCGCCAGCGTATTGGTGAGGCCGCCGTCGGGCGTCGGCAGGTCGCCGTTGGCCGACTGGGCGTCGGTGAGGAGCACCCCGCAGATGGTGTGCATCACGCGGGCATCCCGGTGGTCGGCCACGGCCGTGGTCACCCGCGCCGCGTCGGCCTCCAGGGTGCCCACGACCTGGCCCAGCCGGCTCGCCTCCACCCAGACGGTCAGCCGGTGGCGCGGGGTGCCGCTCGGTCCGAGGCCGCCGTAGGCGAGGAACGCCACCACACCGATCGCCACCACACCCACCGCGGCGGCGGCCACCTTCCAGCGCCCCCGCCCCCCGCTCACTCGATGCGCAGCAGGTGGAAGGAGCGCGGGCCCTTGCGCAGGACGATGTAGCGGTCGTGCAGGAGGTCGGTGGGCCCCAGTCGGCGATCCTCGCCTTCGGCCCGCCGGTTGTTGACATAGACGCTGTGGGAGCCGATGAGCCGGCGCGCCTCTGTCTTGGACTTGGCCAGTCCGCCCTCGCTCAGCGCGTCGACGAGGCCCACCCCGTCGAGCAGAGCTGCCCGCGAGAGCGAGCTCGAGGGCGCGTCCTTCACCACCTCGAGCAGGGTGGCCTCGTCGAGCTCGGCGATCTCCTCGCCGAAGAGCGCCTGCGAGGCCCGCTCGGCGCGCTCGGTCTCTTGGGTCCCATGCACGAGCGCGCACACCTCGTGGGCCAGACGGCGCTGGGCGACGCGTCGCTCTGGCCGCGCGGCCGTCTCGTCGCGCAGCGCCAGGATCTCGTCTTGGTCGAGGAAGGTGAAGTACCGCAGGTAGTCGTCGACGACGGCGTCGACCGTGTTGATCAGGAACTGGAAGAACAAGTACGGGCTGGTCCGCTTCGGATCGAGCCACACCGCGCCTCTGGCGCTCTTGCCGAACTTGGTGCCGTCGGGCTGGGTGACGAGCGGCGTGGTGAGCGCGAACGCCTCACCGCCGCAGGCCCGGCCGATGAGCTCGACGCCCATGACGATGTTCCCCCACTGGTCGCTGCCGCCCACCTGCAGCTGGCAGCCGTGGTCCTGGTAGAGGCGGAGGTAGTCGTAGGCCTGGAGCAGCATGTAGCTGAACTCGGTGTAGGAGATGCCATGCCCGGCCCGTTCAAGGCGGGAGCGGACGGACTCCTTGGCCACCATCTGGCTCACGCTGAAGTGCTTGCCCACATCGCGCAGGAACTCGACCAGGCGAATCGAGCCCAGCCACGCGCTGTTGTCGAGCAGCAGCGCCCGGTTCGGCCCCGCCGCCTCCCCGAAGTCCAAGAGCGCCTCGAGCTGGGGCCGGATGCCGGCCACGTTGGCCGCCAGCTCGTCTTGGCCGAGCAGGTTCCGCTCGTCGCTCCGGCCGCCGGGGTCACCGACCATGCCGGTCCCGCCGCCCGAGAGCACGATCGGCCGGTGGCCGGCCAGCTGGAGCCGCCGCAGCATGCAGAGCTGGAGGAGGTTGCCGAACTGGAGGCTCGGCTGGGACGGATCGAACCCGATGTAGACGGTCAGACCCCCCGCGTCGAGGCGCTCCTTCAACGAGGGATCGGACATCTGGTGGATGAGCCCGCGGAACTCCAGATCGGCGGAGAGCGCGGTCACCGATCCAGCCTGCCACAGGGCCACGGACCCCCTGCTCGCCGGCGTGCACCGGCGGGCAGGGCACTCAGGACAGGAGGGCCCGCCGCACGGCCGTCGCGACGGCCCCGTCGATGCGCCCGTGGAGGGCAACGTTGTCGGCCCGCGCGGGAACCGGGACGCGCACGACCGACAATGCATCGAGCTGCACCGACTCGCGCAGCGCCGCCTCGAGCGCCTCCTCGGTCACCGCCTCGGTGACGGCCAGGCCGAACCCCCGGGCCACATCGGCCACCGACGCCGCCTGGGGGGTGCCGAAGAGGGCCTCGAAGCGCGGCTCCTCGAGCGCCTCGGCCGGCTGCAGGAAGTTGAAGATGCCGCCGCCGCCGTTGTCCACGACGACGAGCGTGCAGCCGGATCCCGCCTCGCCGAGCGGGGTCAGGAGCGAGGAGACGTCGTGGAGAAACGCCAGGTCCCCGAGCACGCCCACGACCGGCGAGCGACCGGTGGCGAGGCCCCGGGCGGTGGCGCACACGCCGTCGATCCCGTTGGCACCGCGGTTGGCGACCACGCTCGGCGGATCGGCCAACACCGGGGTGAACCACTCGAGGTCGCGGACCGGCATCGACGAGGAGACCATGACGACCGCGCCGGGCGGCACGAGCGACAGGAGCCGGCGTCCGAGCGCGGGCTCGTTCAGCGCCCCGCCCCGGGCGGTGGCCTCGCCGGCCAGTGTGGCGTCGATCGCCCCCTGCGCCGCGGCCTCCGCCAGGAGCCACTGCTGCTCCCAGTTCGCGAACCGCGGCGCACCGTGCGCGACCGCGGCGCGGCGCGCCTCGCACAGCCAGGCGTCCGGGTCGATCGGCCACTCCTCCCCCACCACCCGGTCCGGATCGGACCAGCGGCCCCACCGCTCGACCGCCACCACCGACGCGCCCTGGCCGGCCGACTCGGTCACGAAGGCGCCGAGCACCTTCGACGCCCAGGGCGACCCGAGGAGCAACACCACTTCAGGCTGCAGGGCGGCGCGGACCGCCGGGTCGCGCAGGATCGCATCGGCCGCCGCCACCGCCCCGGGGCGCGGCAGCCGGCACCCCGAGCGCGGATCGGCCAGCACCGGCCAGCCGAGGACCTCGGCCAGGCCGTAGACGTGCTTGGGCGATCCGCCGTCGGCGCCCACCACGAGCAGACCGCGCCGGCCGCCCCAGCGCTCGAGCGACGCGCCCACATCCGCGCTCGACGGCGCGCCGAGCGGCGAGCGGGCGGCGTGCCACGGACCGCCGTCGGCCCTGCCCGGCGGGAGCGCCCCCGCGGCGCCCACCAACGGGTCCGCGAAGGCAAGGTTGAGGTGGACCGGACCCGGACCGCGCCGGCCGAGCCGCGCCTCGACGACGCTGCGCGCGCCGATCGACCGCCACGCGGCCGACCCCGAGCCGTCCGGCACCCCCGGCGCGACCGACCACCCGACCGCGGCGGAGAAGAGGCCCTGCTGGTCGATCGTCTGGGGTGCACCGACGTCGTGCAACGAGAATGGGCGGTCGGCGGTGCAGACGATGAGGGGAACGCCCGCGTGGTGCGCCTCGACCACCCCGGCGTGCAGCTCGGCCGCCGCCGTCCCGCTCGTCGTGCAGACGACCGTCGGCTGGCCGCTCGCCAGGCTGCAGCCGATGGCGAAGAACGCCGCGCCGCGCTCGTCCAGCCGGACGTGGACCGACAGCTCGTCGCGCTCGGCCAGCGCCAGCGCCAGCGGCGTCGAGCGGGACCCCGGGCAGACGACCGCGTCGCGCACGCCGGCCCGCACCCATTCGTCGACCAGGGTGGCGGCGAACGTCGCCTGTGCGGTGATCGGTACGCTCACCGCTGATGGCCGCCCTGCACGTAGAACTGGTGGGCGAGGGGCCGCCGATCGTGCTCGCGCACGGGTTCACCCAGACGGGCCGCCTGTGGGGCCCCTTCGCGGTGGCACTGGCCCGTCACCGCCAGCTCGTCTCGGTGGACCTCCCCGGCCACGCCGGGTCGTCGACGGTCGAGGCCGACCTTCCGACCGCAGGCGAGCTCGTGCTCGACGCCGCGGCGCGGGCCGGCGAGGTTCCCGTCGACCTGCTCGGCTACTCCCTCGGGGCCCGGGTCGCCCTCCACGCGGCCCTCGACCACCCCGAGCGCGTGCGGCGGCTGATCCTCATCGGCGCCACGGGGGGCATCGAGGACGACGCCGCTCGCGCCGCGCGCCGGGCCCGGGACGAGGAGCTGGCCGACGAGCTCGAACGCGACGGCGACCTCGACGGGTTCCTCGAGCGCTGGCTGGCCAATCCGATGTTCGGCACGCTCCGGCCCGACGCCGCAGAGATCGACGAGCGCCGGCGCAACACCGCGGCCGGACTCGCCTCCAGCCTCCGCCTGGCCGGGACCGGGACCCAGCAGCCGCTGTGGGACCGGCTGGCTACCTGCCGGGTGCCGGTGCTGGTGCTCGCCGGGGCGAACGATCCGCGCTTCGTGGTGGCCGGTCTGCGCATCGCCGCGCTCACCGGAGGCGTGTTCTCGGCGGTGCCCGGCGCGGCGCACGCCGCCCACCTCGAGCAGCCCGCGCTGTCCGCGCGCTTCGTCGCCTCGTGGCTGTCCGCGACCGAGACCCCGCGCTGAGGGAGCGTTCCTCATACGAGGATCCCGACGACGAGCAGCGCACCGAGCGCGATCTGGATGCGGCCGGTGGCGGCGAGCACCGGGAGCAGGTCCTTGCCTTGGGCACCGCCCAGCACCCGGCGAATGGACGGGAGGCCAATCGCCAACGCGCCGAGCGCGATCAGCGCCACCGGGCGACGCACGGCCAGAGCCGCGATGCCGAGCGCGCCGGCGCCGAGCGCGCCCACGTAGAGCCAGCGGGCCCGGTCTCCTCCGAGGCGGACCGCCAGCGTGCGCTTTCCCGCCGCGGCGTCGCCCTCCCGGTCTCGCAGGTTGTTCGCCTCGAGCAGCGCCGTCGTGACGAAGCCGACGGGGACGGCCGCCGCGAGCGACACGAGCGTCACCCGGCCGGCCTGCAGGTAGGCGGATCCCATGGTGGCGACGAGGCCGAAGAACACGAACACGAACGGCTCCCCCAGGCCGAGGTAGCCGTAGGGGCGGGGACCCCCGGTGTAGAGCCAGCCCGCGGCCACCGAGGCCGCGCCCACCAGGAGCAGCCACCAGGTCGTGGTGGCCGCCAGGGCCAACCCCACGAAGCCGGCCACGGCGAACGACGCCGCCGCCGCCAGGGCGACGGCGCGGGGCGAGGCCAGGCCCGAGGCGACGAGGCGCCGCGGGCCGACGCGCCCCTCGTCGGTGCCCCGCACGCCGTCGGCGTAGTCGTTGGCGTAGTTGGTGCCGATCTGGATGGCGAGCGCGACACAGAGCGCCCCGCCGGCGCGCCACCAGAAGACCGGGGCGCCGGTCGACCACCGGCCGATCGCCGTGCCGACACAGACCGGGGTCACCGCGGAGGCGAGCGTGCGCGGCCGGGCGCCCACCACCCAGCGAGCCAGACCGCCGGGTGCCGGCGGCGTGCCGGACCCCGTCGGCAGTGTGGTCACGGCCGCCGGGGGAAGCGAGAGAAGTCGGGCGGACGATGCTCCAGGTAGGCGTTGCGCCCCTCTTGGCCCTCTTCGGTCATGTAGAAGAGCATGGTGGCGTCGCCGGCCAGCTGCTGCACCCCGGCCAGCCCGTCGTCGGCCGCATTGAAGCCGGCCTTCAGCATGCGCAGGGCGATCGGCGAGAGCGAGAGGATCCGACGGCACCAGGCCGCGGTCTCCGTCTCGAGGTCGTCGAGCGGCACCACCGTGTTCACGAGCCCCCAGGCCAAGGCCTCGGCCGCGTCGTACTGGCGGCAGAGGAACCAGATCTCCTTGGCCCGTTTCAGCCCGATGGTGCGGGCCAGCAGGCCCGACCCGTAGCCGCCGTCGAAGCTGCCGACCATGGGGCCGGTCTGGCCGAAGCGCGCGTTGTCGGCGGCGATCGTCAGGTCACAGACCAGATGCAGCACGTGGCCGCCCCCGATGGCGTACCCGGCCACGCTCGCGATGACCGGCTTGGGGATCCGCCGGATGAGGACCTGGAGGTCGAGGACGTTGAGGCGCCCGATGCCGCGCTCGGCCACGGCGTCGGCCCCGATGTAGCCGTCCTCCCCCCGGATGCGCTGGTCGCCGCCCGAGCAGAAGGCGTCGGGCCCCTCACCGCGCAGGATGATGACGCCCACGTCGGGGTCGTCACGGGCGGCCCCGAAGGCGTCGGTCAGCTCGAAGAGCGTCTGGGGCCGGAAGGCATTGCGCACCTCGGGCCGGCAGATCGTGATCCGCGCGATGCCCTCGGCCGTCTCGTAGCGGATGTCGCTGAACTCTGCCGCCGCCTTCCAGCTCGGTCCGGGCAGGGCGCGCAGCCCGTCGAGGGGGTCGGTGGGCGGCCCGCTGATCACGGTTCGTAGCGGGACCATCGGGACCTACGCTACCGGCGGATGCCTGAGCTCGTCGCCCTGGACCTCCCTGGTGGAGCGCCGTTTGTGGACGCCCTGAGCCGGGTCTGGGACGCCGGCGACGCCGTCGCTCCCCTGGATCGGCGGCTCCCGCCACGGGCGGTCCGGAGCCAGCTCAGTGCCCTGCGGCCCACCGCGGTCCTCGACGAGTCGGGCGATCGCCGTCCGCTCCCGGGCGGCCTGCCCGTGCAGACGGGCGACGCGCTGGTCATGACGACCTCGGGGACGACTGGTGACCCGCGGGGCGTGGTGCTCACCCATGACGCGATCGCGGCCTCGGCGCGGGCCAGTTCGGCCCGGCTCGAGGTCGACCCCGCCCGCCACCGGTGGCTCTGCTGTCTTCCCCTCGCTCACATCGGCGGCCTGTCCGTCGTCCTTCGCGCGTTGGTCACAAACACACCGGTCACCGTGCACGACACCTTCGACGCCGACGCCGTGTCCGCTTCGGGGCGACGCGGCGACACCACCCACGTCTCGCTCGTCGCCACCGCCCTGGCGCGGGTCGATCCGTCGGCATTCGTCTGCATCCTCCTCGGCGGTGCCGCCCCGCCGGCCGAGCTGGCCGCCAACGTGGTCACCACCTACGGCATGACCGAGACGGGGTCCGGTGTCGTCTACGACGGTGTGGCCCTCGACGGGGTCGAGCTAGCCATCGGGACCGGCGAGGACGGCAGGGGCGCGTCCGGCGAGATCCTCGTGCGAGCTCCCATGCTCCTGCGTGCCTATCGCGACGGCGTCGATCCACGAGTCGCCGGACCCGACGGTGCGGGAGGCTGGCTCCCCACCGGAGACGCCGGCCAGCTGCTGGCAGACGGTCGACTACGGGTCGAGGGCCGGATCGCCGAGGTAGTGGTCACCGGAGGCGAGAAGGTCTGGCCGGCGGCCGTCGAGCAAGTGCTGGCCGAGCACCGCGGCGTCCGAGAGGTCGCAGTCTGGAGGCGACCGGACGCCGAGTGGGGCGAGCGGGTGGTGGCATGGGTGGTGCCCGCTGACCCCGCCGACCCCCCCAGCCTCGAGTCCCTTCGCCGGCTGGCCGGCGACGAGCTCTCGCCCTGGTCGGCGCCGAAGGAGCTGGTGCTCGTGGATCGGTTGCCCCGCACAGACTCGGGAAAGCTCCGTCGTTCCGCCTTGCGGTGAAATCAACGGGCCGGGGGCCTGGGATCCTTCAGTGTCCGGGAAGTAGTCGAAGGCGTTCCGCAATGGCTCCGGGGGACTCGGCCAGCCCCGCCGCCAGGAGGTGGGTGTCGGCGCTGACGAGCGACACGCCGAGCGCCACCTTCGCCAGCTGGCCGGGCCCGGACAAGTCTGAGTGCGGTGCCCAGGGCGGCAAGGGCGTCATCTCCGCGGCGCGGATCTGGCGCGCGCACTACCTCGCTTCCGCTACTTAGCCTCGCGAGTGCCGATCACATAGAAATGACGCCGTGCCAGCGCCCCGCATTGCAATCGGTCCCGAACCGACTCCCTCTGCCGAGGACGCCATCCGCCGGGGTGGCGGCGTCCCGGTGGCAGCGGGTGAACCGGCTGAAGGACTCGTATGGCTCTCCCCTCGCGATCCCGACGGCCTGAGCCGCGTGTTGGAGGCGTCACCCAGGATTCGCTGGGTGCAGCTGCCCTTCGCCGGGGTGGAGTCCTACGCCTCCCGGAGCATCTTCGGTGACGGTCGCACCTGGACGTGTGCCAAGGGCTCCTACGCCGAACCGGTAGCCGAACACGCCCTGCTCCTGGCCCTGGCGGGGCTTCGCCACCTGCCTGAGCGGGTCCGGGCCAGCAGCTGGGGGAAGCCGGCCGGGCTCTCCCTCTATGACCAACCGGTCACTGTTCTTGGCGGCGGCGGCATCGCCATCGCCCTCCTCGGGTTGCTCGCGCCGTTCCGGGTGCGAGCCACCGTGGTCCGCCGCCGGCCTGACCCTGTCCCGGGTGCCTCGCGGGTAGTCGCCACCGAGCACCTGCACGACGCTCTCCGCAATGCCCTCGTCGTCTTCGTGGCTCTGGCGCTCACCCCTCAGACCACGGGCATCATCTCGGGCCCCGAACTCGCCCTGATGGATACCCGAGCCTGGCTGGTCAACGTCGCCCGCGGCCGCCATGTCGTCACCGACGCTCTCGTCCAGGCCCTGGCTCGCCACGAGATCGCCGGGGCTGCGCTCGACGTGACCGACCCCGAACCGCTGCCCGACGGCCACCCGCTTTGGGCCCTGTCCAACTGCATCATCACCCCGCACACCGCCGATACCCCCGAGATGACCGAGCCACTGTTGGCCGCGCGCATCGCCGCCAACGTGGCTCACCTGGCCGCAGGTGAGCCGTTCGAGGGACTGATCGATGCCGAAGCCGGCTATTGAAGCGCGCCTTTCACGGCATCGCGCAAATCGTCGTCCGGCCATGACCATAGGCTCGCCATCGGTGAACCGGCTGGCCGACGAGACGAGCCTCTATCTCCGCCAGCACGCCGACAACCCGGTCGACTGGTACCCCTGGGGCCCGGACGCGCTGGCGCACGCCCGCGACGAGGACAAGCCGCTCTTCGTCTCCGTCGGCTACGCCGCCTGCCACTGGTGCCACGTAATGGCCCACGAGTCCTTCGAGGACGACGCGGTGGCGGCGCGCCTTCGTCGGTCCTTCGTCGCGGTGAAGGTCGACCGGGAAGAGCGGCCCGACGTCGACGCCGTCTACATGGCGGCCGTCCAGGCCCTCACGGGATCGGGCGGCTGGCCGATGTCGGTCTTCTGCACCCCCGACGGCCGCCCGTTCTTCGCCGGCACCTACTTTCCGCCGGACGACCGCGGCGGCCTGCCCTCCTTCTCTCGCGTTCTCGACGCGCTGGCCGACGCCTGGGCGACCAAGCGCTCACTGGTCGAGGAGCAGGCGGACGCGCTGGCCGAGGCCGTCCGCCACCAAGTCGCGCTCTCCGACACCCTGACGGCCAACCTCGACGCGCCCGCGCCGCACTTCGACGACCTCTTGGACCGCGCCGTCGGCCAGCTGTCCCGGTCCTTCGACGAGACGCTCGGGGGCTTCGGCGCCGCACCCAAGTTCCCCCGACCCACCCTGGTCGAGCTGTGCCTCCGCCACCACGTGCGCCGCGGTTCGGCGCGCTCGCTCGAGATGGCCACCACCACCCTCGACGCCATGGCGGCCGGCGGCATCTACGACCACCTGGCCGGCGGCTTCGCGCGCTACTCGACCGATCGACGCTGGCTCGTCCCGCACTTCGAGAAGATGCTCACCGACCAGGCCCTCTTGGCCCGTGCCTACCTGCACGCCTGGCAGCTCACCGGCCGCGCCGACTACGCGCAGGTGCTGGCCGAGACGCTCGACTGGGTGCTGGACGAGCTCACCGAGCCGACGGGCGGCCTGTGGTCCTCGGTCGACGCCGACGCCGGCGGCATCGAGGGCGCCCACGTCACCTTCACCCTGGAGGAGGCCCGGCGGGCGTTCTCGTCGGCCGGTCGCCAGGACCTGGCCGAGGCCACCATCGCCTGGTACGGGATCGGGGCCGAGGGGAACTGGGAGGGCACCAACGTCTTGCACCGCCCGGCCGGCCGGCCGCTGGCGCGTCCGGCCGACGTCGAGGAGGGACGCCTCATCCTGCTGGCGGCGCGCGCCGCCCGGCCGCGGCCCGCGATCGACGACAAGGTGCTGACCGAGTGGAACGCCATGGCCGCCTCCACCCTCGCCGAGGCCTCGGCGGCCACGGGCGAGGCGCGCTGGGCGGCGGCGGCGGCGCGGATCTGCGACCTGCTCTTCGACCAGTCGCGCCGCGCCGACGGGCGGTGGCTGCGCAGCCGGCAGAACGGGCGGGCTCGCCACCTCGCCTTCGCGGCCGACTACGCCTGGCTGGTCGACGCCTGCACCCGCCTCGGGGAGCTGTCGGGCGAGGCGCGCTGGACCGAGCGCGCCACGGAGATCGCGCAGGCGCTCATCGACCTGTTCCTCGATGAGGGGGACGGGGCCGCGTCGCTCTACTCGACCGGTCATGACGCCGACGCGTTGGTGGTCCGCCCGAAGGAGTTCCAGGACGGCGCGGTGCCCTCGCCCAACTCGGTCGCCGCGACGGCGCTCTTGCGCCTGGGCGCGCTCACCGGCGACGCGCGCCTGACCGACGTGGCGACGCGCCTGATCCACACCGCCGCGCCGCTCCTCGAGGAGAGCCCGCTGGCGCTGGCCGACCTCCTGGTCGCCGTGGGCCTCGCCGAGGACCTGGTCGAGGTCGTCGTGGCGGGCGACCGGCCCGATCTCCTCTCGGTCGTGCGGGGGCGGTGGCTGCCGGGCGCGGTCCTCGCCTGGGGGGAGCGCACCAGCTCACCGCTCTGGGAGGGGCGGCGCGACGGCGCCGCCTACGTCTGCCGGCACTTCGTCTGCCGAGCACCCGCCACCGACCCCGCTACGCTCGGAGAGGAACTGCCGGACCCAGGGAGCTGACAGGGCGTTGCGCGCACGCTTCGGGGAGCGATCCCCAACGGTGCAATCGAACGACGTGGGACCCCTCGCCGCACGCGCCACCGGATCGACCGCGAGCGACCGGCGCCGGCAGCGCCTGGTCGTCCGGGGAGGGGCCGAGCTCCGCCTGCTCGTGCTCGCCTCCACGCCCGAGGACACCGTGGCCATCGACCTCGCCTCCGGCGCGCTGGTGCGGCTGCGGGTGCCCTGGCCCGTGGGTCACCACCCCGATCTGGCACCGTTCGACCTGGTCGCGGCCACCCTGGCCGACGACCCCGAGCGCGACGACCTGGCCCAGCCCGAGGCGGCCACCGCGGCCGCGCTCCCCCGCCACGTGGGCACGCTGCGCGGGCGGCGGGTGCGGCGGCTGCTCCAGGCGGTGGCGGCCCCGCCCGACGGCCCCCTGCTCGGCTTCGGCGGCGTCTCGGCCCCCTACTGGGAGTTCCGCGGCGTGCGGCCCTCGGTGGCGCTCATCGTGCCGACCCGCGGACCCCAACTCATCCGGCACGACGAGGGTTCCGGTGCCTCGGCGCGCTTCGGTTGGGACCGAGAGGACGTCTGGCTGCCGCTCGAGGACCCTGAGGCCGTCCGCTGCCTGGACGCGGCCCGGCGCGAACGCCTGAGCGGCGCCGACCTCTCGAGCGCGCTCGGCTTCCGTCCGCACTACCTGTTGGCCACGCTGAGCGCCCCGCGCGACGGCCACTGCTACAAGGTCTGCAATGCCCTGCTCCCGCGCGGCTGAGCCGCGCCGGCCGCGCGCTTAGCGGCCGAGCCGCCCCGCGGCCAGGTCCTCGGCCATGGCCCAGCCGAACGCGACCAACCGATCGCCACGATCCGCGCGCAGGCCGGTGAACAGCTCGGCCACGCCGTCGGGCAGCTTGACCTTGGGGGCGCAGAAGTCGAAACCGCCCACCACCGACCCGTCGCCCTTCACGATGAAGGTGCGGTCGTCGAGGCTGCTCTCGCCGCCGAACCGCTTGACCAGGCGCCGGGCCCAGGCCCGCTCCTCGCCGCTCGCCCGGTGGCCGGGGCGGGGCACGACGTCGTCGAGACCGGCGAAGGCCCGGAAGCCGTCCGCCGAGAGCAGGCGGGTCCCGAGCAGGACGTCCTCGTCGGGGAAGGCGAGCAGCGCCCGGCGGAACTGGTCGGTCATCATCGCCTTCAGGGCGGACTCGGCCCGGGCCACGCGGTCGACGCTCGCCACCCCGACCAAGAGCGACGGCGTGCCGCCGATCCGCTCCAGCGTGCAGAACGAGTAGCCGCGCAGCTTCGTGCCCTCGCGCGCCTGGGTGACGAGAACCCACTCCTCACGCTGCTTGGAGACGAAGCCGATGTCGAACTCGGGCTGCCGCCCGGCCGACAGATCGGCCATCTCCACCAGCTCGGTGTCACTCAGTGCGGTGCAGTCCTTCGTTGCCACGACCATCGCCATGCGTCAATTGTACGGCAGTCGGCGAGACCTTTCCCACCCGAGCGGGCGGGCGCCCCGGGCCAGGCAGCGTCTCTGTCCTGGTGACCGGCGGTTTTCCGGGCGTTCAGGCCACGATGGCGTTGGCCCCGAGCAGCCGCTTCAGCTCGCCCACCACGCCGTTGCGGCTGTCCACGTTGAACTCGGGGGGCAGGCGGAGGACCTTCGCACCCACGTGCAGGAGCACCGGCGAGTCGCCGGGGTGCCCGACCAGCACGCCGCGCAGCCGGCCGACGGTCTCGTCGGTCAGCCTGCCCAGCGGCAACGCGATCTTGAGCTCGGGGGCGCCCAGGGCGACCAGTTCGGGCCGTCGCACCTCCATGCAGACGATCTTGGGCTGGTCCTCGCGCAGGTCGAGGCGGCCCCGGATGGCCACGATGGCGTCGTTCTCGAGCAGCATCCCGTAGTCGGCCATGACCCGGGGGAACACGAAGACCTCCATGGAGGCCTGCAGGTCCTCTAAGACGAAGCGGGCCATGAGCTCGCCCTTCTTCGTGTGCTGGCGCTTGAGCTCGGTCACCACGCCGCCCACCGTCCGCACCGAGCCCTCCGCCGCGTAGCCGACCGACGGGCCGGCGTCGCCCGTGGTGGCACTCTCCCGGAACTCGGCCAGCGAGCAGTCGGTGTGGCGCGACAGGGCCTGCTCCAGGCCGAGCAGCGGGTGGTCGCTCACGTAGAGGCCGAGCATCTCCTTCTCGAAGGCGAGGCGCTGGGCCTTGTCGAACTCGGTGTCGGGGATGGCGATGCGCGTGCCCTCCCAGCGGCCCTCGCCCTCGGTCGCCCCCTCCGGTTCCACCGACGAGAACAGCGTGGCGATGCCGACGTCGTGCTCGCGTCGCCGCTCGATCGTGCGGTCGACGATCTCCTCGATGACGAGCGCCAGGCCCTGGCGCGGGTGGCCCAGCGAATCGAAGGCGCCCGCCTTCACCAGCGACTCGATGGTGCGCTTGTTGAGCACGATGGGGTCGACACGGCGGCAGAAGTCGTAGGCGTCGACGAACGCGCCGTTGGCCTCGCGCTCGGCGACCACCCGCTCGACCAGGCTCTCCCCCACGTTGCGCACCGCGGCCAGCCCGAAGACGATGCTCGGGGACACGGCGTCGGGGTGCGGCGTGAACTCGGCCGCCGAGCTGTTCACGTCGGGGACGACCACCTCGATGCCGAGCGACCGGCACTCGGCCAGGTACACCGCGGTCCGGTCCTTGTCGTCCTTCACCGAGGTGAGCAGCGCCGCCATGTACTCGACCGGGTAGTGCACCTTCAGCCAGGCCGTCTGGTAGGCGACGAGGCCGTAGCCGTAGGCGTGGGCCTTGGGGAAGGCGTAGTCGGCGAACGGCTCGATGATGTCGAAGAGTGCCGTGCCGAGCTCGGTGCCGTAGCCGGTGCGCTCGCACCCGGCGAGGAAGGCCTTGCGCTCCTTGGCCATGAGCGAGCGGATCTTCTTGCCGCAGGCCTTGCGGAGGTTGTCGGCCTCCTCCAGCGTGTAGCCGGCGAACTGCTGGGCCACCCGCATGACGGACTCCTGGTAGATCATGAGCCCGTAGGTGTCGGCCAGCAGCGCCTCCATGTCCTCGTGGAGGTAGGTGATCGGCTTGCGGTCGTTCTTTCGGTCCGCGTAGTCGTTGTGCATGTTGGCCGCCATGGGGCCCGGCCGGTAGAGCGCGACCAACGCGGCCACGTCATCGAAGGAGGTGGGGGCGAGCGAGCGCATGAGCGCGCGCATGGGGACCCCCTCGAGCTGGAACACGCCGATGCTGTTCCCCTTGCCCAGCATGGCGAAGACCCCTTGATCGTCGAGGTCGACGGCGTCGATGTCGGGCCGCGCGCCGGACGTCTGCTCGATGACGTCCAGGGTGCGCTCGATGACCGAGAGGTTCCGCAGGCCGAGGAAGTCCATCTTGAGCAGCCCCAGGTCCGAGACGCCGTGCATCTCGTACTGCGTCACGATCGGCGCACTGGCCGGGTCGGTGCCCGGCTCGGGCTTGCGCTGGATCGGCAGGTAGTCGGTCAGCGGCTGGCGCGTGATGACCACGGCGGCGGCGTGGATGCCGTCCTGGCGCCGGAGGCCCTCCAGGCCCCGGGCCACGTCGATCACGCGCTTGGCCTCGGGGTCTGAGGCGTACATCTCCCGCAGCTCGGTCGCCACCTTGTAGCCGTCGGCATGGCCCGGGAGCTCCTCGAAACAGGCGTTGAGCGGCGTGTCGCGACCCATGACGAGGGGTGGCATGGCCTTGGCGATCTTGTCGCCCACGATGTAGGGAAAGCCGAGGACCCGCGCCGCATCGCGCACGGCGGCGCGCGCCTTGATGGTGGAGAACGTGACGACCTGGGCCACGTGGTCCCAGCCGTAGCGCTCGGAGGCGTAGCGGATCACGTCCGACCGGTAGCGCTCATCGAAGTCCATGTCGATGTCGGGCATCTCCTTGCGACCCGGATTCAAGAAGCGCTCGAAGAGGAGGCCGTAGCGGATCGGGTCGAGGTCGACGATGCGCAGGCAGTAGGCGACGCAGCAGCCCGCCGACGAGCCGCGCCCCGGACCGACCCGGATGTTCGACTCCCGGGCGAAGCGGATGAGGTCCCACACGACGAGGAAGTAGGCCGAGAAGCCCATGGACGCGATGATCGAGAGCTCGTAGTCCAACCGCTCGACCACCTCGACCGGCAGCGGGTCGCCGTAGCGCTGGGTGGCGCCGGCCAGGGTCAGGTGCCGCAGATAGGCGGTGGCCGACTCCTGGTAGGTCGCGGCGCTGAATTCCTCGGGCACGGGGAACTCGGGGAGGTCGGGCTTGCCGAAGGCGATCTCGACGGCGGCGCGCTCGGCGATCACGAGCGTGTTGTCACAGGCCTCGGGGACCTCGGCGAAGAGCCGCCGCATCTCGGCGGCAGTCTTCAGGTAGTACTCGGATCCCTCGAACTTGAAGCGCTTGGGATCGTCGATCGAGGTGCCGGTCTGCACGCAGAGCAGCGCGTCGTGGGCCTCGGCATGGCCGGCCTCGGTGTAGTGGCTGTCGTTGGTGGCGAGCAGCGGCGCCCCCAGCCGGCGCGCGATGTCGATCAGCTGCGGGTTGGTCTGGCGCTGCGCCGCGATGCCGTGGTCCTGGAGCTCCACGAACAACGAGTCGCGTCCGAAGATGTCCTGGAGCCGACCGGCCAGCGCCTGGGCCCGCGCCGGCTCGCCGGCCAGGAGCGCCTGGAGCACGACGCCCCCGAGGCACCCCGTCGTGGCGATCAGGCCCTCGTGGTATCGCTCGAGCAGCTCCCAGTCGACGCGCGGCTTGTAGTAGTAGCCCTCGAGGTAGGCGGCGGACGAGAGCTTGAGCAGGTTCGAGTAGCCCCGGTTGGTCTCGGCCAGCAGCGTCAGGTGGTAGTAGAGCTTCCTGCCGCCCTCGACGTCGCCGCCGGTGTCGTCGAGCTTGCCGCGCCGGACCGGGCGCTCATGGCGCGACTCGCCCGCCATGTAGGCCTCGGTCCCGATGATGGGGGTGATCCCGGCCGACCGGCACGCCTTGTAGAAGTCGAGGACCCCGTACATGTTGCCGTGGTCCGTGATCGCCAGCGCGGGCTGCTCGTCGCGCACGGCTGCCTTCACCAGGTCGCCGATCCGAGCCGCGCCGTCGAGCATCGAGAACTCGGTATGGGTGTGCAGGTGCGTGAAAGAGCCCGATGTCACCGCCCCGCCGTTCCCTCCGATCAGCCGTCCACAGGTGGCCCTGGTCCTGTGGACGAGTTACACCCGTGTCGTTTCCGACCATACCGCGGCGGAGCGACACCCGCGGACCCTCTGGGGGGCCTCAAGGCTCCTACAGGTAGGTGCCCGGCCGCTCGCTGAGCGGCGGGGAGCCGCTCGGGAGGCCCCGCTGGCGCATCTCCTCGAGCTGGGCCCGGGCCGCCATCTGCTGGGCGATCAGGGTGGCCTGGATCCCGTGGAACAGGCCCTCCAGCCAGCCGACCAGCTGGGCCTGCGCGATCCGCAGCTCGGCCTCGGACGGGGTGCGGTCCTCGTCGAACTCGATCGTCATGCGGTCGAGCTCGGCCACCAGGTCCGGTGAGAGGCCGCTCGACAGCTCGCGCAGCGACTGTTCGTAGATCTCACGCAGGCGGACCCGGCCGGCCTCGTCGAGCGGCGCCTGGCGGACCTCATCGAGCAGCTGCTTGACCATCGAGCCAATCCGCATGACCTTGGCCGGCTGGCCGATCGACTCGGCGGTGAGCTCGCCCTCGCCCGCGCCGGCCGGGATCACCTCGTCGGGGGCGACGGAGTCGACGGGTCCGGTCTCGGGATCTCGGGAAGCCATGTCCCGATGATGCCATCGGCCACGGCCCGCCGGGTGAGGACGGGCCCTACGACCTCGGCAGCCAGGCGAGCAGCGGTACCCGCATCTCGGCGGCGGTCAGCGAACCGTGCCTGGCGACCAGTCGTTGCTCCCCCGTGTCGGCCGGATCGAGGAAGGCCACCGGCTCGAACGGGACGAGCGCCACGTCGCCCAGCCGGTCGCACACCGTCTCGGTCGGACGGCCGCCGAGCCACCCCTCCTCGATGACCTGCTCGCGCGTCCGGACCCACGCCACCGACCCGTACTGCTCCCCGGCGATCTGGGCGACGTCGTTCGCCGCCCCGGCCCGCGCGTGCAGCCACCGGAACCGCCCCTCGCCCGTGAGGAGGGAGACGCCCGCCATGAGCTCGGACCCGAGGAGCTCGACGTTCACCCCCACCTGCACCTGTCCGTGATCCGCCGTGACGGCCAGCGCGACCCCGGCGGGCAGGACGTCGAGCAGATCGCCCACCAATCGGTCGATCGAACGCAGCTCCGCCTCGTAGTGCTCGTCGAGCCCCCACAGGTGCGCGGTGAGGTCGAGGCCGTCGTAGTAGGCGACGACGAACTGCTCGCCCGCGTCGAGCAGCCGTCGGACACCCACCACCAGCCCCGCGGGAGTGAACCACGGCACCATCGGGCAGCCGGACAGGAACGCGGCGGAGAACCCGGTCGTCACGAAGTCGCCCCGCGTGACGACCGGCGTCCCGGCGGACGACTGCGGGTCGAACCGGAACCCAGGGTGGGGTTGGAGCTCACCCGCGGGAATCAGGCGACGGGCGTCGCGTCTGCCGAGTCGCCACCGCAAGGCGTTGAAGACGTCGCCGCCCATCGCCATCCGGTAGCCGACGATCCCATGGTGGGCCGGCGCCAGGCCGGTCGACAGGCTGGTGAGCGCGACCGCCGTCGTGCTGGGCGCGACCGACGTGATCGCCTGCCCGTCGCCTCCCGACAGCGTCGGCGCGATCCCCCGCCGCTCCTGGAGCTGGTCCCAGCCCAGCCCGTCGACGACGAGCAGCACCGCCCGACCGGCGGCACCGAGCAGGGGCGGTGCCCACGAGGACTCCGCGTCGTCTGTCCCTCGGACGCGGGAGGCCACGGCCGTCACCACCCCGGTGAGCGTGGGGCCGCCGAACGCGGGCAGGAGGGGCTCGGGCGGCGGCGTCATCCCGAGGACCATAGGAGCCCGGCCGAGCGAGCATCGACCGGTGGGTGTCGGGCACCGTCGGACGGACGCCAAGCCGCTGAGCAGCCCGACAACGGCGGTAGTCTCGACGCGTGAAGGTGTCGACCCGTGGCGACTACGCCAGCCGGGCTCTCTTGTCGCTCGCGCTCCACGGCGCCGAGAGCACGCCGACCTCGGTGCGCGACATCGCCGAGCGCACCGGGCTGCCCCAGCCCTACCTCGAGCAGATCCTCCTCGCCCTGAAGGGGGCCGGCCTCGTGCGCTCCAAGCGGGGGGTGGGCGGCGGCTACGTGCTGGCCCGGCTGGCCGAGGACATCACCCTGGCCCAGATCGTCTCGGCGGTCGACGGGCCGATCGTGGCGGGCGACTTCGGGGAGCCCCACACGGGGGGTGCCTGCGACCACGAGGGGCAGTGCGTGCTGCTGGCCGTGTGGGCGGAGGTCGGGGAGACCATGCGCACCCATCTGCAGTCCTTCACCCTGGCCGACATGGTGGCGCAGGCCCAGGGGAAGGTCCCGCCGGCCGGCCGGCCGCTCTCGGCTAGCGGCGCGGGCCTGGCTCGTTCCAACGCTGGAGCACCGGCACCTCCCGTTCCCAGCCGAGCACGCTGAGCGCGCCGACGTCGAGGACCAGCAGCTGGCCGCCGACGGGCGGCAGCCCCACCCAGCGGGCGGCCAGCACCCGCAGGACGTGCCCGTGCGCGAAGCAGATGGCGTCGCCGGCCGCCGCCCGCGCCGCCTCGATCACCCGGTCGGCCCGGCGGCCGACCTCGCCCACCGTCTCCCCCCCGGGGACCCCGTCGACCCACAGGCTCCAGCCGGGCCGCTCCAGACGGATCTCGTCGGTGGTCCGTCCCTCGTAGTCGCCGTAGTCCCACTCGAGGAGGTCGGCGGTGGGCTGCGCCCGGTCCTGGAACCCGGCCAGGTCGCAGGTCTCCTCAGCCCGGGCGAGCGGGCTCGTGAGCACGAGCGAGAACGGGTGGGCGGCGAGCAGCGGGGCGAGCGAACGGGCCTCCTCCCGGCCCTCCTCCTCCAGGGGGACGTCGGTGCGGCCCGTGTGCCGGCCGGCCCGGCTCCAGGCCGTCTGGCCGTGGCGCACCAGGAACAACTCGTGCCTGGGCGGCGTTGCCACCTCGGGTTGGGGGTCGCCCACGGCATCACCTCACCATCGCGTCCCACCGGCGCGCAACTAGCGGAATGAACACCAGTCCAGCGGCGTTGTCACACCGTAGAAGTACTGATGGGTAACTGAAACAGGATCCCTGCGTTGCAGGACCGCTCCGGTGGGTATGAACCGGGGCGAACAGGAGGTTGGACAGACTTGCCGACGATGAGCCTCACCCGGAAGCCGACCGCCACGGCCGACAGCCTCGGCCTGCTCCTGCGCGACCTCGACCACCACCCCATGCCCGACCACGAGGGGCAGGTGGCGCTGGCCAAGCGGGTGGCGGCCGGCGACGAGGAGGCCAAGCGCGAGATGGTCGCGGCCAACCTGCGCCTGGTGGTCCACTGGGCCCGCCGCTACCAGGACCGGGGCGTCGAGATGGGCGACCTCGTCCAAGAGGGCACCTTCGGGCTGCTGCGCGCCGTCGAGAAGTTCGACTGGGAGCGCGGCTTCCGCTTCTCCACCTACGCCACCTGGTGGATCCGCCAGGCCCTCCAGCGCGCCGTCCAGCAGCACGGCCGGACGATCCGGGTGCCCCTCGAGGTCGGCGAGCGCCTGCAGCGGCTCGATGCCACCACGGCCGAGCTCTTGGGTCAGCTCGGCCGTCCGCCGACCGACGAGGAACTGACCGAGGCCACCGGCATGACCCAGGAAGAGCGCCGGGCCTTGGAGAGCGTCGCCCGCGTGGCGGCCAGCCTGGACCAGCCGGCCGGCGTCGACTCGACCACCCCGCTCGGCGACCTCGTGACGGGGGACTCCGAGGATTGGTCGGGCGATGTCGACCAGGGCCTCGTCTTCGAGCGGGTCCGCGAGGCCATCGACCGGCTGCCCCGGCTCCAACGCGACGTCGTGCGCATGCGCTTCGGGTTCGACGGCGACGCGCCCGCCTCGCTGCAGCTGACCGCCGAGCGACTCGGCGTGGGCGTGCGTCGGGTCCGCCGGGCCGAGGAGGAGGCGCTCGCCACCCTGGTGCGCGACGGCGACGTTACCGGTGCGCACCAGGCGGCCTGAAGGCCTTCTGCCCTAGCGGAGCGCCAGCAGGTCGGGCGCCCCGGGACACAGCGCCGAGAGATCCGCCGGCAGGGCGGCCCGGAACTCCCGCCACTCCCCGGACGCGGGGTGTGTGAACGCCAGCCGGTAGGCGTGCAGGAAGACCCGCCCGACGGGCAAGCCGGCGAATCCCCGCCGCGGCGCGTAGGTCGTGTCGCCGACCACCGGGTGCCCGATGGCGTTCATGTGCACGCGGATCTGGTGCGTCCTTCCCGTCTCGAGCGCGACCGACAGCAGCGTGGCCGGCACGGGGGCCTCCAGCCGCTCGAGCACGCGATAGGCGGTGCGCGCGGCGCGCCCCGACGCCGTGACCGCCATGCGCGTGGGACTCCGGTTGGAGCGGCCGATGGGGGCGTCGATGACCCCCCGCTCGTCGTCGACGCGCCCGTGGACGAGCGTCACGTAGCGCCGGTCGACGGTGTGGGCCCCGAGCTGCTCGACCAGCGACCGGTAGGCGCGCTCGGTCCGGGCGACGGCCAGCAGTCCCGACGTCCCCTTGTCCAGGCGGTGGACGATGCCGGGCCGGTCCGCCTCGCACACCCCCGCGGCCGCCAGGGCCGCCAGGTCGGGGAACTGGGACAGGAGGCCGTGCACCAAGGTGCCGTCGCGCCGGCCGGAGCCGGGGTGGACGACCAAACCGGCCGGCTTGTCCACCACCACCACGTCGTCGTCGGCGAACACCACCCCGAATCGCACCGACGCGTCGGCGCGCGGCGGGCCGGGACGCCGGTCAGATCGGCGGACCGACAGATGGCCGCCGGCCGTCACCGGCGCGCTGCGTTGGACCACGACGGCCCCGTCGAGCGACACGGCACCCTCCGCCACCAGCCCGGCCACTTCGGAGCGCGCGGCGCCCGTCAGCATGGAGATCACCCGGTCGACCCGCATGCCGTCGAGCAACGCGGGCACCTCGGCCTCGAACGTTGCACTCCCCTCGGCCGAATCTCGAGCGGCGGGGCTCACCGTTCTCTCCTTCGGGGCGACGGAGCAACGAGACCGTGGCGGAGCTGGAGCGCGATCAGACCGAGCGCCCCGAGCGTGATGCAGGCGTCGGCCACGTTGAAGGTGGGCCAGTGCGAGAACGTGATGAAGTCCACGACCGATCCATGGTGCGCCCGGAAGATCCGGTCGCACAGGTTCCCGAGCGCACCCCCGAGGACGAGGCCGGCCGCGACCGCCACCCCCCAGCTGCGCGCGCGCCAGGCCAGCCAGGACAGGACGACCGCGAGGACCGCCTCTACCGTTCCGAGCACCGGCGCGGCCTGCGTGAAGAGACTGAACGCAGCCCCCGAGTTATAGCCGAGGGCGAGACCCAAGGGTCCGAGGAGGTGCCGCGGCCCCGAGACGAGGTGGGCGGTGGCCAGCGACTTGGTCACCTGGTCCGCCGCCAGGGCGAGGCCGGCGGTGCCGAGTCCGATGAGGAGGCGCCGCGGTCCGGCGGTCGACCGATCCCCGTCGGCGCCCGCCGCGGTCGGTGCCCCGCGGCGGCTCAGCGCCGCGACAGTCCCCCGCTCTTGCAGGCCACGCACAACCGGGCGTAGGGCAGCGCCCGCAGTCGGGCCTTGGGGATCGGCTGCTGGCAGCGCTCGCAGGCGCCGTAAGACTTGTCCTTCACGCGCCCGATGGCGTCGTCGATCTCCTCGACGGCGGCGCTCGCCTGGGCCGAGAGCGCGAGGTCGCGTTCGCGGTCGACGGTCACGGTCCCGCCCTCTCCGGACTCCTCGTCGAACTGGACGTCGCCCGGTTCGCGCTCTTGGGCCAGCGAGTCGGCCTCTGCCTTGAGGGCCGTCGCCTGCTCCTGGTAGATGGCTCGCTCGGAGTCGAGCAGGACGAGCTGCTCCTCCAAGAACTTCGTGTCCGTCGCGTAGGGTCCGGGCCCAGAACGCGGGCGTGCCGCCTTGGCGGGGGGCGCCGACGGGCGCCTGGCGGCCCGGCCGGCGGGTGCCGTCGCGACCCTGGCCGCGGTCTTGATGGCCGGCGCCGCCTTCTTTTCGGGCGCCGCCTTCTTTTCGGGCGCCGCCTTCTTGGGCGCGGCGGCCTTGGCGCCGGGGCGCGCCGGGGGGCGCTTGGCCGCCGGGGTCGGCCGGGTCGTCTTGGCCGTTGCCCTGGCGGTCTTGGTGGCCGGCGCCGCCTTCTTGGCCGGCGCCGCCTTCTTCCCAGCCGCCTTCTTGGCCGGGGCGGCCTTCTTCCCAGCCGCCTTGGCCGGGGCGGCCTTCTTCCCAGCCGCCTTGGCCGGTGCCTTCTTCGCCGCCTTGCTCGGCGCGGCCTTCTTCGGTGCCCCCTTGGTCGCGGCCTTCTTCGGTGCCCCCGCCCTCTTGGCGGACACCTTGGTGGCCGACGCGGGCGCCTTGGTGGCTGGGGTCATCTGTTCCTCCTCTCCGGCCGAAGGCCGGCGACCACCGCCCGCGTCCCGCGAGACGCTAGGAGGCGGTGACGATACCGGAACGCCAAGGGACCGACAAAACTTCCCGAGGCGCGCGCCGCGGCGCGCGGCTCAGCCGCGGGGGTCGCTCGGTGCGCCCGTCGGGTTGGGGCTGCGCAGGTCGAGGACCTGCGCGACGTTGCCCCCGTTCGCGTCGTCGGTGTCTGACCCGTCTCCCTCGCCAGTGCGGCCGCGGGCGCGGGCCGCGTCGGGACGAGCCTGGCCGTTGCCCCGGGGGCGCAGCGCCATGAGGGACTCGGCGGGCTGGACGTTCTCCTCCACCCATTTCAGAACCTCGGAGAGCATGGTGCGCAGGCGGTTCCGCTCGGCCTCGAGATGCCGGGCCATGTTCTCCACGTCGGTCGCCAGCTGGCCGCGCATGCCCTCCAGCCGGGTCACCTCGTCGCGCAGCCGCTGCTGGGAGTCGGTCACCAGCTGGCGCGCCTCGGCCTCGGCCTGGGCCAGCGTGGCGCGGGCGCGCTCGCCGGCGGTCGAGACGAGCTCGGCGGCCTCGGCCTCGGCCTCCCGGCGCGTCTGGTCGACGAACCGCTGGGCCATGACCAGAGTGCGCTGCAGCGTGTCGTCCTGGACGAGGTCGGCCTCGGCCGCCGCGGGAGCGACCGCGGCCGTCGCGGCCTGGCGGGGCTCGCTCTCCAGTTGGACGATCCGCTCGCCCGCCTGGCGCAGGCGCTCGACGGTCTGGCGCAGCTGCTCTTGGAGGCGCTCGGCCTCGAGCGCCGCCTTCTCCAGGTATTCGTCGACTTCGTCGACGTTGTACCCCTTGAGGCCCAGGCGGAACTCGACCGTCCGCAACGTTTCGAGAATGGGCTGGGACGGCTGGCCACTATCCATGGCGAGCGAGTCTACCCAGCTCCCCGATCCCCGTCCGAGGCGACCGCCCGGGCCGGGTCCGGGGGGCCCGCCCGGGGCGAGGTTCAGCGGCGCAGGAGCGGCAGGAGCACGATCTGGGCCACCAGAATCACGATCAGGATCGACAGGTCGATGCCCATGCCCCCGGCCCGGATCGGCGGCAGCAGCCGGCGCACCGGGCGCAGCACCGGCTCGGTCACCGTGTCGAGGAGGCGCGAGATGCCGGCGACGGGGGAACCGGGGCGGTGCGGCACCCAGCTGAGCAGCGCCCGGACGATCAGCACCACGACGTAGGCCTCGACCACCCAACCGATGATGTGCAGGACCACGGCTCAGGACGCTCGGGCGCTCAGGGGATGGCCAACGTGCGCCGGGCTCAGTGACGCCCGAAGTTGCGCTCCTGCAGGCGCTGGCGCTCCTCGTCGGAAACCTTGACGTTGGTCGGGGTGAGCAGGAAGACCTGATCGGCCACCTTCTCCATCTCCCCGCTCAAGGCGTAGGTGACGCCGCTGCAGAAGTCGATCATCCGGCGCTGCAGGTCGCGCTCGGCCACCGTCAGGTTGACGATCACCGGCCGGCTGCCCTTCAGGCAGTCGGCGATCTCCTTCGCGTCGCCGAAGCGGGCCGGGGCGACGACGTGGACCTTGGTCAGCGCGTCGGGGCTGATCGGGCGGGGCACCACCGCCTGGGGCCGCATGGCCACCGGCCCCGCCGGCACGGTGCCGTTCTCCCTCGGCAGCGGGCGGATCCGCCCGACCGGCGCGGGGGCGAGGCGCGGCTCTAGGTCCTCGGGCTCGGCGGTGCGGGCCTCGGGCCGCGCCACGGGCGACAGCCGGTTGGCGCCCCGGTCGTCGTAGTCGTCGTAGTCGTCGTAGTCGTCGTCGACGAGCCCCAGGTAGACCATGGTCTTCTTCAAGATCGAGGGCACGACTCGACGCCTCCTTGGCCACAGAGTACTGCCTCAGGCACCGAACCTGCCTTCATTGGGCGATCCCGTGACGGGCGTGCGACGCCCTCCCCGGGTCCCCGGGCGGCCGCCCGCCTCAACCTCCGGACCGCTCCGGCGGGCGCGGCCCGAACAGTGCCCGCCCGACCCGCACCATGGTCGAACCCGCCCGGACGGCCGCCTCCAGATCGTCGGTCATACCCATGGAGCGCTCGGGCAGGCCGAGATCGTCGGCCAGGCGGGCCAGGGTCTCGAACGCGGCGCGCGCGCCATCCGGGTCGGGCGGCGCCACCGTCATCAGACCCCCGACCGAGAGGCCAAGGTCCGAGAGCCCCCCGACCAGTGCCGGTACGCTCGCCGGCGCCACCCCGTTGCGGCCCGGCGCAGCGGACACCGACACCTGCACGAGAACCCGGGCGCCGAGCCGGTGGCGCGCGATGCGCGCGCCCTCCTCGAGTCGGGCCACCGACTGCCAGCAGTCGACCAGCGGGGCGAGGCGGGCCACCTTGTTGCGCTGGACGGCGCCCAGGAAGTGCCAGGTGGCTCCGGCGCCCTGGACTAGGGCGAACTTGCGGGCGAGCTCGTCCGCGTAGTTCTCGCCGATGTCGGTCAGCCCGGTCGCGCGGGCCGCCTCGATCGCGTCGGCGCCGAAGCCCTTGGTCACCGCGACCACGCGCACCGCCTCGGGGTCACCGCCCGCGCCGGCGATGCGGTCGCGCAGCCGGCCGAGGGCGGTTGCGACCGCGGCGGGATCTATCGCGCCGGGCGCCCGGTCGGCCGGTCTCGGGTCGTTCAGCGCAGGAAGGAGGGGACGTCGAACTCGTCGTCACCCAGTTCCAGGTCGGCGTCGCTCGACCCGAAGATGTCGACCGGCTCGTCGTCGCCCAGGCCGAGCACGTTGCCCTCGGTGGAGGAGCCGAAGCTCGAACCGCTGCGACCCTCCTCCCAGCGCTCGAACCCGGCGGCGATGACGGTCACCACCACCTCGTCGACCATGTTGTCGTCGATCACCGCGCCGAAGATGATATTGGCATCGGGGTGCGCCACCGAATGGATGATCTCGGCCGCCTCGTTCACCTCGAACAGGCCGAGGTCGCTGCCGCCGGCGATGTTGAGCAGGATGCCCCGAGCCCCCTCGATGGAGGCCTCGAGCAGCGGGCTGGTGATGGCGGCGCGCGCCGCGTTGACGGCGCGGCCCTCGCCGCTCGAGCGGCCGATCCCCATGATGGCGGTGCCGGCATTGGCCATGATCATCTTCACGTCGGCGAAGTCGGTATTGATGAGCCCCGGGACGGTGATGAGGTCGGTGATGCCGCGCACGCCCTGGAGCAACACGTCGTCGGCCACCTTGAACGCGTTCACCATCGACGTCTTGTCGTTCGAGACGGTGAGCAGTCGGTCGTTCGGGATGACGATCAACGTGTCGACCTTGTCCCGCAGTATCTGGATCCCCTTCTCGGCCTGGAGCGCACGGCGGCGCCCCTCGAAGCTGAACGGCCGCGTCACGACGCCGATGGTGACGGCGCCGAGCGCCTTGGCCACCTCGGCCACCACCGGCGCGGCCCCGGTGCCGGTGCCGCCGCCCTTACCGGCCGTGATGAACACCATGTCGGCCCCCGAGAGGGCCTCTTCGATCTCCCCGCGGTGCTCCTCGGCCGCCTGGCGGCCGATCTCGGGGTCGCTCCCGGCGCCGAGCCCGCGGGTGAGCTTGCGCCCGATGTCGAGCTTCAGGTCGGCGTCGCTCATGAGCAGCGCCTGGGCGTCGGTGTTGGCGGCGATGAACTCGACGTTGCGCAGCCCCGCCTCGATCATGCGGTTGACCGCATTGACCCCGCCGCCACCCACCCCCACGACCTTGATCACGGCCAGGTAGCTGCTCTGGGGGGAAACGGTCATCGGACCTCGGGGTGCTCGGGTGAACGGCAGGCCACAGTGCTCACGCTCCCCCTCGGTGGTGCCGACTGGCTGGTCGACAGGTCGCTCACGGCTAGCTCTCAACCTTCGATCGAGGTTGATATCTCGCGAACAACGTGCTCACACGATACGAGGGGGCCACCCTAGGGTCAAGCAACGCGCCCACGGCGACCCCCGGCCGGTGGCCACGCCGTGCCCATTCGTCACCCGGCCGACACCGTGGGCGACTGGGGCACCGAGACATCCATGACGCTCCCCGCGCGCGGCCGGGCCCCCGCTTCGATCGCCGCCACGTCCTCGAACTTGGCACCGAGCTGGGTGGCCGGCCCGAGCACCACCCGCACCCCGTCGACCAGTCCGAGGTCGACCGTCCCGCCGGGGGCGGCCTCGATCATGGCCACTTGCGGGGCCAGGACCGGCGGCAGGGCGGCGGCGGCGGCGAGCGCCGGGCCCGAGCCCGCCGCGACCCAACGCCCCGGCGCCGGTGTGGCCCCCACGAGCGTCGCCCGCACCAGGCCCGGCGGCGGGGTGGCGACGTCGGCCAGGACGCGCCCGGTCCGGTCGACCTCGGCCCAGCCACCCCCGTGGGCGACCGCACAGACGGCGGTGCGCTCGGAGAGCGTGATCCGCACGCCGTCGGGCCAGTCGAGCGCGACCGTCGCCCGCAGCACCCACGGCAGCGCCTCGATGCTGTGCGCGGCGGCGCCCGGGTGCACGTCGATCATGGCAGGGTGGGTCCCCAGTCCGGCCGCGGCGAGCACCTCGGACACCGGTGTCTCGAGCGCGCCGCGCACGACGATGACCCGCGCCGAGAAGTAGTGCGAGTGCGCGAGCGGCCACGCGATGGCGGCCAGGGTGGCCAGCACCGCCAGCGCGCACAGCACGACCAGGCGGCGGCGCCCGAGCTCCTTGGACACGGCGCGGCGGCGGGCCGAGACGCGCGGGTGCGGCTCGCGGGCGCGCCGGCCCGGGGTTGGGGCGCGCCCGGCGCGACCCAACGCGAGGTCGGTCGGGCCCACTAGGGCTCGCACCCCTCGAATCCGACGAGGCGGACCTCGGGCACGAGGGAGACGCCGAAGCGCTCGGCGACGGCCCGGCGGACCTCTCCCATCAGCGCGTAGACGTCGTCGGCCGAACCGCCCTCGTCGGCCTGGATGAAGTTGGCGTGCTTGGTCGAGACCGACGCGCTGCCGACGCGGCGGCCGGCCAGGCCGGCCAAGTCGATCAGGCGGCCGGCCGAGTCCTCCGGCGGGTTGGCGAACACCGAGCCGGCGTTGCTCCCACCCGGCTGGTGCTGGCGGCGCCAGCGCACGATGTCGGCCACCACTCGGCGGCCGGCCGCCCGGTCGCCGCGCGTGAGGGTCAGCTCCGCCCAGAGCACCACCTCGCTCGGCGCGAGCGACGAGTGCCGGTAGGAGAGGGCGAGGCGGCCGGGGTCGTCCTCGCCGCCCGCCTCGCCGGCCAGGTCCATCCACGCGTAACGGGACAGACAGGCGGCCATGTCCGAGCCGTGGCCGCCCGCGTTCATCCGCACCGCGCCGCCGACCGAGCCGGGGACGCCCACCGCCCACTCGAAGCCGCGCAGCCCGGCCTCGACACTGCGCCGCGCCACGACCGGGAGCGCCGCGGCCGCCCCGGCGCGCACGGTGGCCGAGGCCGGCTCGACCTCGATGGCGCCGAAGCCGGCCCCCAGGTGGACGGCCACGCCGCCGAAGCCCGCGTCGGCCACCAAGAGGTTGGACCCGTTGCCCACGATGAGCACCGGCACCGCCCGGCCGCCGAGGGCGCGGCGGACGGCCAGCAGGTCGGCCCGGTCGTCGGCCTCCACGAAACAGGCGGCCCGGCCGCCGACCCGGTAGGTGGTGAGCGGGCCGAGCGGTCGGTCGAGCTCGGCCCGGTCCCCGAGCGCGGCCGCGACCGCCGCCAGGTCGTGCGGGTCGGCCGTCACCAGCTGGGGGCCGCCATGAGCTCGTCGGGTAACGTCGTGAGGTCGCCCGCCCCCAAGGTGCAGCACACGTCCCCCGGGCGCAGCAGGCCGGCCACCACCCGGCGCAGCTCGTCGCGGTTCGGCGCGTAGGCGACGGCGAGCTCGGGGTGGCGCGCCAGCACGGCGTCGGCCACCAGGCGGCCCGAGACGCCGGGCACCGGCGGCTCGAAGGCCCGGTAGACGTCGGTCACGACCAGGGCGTCGGCGTCGCCGAAGGCGTCCGAGAAGCTCTCGGCCAGGCTGGCCGTCCGGGTGAAGCGGTGCGGCTGGAACACGGCGATCACCCGCTGCCAGCCGCCCTCCCGGGCCGCGGCCAACGCCGCGCGCACCTCGCCCGGCAGGTGGGCGTAGTCGTCGACGAAGGTCACCCCGCCGGCCTCGCCCCGGAACTCGAAGCGCCGCGGGACCCCGGCGAAGCGCGCCAACGCCCGCGCCAGGGGGTCGAAGGGGACCCCGAGCTCGAGGGCCGCCACGGCGGCCAGCGCCGCGTTGGCGGCGTTGAAGCGCCCCGGCACCGGCGCGGCCAGCCGACCCAGCGCACCGTCGGGCCCGACCAGCGTGAAGGACAGGGCGCTCCGGGCCAGCGTGAGGTCGGCCACGCGATAGTCGGCGTCGGGCGCCTCGCCGACGAGCACGCCGCCGCGCGCCGCGCCGAGGGACGCCGCCACCGGGTCGTCGGCCGAGGCCACGACCCGACCGGTCGTCTGGACGAGCAGGTGGGCGAAGGCGCGCTCCAAGGCGGCCACCGTGCCGTAGTGGTCGAGGTGGTCGGGTTCCACGTTGGTGAGGACGCTGAGCTCGGGCCGCAGGGCGGCGAACGTGCCGAAGCTCTCATCGGCCTCGAGCACGAGGAACGCCCCGGTGTCCCAGACGGCGTTGGTGGCCAGGTCGCCCACGTCCGCGCCGATGAGGAAGGACGGGTGCAGGCCGGCCTCGACCAGCATCAAGGAGAGCATCGACGACGTCGTGGTCTTGCCGTGGGTCCCGGCCACGGCGACCGCCCGGCGGGTGTCCGCGATCGCGGCCAGCATCTCCCCGCGCTTCACCACCGGAATACCGAGGCGAGCGGCCTCGGCCAGCTCGACGTTCTCGGCGCGCACGGCCGGCGAGGCGGTCACGATGTCGGCCCCCGTCACGTTGGCCGCCGAGTGGCCGATGACCACGGTGACGCCCTGGCCGCGCAGGCGTTCGATCGCCCCGCTCGCCTGCAGGTCGCTGCCCGAGACGGTGTGGCCCATCGCGGCCAGCACCGTCGCGATGGCGCTCATCCCGGTGCCGCCGACGCCGACCACGTGGACGTGCCGGGGCGTGCGCAGATCGACGGCGCCCGCCGCGCCCGGGGGTGCGGGCTCAGGCGGCATGCTCGTCCACCAGCTCGGCCACCCGGGCCGCGGCGTCGGGCCGGCCGAGGCCTCGGGCGGCGTCGGCCATCGCCCGCAGCGCCCCGCGGTCGGCCAGCAGGGGTTCGAGGATCCCGGCCAGCCGTTCCCCCGTGCACTCGCGGTCGGCCAGCAGCACGGCCGCTCCGGCGTCCACCAGGGCCATGGCGTTGCGCGTCTGGTGGTCGTCGGGCGCGCCGGGCAGGGGCACCAGGACGGCCGGCACGCCGGCCAGCGCCAGCTCGGCCACGCTGAGCGCGCCGGCGCGGCAGACCACGACGTCGGCCGCCGCGTAGAGGGACCCCATGTCCTCGACGAACGGCACCACCTTGCACTCGAGCGCGCGGCCCCCCTCGGCCGGCGCCTCCGCCGCCGCGAAGTTGCGACGCCCGGTCACCTGCAGGAGGCAGAGGTCGTGGCGGTCGGCCCAGCGCGCCGCCAGGGCGCGCGCCGACTCGTTCAGGCGGGCGGCGCCGAGCGACCCGCCGAAGACGGCGACGAGGGCGCGCCCGGGCGACAGACCGAGGGCGGCGCGCGCGGCCGCGCGCTCGCCGGCGCCGCCAGAGAGCGGGTGGACATCGGCGCGCACCGGGGCGCCGGTCACGACGGCGCGCGGCAGCGGCGTCCCCGCGAAGGCCACCGCGTTGGCCCGGGCGAAGCGCCCGAGCAGCCGGCTGGTGGCCCCGGGGGCGGCATCCACCGTGACGTTGACCAGGGGCACACCGAGGACGACCGCCGCCAGACCGGCCGGCAGGCTGGCGTACCCGCCGACCGACACGACCACCCGCGGCCGCCGGCGCAGGAGGCCCCCCGCCGCGCGCACGGTGGCCCAGGCCAGGCCGGCCAGGGCCAGCGCGTTGGCACCGAGGGTGCGCAGGTCCAGCCGGCGGGCGATGCCCCGACCGGAGAGGAGCTGGAGCGGGAAGCCGCGCTCGCCCAGGAGCAGCGCCTCTTGGCCCCGCCGGGAGCCGACCAGCGTGATGTCGGTGCGGCGGTGGGACCGTTCCGTCAGGGCCTCCGCCACGGCCAGCGCCACCAGCACGTGGCCGGCCGTGCCGCCCCCCGCGATGACCGCGAAGCGCCGTCCGCTCACCGGCGCCCGCCGACGAGGGCGGACGCGTCGGCCGGCGCCCAGAGTGGACGGCCCGCGCCGCCGGGGCGGATCTCGTGACGGGCGACGTTCACCAGCATGCCGGCGGCGGCCAGGGTGATCACGAGGGAGGAGCCCCCGAAGGAGATGAACGGCAGCGGGATGCCGGTCACCGGCAGCAGGCCCACCACGGCGCCGACGTTGATGAAGGCCTCGGAGGCGATCCAGGCCACCAGCGTCACCGAGAGCAGCGACCCGAAGCGGTCCGGCGCCCGCTGGGCGGCCCGCAGCCCGAACCACGAGAAGGCGACCAGGGCCACCACCACCGCCACCGCGCCCACGAGGCCCAGCTCCTCGCCGATGACCGAGTAGATGAAGTCGGTGTGGGCGTTCGGGAGCAGCCCCCACTTCTCGTGGCTGGCGCCGAGGCCGCGGCCGAACAGGTGCCCCGAGCCGAGGCCGATGAGCGACTGGACCACCTGGTAGCCCGAGCCCTTGGCGTGGGCCGTCGGGTTCAAGAAGGACAAGATGCGCGCCCGTCGGTACGGCTCGATCAGGCCGACGACCACCGCCAAGAGCGCCAGTCCGGCGCCCACCTTCAAGAGCGGACGCATGGACACCCCGGAGGCGACGAGGAGGGCGAGCGTGATGCAGGCCAGCACCAGCGCGGTGCCCATGTCGGGCTGGAGCAGCACCAGGCCGCCGGCCGCCGCGGCCACGAGCAGCAGCGGGCCGATGATCGTGCGGTGGTCGCCGCCGCGCCGCTCGCGCCGGGTCACGAGATCGGCCCCGAAGACGGCGAGCGCCAGCTTCATGAGCTCGGAGGGTTGGAGGCGGAACTGGCCGAAGCCGATCCAGCGGCTGGCCCCGCCCGCCGAGACGCCGATGCCGGGCACGAGCACGACGAGCAGGAGGGCGAGGGACCCGATGAGCAGCGGCGTGGAGAGGCGCCGCCAGCGGCGGTAGTCGACCCGGCAGGTGACGACGAGGACGACCAGGCCGATCGTCATCCACATGACCTCTCGCACGAGGATCGCCCAGGGGGTGCCGTAGGTGGCGATGGAGACCACCTCGGAGGCGGACCCCACCATGACGACGCCGAAGACGCACAGGACGCCGATCAGGGCCAACAGCAACGACGACGTCGGCAGGCCCGCCCGCTCAACCCCGCGCATGCCACCAGCCTTCCGCACCGCCGCCCGAGGGTGGGGGAACGTCTCTCATTCCGCGGCGCACCGTCATTGGACGAAGTGGGTCGCGGTGAGGAACTGGGCGTAGAAGATGCCGAGGCCGAACGCGGCGAACAGCCCGCCCAGCACCCAGAAGCGGACGATGACCGTCGTCTCGGGCCACCCCAAGAGCTCGCAGTGATGGTGGATCGGCGCCATCCGGAAGACCCGCCGGCCGAAGGCGCGGAAGCTGACGACCTGCGCGATGACCGACAGGGTCTCGATCACGAACAGCCCGCCGATGATCGGGAGCAGGAGGTCGAGGTTGAGGAGCAGGCAGATCGCGGCCAGGCCAGAGCCGATGCCGAGCGACCCGGTGTCGCCCATGATGATGCGGGCCGGCGCCGCGTTCCACCACAAGAAGCCGAGGCAGCTGCCGGCGAGCGCCACCGCGCAGATGGCGAGGCCGAGGGCCGAGGCCGCCTGGACGTGGTAGATCCCGGTGTGGCGGGACTCCCAGTAGCCCATGATCGCCAACACCGCGAAACAAAAGGTGGAGGAACCGGCCGCCAACCCGTCGAGACCGTCGGTCAGGTTGACCGCATTGGAGGTCGCCACCAGCACCAGGGTGGCGAGGATCACCCAACCGACCTCGCCCAGGCGCAGGCCCGGCGTCTGGACCCGCGTGAAGGACAGCGCGGTCGAGGTGTGGGCCCAGTGCACGGCCAGCTCGGCGAACAAGACGCCGGCCGCCACCTGGGCAATCAGCTTGCCGCGCTTTTGGAGGCCGAGGCTCCGCTTGTGGCGGACCTTGATCGAGTCGTCGACGAAGCCGATGGCGCCGAAGGTCACGACCGCCAGCACGACCAGCGTGCCCGGCCGGGTGAACGGCACCTCGGTGCCGACGTGGCCCATGCCGTAGCCGATGACCGCAGCCGCCACGATGGCCAGGCCGCCCATGGTCGGGGTCCCGGCCTTCACGATGTGGGTGGCCGGACCGTCCTCGCGGATGTGCTGACCGATCCGGCGGCGCAGCAGGAAGCGCATCACGAGCGGGGTCACGAGGAGCGAGATCCACAGGCCGATGCCCCCGGACTCCATCAAGGAGAGCATCCGAGGACCTCCTCGGCCACCAGCCGGTCCTCGAACGGCCGCGCCGTGCCGCCGATCTCCTGGGTCCGCTCGTGCCCCTTGCCACAGATGAGCACCACGTCGCCGGGTCCGGCGGCCGCGATGGCGAGCTCGATGGCCCGCCGCCGGTCCGGCTCGACGACGAGCCGTCCGGAGACGAGGGCGTCGGGGTCGACGCCGGCCAGCACTTCGGCCACGATCCGCTCGGGATCCTCGCGCCGCGGGTTGTCGGTGGTGAGCACGGCCCGGTCGGCACCGGCGACGGCCGCCTTGCCCATCGCCGGACGCTTCGCACGGTCCCGGTCCCCCCCGCAGCCGAACACGACGGTGATCGAGGCTCCGGGGGCGAGCGCGCGCGCTTCGTCGATGACGCACGCGAGCCCGGCCGGCGTGTGCGCGTAGTCGACCACGACCACCGGCCGGCCGACGGGCGAGACCACCTCCATGCGCCCGGGCACCGGTGGCGCCTTCCCGAGTCCGGCCGCCACCAGCCGCGGCGCGATGCCGAGAACCACGGCCGCCTCGGCCGCCAGGAGCGCGTTGTCCACATTGAAGGCCCCGGTGAGCTGCACCTCGACCGCCTGGCCGTGCCAGGAGAACCGGCTGGCGCCGAGCGAGAGCTCGACGTCGCTCGCGTCGCTCCGCCGCACGGGGTGGATCGGGATGTCCGCACCGTCGAAGAGGCGCCTCCCCCACTCGTCGTCCACGTTGACCACGCCAGCCACGGCGTGCTCGGGGGAGAACAGGGAGGCCTTGGCCGCGAAGTACGCCTCCATGGTGCGATGGAAGTCGAGATGCTCGTGGCTCAGGTTGGTGAACACCGCTACGTCGAAGTGGATGCCGTCCACACGGGACTGCACGAGGGCGTGGGACGAGACCTCCATCGCCACGGCTTGGGGGACGCCGGTTGCCCGCTGGGCGTCGCGCAGCGTCGCCAGGATCGACTGGAGCTCGGTCGCCTCGGGCGTGGTGCGCGCGCCGCCGAGCGTCCCGATCACGTGCGCGCCGAGCCCGGCCTCCTCGAGCACGGCCGCCAGGAGGTGGGTCACCGTCGTCTTGCCGTTGGTGCCGGTCACCCCGGCCACCACGAGTTCGCGCGAGGGGAACCCGAAGAGCGCGGCGGCCAGACGGGCCATGGTGGGGCGGGCGCTGCCCTCGGGCACCCGGGCCTGGACGACCGCGTGGGGCAGCGCCTCGAGCAGGTGCTCGCAGACGAGGCCGACCGCGCCGCGCGCCACGGCCTCTGCGGCATGGTCGTGGCCGTCGGTCTCGTTGCCGGGCAGGCAGCAGAACAGGGCGCCGGGCGTCACCCGCCGGCTGTCGTGCTCGATGGTCGTGACGTCCACCGCGCTCGGATCGCCCGAGACCTCGAGCACGTCGACCTCGTCGAGCAACAGGTTCATCTGCACCGTGGCGAGCGTGATCCGACGGGCCGCCACCTCGGAGGGTCCGGGCGCCGCCGCATCGAACGGCCGATGGTACCCGGTGCCCAACTCAGGTGATGTCCTGGCTCTGGGAGACCTGGGCGGTCGCCGGGGTGGCCTGGCTGGAGGCGCCGGCCGTGGTCGGGATGTCGTAGCGGTGCAGGGCGTAGCTCATGATCTGGGCAAAGACGGGGGCGGCCACGGTGCCGCCGAAGATGGGGTTCGGGTGGTTGAGCACGACGATGGCCGAGAGCACCGGGTGGTCGGCCGGGGCGAACCCCACGAAGGACGCCATGTAGTCGCCCAGCACGTAGGTGGCGCCGCCCGCGGCCGGGACCTGGGCGGTGCCGGTCTTGCCGGCCACCACGTACCCCGGGACCACCGCGTTCACCCCGGTGCCCACGGCCACCACCTGCTCCAGCATGGTGGTGAGCTCGGCGTCCACACTGGCCGAGAACACTCGATGCGACGCCGAGGCGGGCGTCGCGTGCAGCGAGCCGTCGGCGCCGACCGTCGCCTGCACCAGGCGGGGCTCGACGAACACCCCGCCGTTGGCCACCGCGTTGTAGGCGTCGAGGATCTGCTGTGGAGTGACGGCGTCCACCTGACCGATGGCCAGCGAGACGTAGTTGGTGGGTTCCCACTGCGCCGGGCCGGCGATCAGCCCCGCGTCCTCGCCTGGGAAGTTGAGCGCGGTCTTGCGGCCGAAGCCGAGATTCTGGACCTGGCCGAGCAGCCGGCTCTCGCCCAGCATGTGGGCGATCTCGAAGGTCCCGATGTTGGAGGACTGGGCGAGGACCTGGGTGGCGGTCAGCTGCTCGGTGGCGTGGGGCTCGGCGTCGTGGAAGGTCGAGCCGTCATAGGTGGTGGTGTCCGGCACGCTGAACACCGTGCTCGGGTTGATGACCCCGCTCTGGAGGGCACCGGAGAACGTCACCAGCTTGAACACCGATCCCGGCTCGTAGTCCGACGTGAGCGCCAGGTTCTGCGGCGCCTCGGCGACTCCGGCCGAGCCGCCTGGGGTCGAGGGGTGCCCGGTGCCGCGCACGAGGTTGGCCATGGCCAGGATGTCGCCCGTCCGGACGTCCATCACGACGGCGGTACCGCTGAGCGCGCCCGAGGCGGCCAGCTCCGCGCCGAGCGCCTGCTCGGCCTCGTACTGCAGGGGCTCGTCCACGGTGAGCTCGATCCCGTCCCCGGCCTGGGAGGCCGAGCGGCTGAGAGCCGCCCCCTGGGGCAGGGGCACCCCGAGCGGCGACTCGTAGAGGGTCTCGGAACCCGCCCGGCCGGCCAGCGCCGCGTTGTACTGGTACTCGAGCCCGCTCGCGCCCGCGCCCGACGCGTGCGTCGTCCCGAGGAGCGGGCCCGCCAGCACCCCGTTGGGGACCTCGCGCTCGGAGTTGTCGATGAGCGTGATCCCCGAGAGCAGGTTGGTGCTGACGTCGCCCGCGATCTTGGTGGCCGCCGTCTCGGGCACCTGGGTGGCCAGCACGACGTAGCCGGAGCGCAATGACAGCTCCGGCCTCAACTGCGCGACCGGGACGCCGACCAGCGGGCTGAGGAGCGCCGCCTCGCTCGCGGGGTCCTGGATCTGGAAGTCGTCCGCCACGACCTTCTTCGTCGGCACCGACAGCGCGAGCACGTCGCCGTTGCGGTCGTAGATGCCCCCGCGCAGGGCCGCGACGCTGAACGTCGCGGCCTGCTCGTGACTCCCCTGCGCCCGGTACTGCGACGAGTGCACGACCTGCACGTCGACCAGGCGGGCCACGACGGCGATGAGCAGCACCACGAGGATCACCCGGAAGAGCCGGAGCCGCGGGGCGAGCCCGACCCGGGTGGCGCTCGGCGCCAAGGCCCGCGGTGTCCGGTGGCGGATCGGCGGATGGCGCCCCGGCGCGGGGCGACGATGCCGGATCGTCGGTTGGCCGCGCCCGCCCGACGGTCGCGTCGGGGAGAGCGTGCCCCCCCGGCTCACCTCGTCGCCGCGGCCTGGGCGGGGCCGGCGGCGTTCGATGGGGCGGGCGGGCTGGTGGTGGGCGTGGTGAGCGGGACCCAGGGGAGCTGCTGGACATGGGCCGGCTGGACCATGTGCAGGGACTCGGCAACGGCGACGATCCGAGACGGGGTCTCGGCCTTCGCCACCGCCAGCAGCACCTGCCGGTGCACCGCCTGCTCGGCGGCGAGGCCGGCCTGGGCACTCGAGAGCTTGATCTGCTCCTGGGCCAGCATGGCGTGGCCGAAGACGACGGCCAGGAGGCTGCCCGTGACCAGGAGCACGGCGCCGCTGCGGGCCAACCGCCGGCGGGCCCGACGCACCGGGCGCGGGGCGGCCTCGACGACGCGAAGCGGCGCCGTCCGGGGGGGGCGGGGGGCCGGCGCCCTGCGGGCCGGGGCGGCGGTCGGCTGGGCGCGGCGCGCCAGGACGTCGGTGGGGGGCGGCATTAGGACCGCCCGACCGGGCGGGGTCCGATCCGTTCGATGGCCCGGAGCCGGGCGCTCGACGCCCGGGGGTTCCGCTCGATCTCGGCGGGCAGGGCCTTGCGCGCCCCGCGGAAGACCAACCGGTACTCGACCACCGCGCCACACCGGCACGGGAGACCCGGCGGACAGCTGCAGCCGCCCGACGCGGCCACGGCGAAGGCGTCCTTCACCAGGCGGTCCTCGCCGGAGTGGTACGAGATGACCACGCAGCGCCCGCCGACGGAGAGGAGGTCGAGGGCGGCGGGCAGGGCCGTCGCCAGCTCCCCCAGCTCGTCGTTGACGACGATCCGGATGGCCTGGAAGACGCGGCTGGCCGGGTGCCCGCGCCGGCGGACGGCGGCCGGCACGGCGGCCTCGACCACCCGGGCCAGCTGGCCGGTGGTGGCGAGGGGTCGGGCGACGACGATTGCCCGGGCCAGGCGCCGCGCCAGGCGCGTCTCGCCGTTGGCCGCGAACCACCGGGTCAGGTCGGCCTCGGTCGCCTCGTTCACGACCTCGAGCGCCCGCGGCCCGCTCGATGCGTCCATCCGCATGTCGAGCGGTGCGTCGCGCCGGTAGGAGAAGCCCCGCTCGGGGCGATCGAGCTGCAAGGAGCTGACCCCGAGGTCAAAGAGGGCCCCAGAGAGGGTGGGCGAGACGGCGGCCTCGCCGGCCGAGGGCCAGAGGCCCCCGCCGGCGGCCCAAGCGACGTCGACGACCTGGCGGAGGTCGGCGAAGCGGGCGTACTGAACGACGGCGCGGGGACCGAACGGGCGCAACCGCTCCTCGGCCAGGGCCAGCGCATCGCGATCACGGTCGAGACCGAGGACCACCACGCGCGGGTTGGCACTGAGCAGCGCCGCCGCGTGGCCGCCCAGCCCGAGCGTGGCGTCGAGCACGACGCCCCCGGGGACTTGGTCAAAGAGCGCGGCCACCGTGTCGGCCAACACCGGCTCGTGCTGTGCGTCCCGGGCCATCCGCAGCCCCCCGACGGGCGAGGCGTTTTCGGGGGAGGTCCCCAATCGACCAGCGGGGAAGAGGGCGGAGGAGGAGTCTTCCACCGTGCCGGTCGAGGGGCTGCGCATGGTCCGGCCGCCGAGGCGATCCGGGTGTGCCCTGCTGTCTGTGTCGTCTGTGTCTGGCGCTCCTTCTTCTCGGCTCAGTCGTCGTCCTCGTCCCCGAGGAACCAGCGCTCCTCGGGTTCGACCCGCTCGCTCCATACGGTCGGATTCCACAGCTCGATGCGGTCGATCGCCCCGTTCACCAGGACGTCGCCCTCCAGCGTGGCGAACTGCCGGAGATGGGCCGGGATGGCCATACGGCCCTGCCGGTCGATCTCCACCTCGTGGGAGCTGGACGCCCAGAGGCGAGCCCGGTTGCGATCGGTTCGGCTGTTGCCCGCCCGTTCCTGCATGGCCGCCAGCTGGATCTCGAACTGCTCGTGCGTCCAGAGGGCCAGGCAGCCTTCGCGGTTCTCGGTGAGGAATCCGCCCCGCTCGAAGTCGGCGCGGAACCGCACGGGCAGGATGACCCTGCCCTTCGCGTCGAGCGAATGCTCGTACCTGCCGACGAACTTTGGCGCCACACCGGTCTCCCACGACGCTCCCTGGATCGCGTCCTCAATCGCCCCTTCAAACCATTTCGCGCCACTCTACTCCCCAATCCCCCACCGGTCAACACGCATCCCCCACCGGAGGGGTCGGGCTCCCCACTGCGGGGCCGGATCCGGGCCGACCCCGGCGCGCGGCCACCCGGCAGGGGGGCGCGCAGCATCGACCCGTAGGCACGGATGAGGGGCCGGGCGCGGGTGCGCCACGGCACGGTGAGAGACGACGGGAGATGCCGCCGGCGGCGGCGAGGGTCAGGCCCGCTTGCGGCTGGCGAACCCCTCGACGGCGGCGACGAACTCCGGCGAGCGCAGGAGCGACGAGAATTCCGACAGCTCGGCCCTGCTCCGGGCGGCCAGTCGGTCGGCGTCGGGGCGGAGCAGGGCCCGGGTGGCGCGGAGCGCGGCGGCCGGCTTGGCCGCCAGCGCCGCGGCGGTCTCCATGGCCCGGTCGAGCAGGACGTCGGCGTCGACGACCTCGTTGGCGATCCCGTACTCGACGGCCGAGGCCGCGTCGAGCGGGGCACAGCGCAAGAGCAGATCAGCGGCGCGGCGCGCCCCGACCAGCTCGGGCAGCAAGAGGGTGCTCCCCGCTTCGGGGACGAGGCCGAGGTCCACGAACGGGAACCGGATCTGGGCGTCCGGGCTCAGGTAGACGAAGTCGCAGTGCAGCAGCATGGTGGCGCCGACCCCGACCGCCCGTCCCTGGACGGCCGCCACCAGCGGCTTGGTCGTACCGAACAGCGCGGGCAAAAAGCGCGCCCCGCCCGTATCGTTCTGCGGCTGCAAGAAGTCGAAGAGGTCGTTGCCCGCACAGAAGTCGCTGCCGGCACCCGCCAACACGGCGACGCGCAGTTGGTCGTCCGCCTCGAGCGCATCGAGGCCGTCGACCAGCCCGCGGTACATGTCGCTCGTCAGCGCGTTCTTCTTGGCCGGCCGGTCGAGCGTGAGGACGAGGATGGCGCCGTGGCGGGTGGTCGTCAGCCCGGCGTGGGCTCCGGATGCGTCAGCCATCGTCCTCACCTCCGTCGCGCCGCTCGGCGCCCGGCCATTGTCGTCGAACTCGGGCGGTCCGCGCCCGGCCGCTCAGGGGGCCGCCTCGACCGAGACGTCCCATCCGCCGTCGGGCAGGAGGTCGAGCAGGGTCGAAGTGAGCGCGCCGCGACTCGCCCCGGCGACCGCCTGGCCGTAGCCGAGCGCCGCCTCGGGCAGCCGTTGCCGCGCCGCCGCCCGCTCGAGACTCCCCAGGGAGAGGAGATCGACCAACGGCCCGGGCGACCAGTGCCGGTAGGCCGCGCAGTGGATCAACGCGCCCTGGCGGGCGCGCCACTGGGCGACCCCGACCAGCTTGCGCCCGTCTCGGTGGACCTCGCCCGAACCCAGTCCGGCGAAGCAGACCAGGCTCGCCAGCCGATCGACCGGCCGGCCCGCGCCCTGCACTGCCGTCGGCCCGACGCCGAGGCGCGCCAGCGCGCTCGACCACCACTCGCCCACCCAGTGGACCCCCCGGACGGCGTCATCGTCGAAGAGCGGATCGCCGCGGGGCACCCAGACGTCGACCCACAGCGGGTCCTCCGGCTCGAGCAGGACGGCGCCGCCCCCGGTCCGGCGGCGGGCGACCACGACGTCGGCCCGCGCCGCGGCTTGCCGGTCGACGACGGTGTCGGGTTGGGTGCTGCCGAGCACGAGGGTGGTGCGAGGGCAGCGGCGCACCACGGCGCGTCTCGTTCGGGCGCCCCGGTAGGGCTCGACGTCGAAGGGGTCCGCCACGCTCACTGCCGGCCCCGAGCTGCGGGCAGCCCCTTCCTCAGGAGGCTGCGGCGAGGTACGGCGCCCACAGCGGGTCCACCTCTGAGAGGTGCCGCAGGCGCCAGAGGTAGCCGTCGGGCGCCCTCGGCTGGAACGGGAGCGCCCACCCGATCTCGGAGAGCAACGAGTCCCCCTTGGAGAGGTTGTCCTCCTTGCAGGCGGCCACGACGTTGCCCCACTCGTGACGTCCGCCGCGGCTGCGGGGCACGACGTGGTCGACCGTGTCGGCCGGCTCCGAGCAGTAGACGCAGCGTCCCCCGTCGCGCCGGAGCACCGCCCTCCTCGTGAGCGGCGGCGTGCGCGCCCAGCGCGGGATGCGCACCATGTGGCAGAGGCGCACGATCGCCGGGACGTCGATCGCCAGGTGCGCGGAGTGAAAGACGGGTCCGTCGGGCCGGAAGGCGACCGCCTCGGCCCGCCCGGCCAGCACCAGGATCACGGCGCGGCGGTCCGACACGAGCGCCAAGGGCTCGTAGGTCGCATTGAGGAGCAGCACCCTCGTCGCCACGCACCGGAAGGCTAATGGTTAGGTGGGCTCCGGTCGGGTCTGCCGGCACCACCGCAGGTACGAGGTCACGTCGCCGACCGACAGACGGACCGAGGGGTCGTCGCCGAACGCGGTCCGCAGCCGGAAGGACCAGTAGGCCGCCCCCGGGAGGGGCAGGAACGGCGCCCGCCGCCACCACCCCGGCCGGGCCAGGCGCACCAGCGCGCCGAACGCGCTCGGCGCCAGCCCCGGGTGCAACAGCACGGCCCGCGCCACCACGACCGACGTCCTCCCCCACCGCGGCGGCGGACGCTCGGTCACGCCGCCCCCGGCGCCACGCCGTCGACCAGGCGCCAACCCACCGCGCCGGCACCGATGAGGGGGCCGTCCTGGCCGAGCGCGCCCGGGACGATCACCGCCCCGCGCGCGAACTCGATGCGCGCGTGGCGCGACAGCCCGGCCTGCGCCGCCGCGAAGAACGGCTCGCCGAAGCCGAGCGCGACCGAGCCCGACACGACGGCGAGCGGCAGGTCGAGGAGGTTCGCCACCGAGGCCACCGCCCGTCCGACCAGCCTGCCCGAGCGCTCGACCTCGGCCGGCGACGCCTCGGCCGCCGGGCGCCCGGTGCGCGCGGCGATGGCCGTGCCCGACGCCTCGGCCTCCAAGCAGCCAAAGCCGCCGCAGCTGCACGGCCGACCGTCGGGTTCGACCACCACGTGGCCGATGTGGCCCGCGTTGCCGAGGCGCCCGTCGAGCAGGCGCCCGTCGAGCACGATGCCGCCGCCGATCCCGGTCGACACGACCATGGCGACGAAGTCGCGGTGGCCGCGCCCGGCGCCGCGCCACCACTCCCCCAACGCCAGCGCCTTGGCGTCGTTGTCAACGGCGGTCGGCAGCCCGGTCAGTTGGGCCAGGCGATCGCGCAGCGGGAAGTCGCGCCACGCGGCGATGTTGAGCGGCGAGACGGCGGCGCCATCGGGCGCCATCGGGCCGCCGCACCCGACCCCGCACACGACCACGGTTCCCTGGGCGGCGCCCCGCACCCGCGCCACCAGCGCGGCCAGCCGGCCGAACAGCTCCTCAGCCCCGCCCGGGGCGTCGCCGGCGGTCGGGACGTGCTCGGCCGCCTGCAAAGCGCCGGTGCGCGAGACGAGGCCCGCCGCGAGCTTGGTGCCACCGATGTCGACGGCCAAGCAGAGGTCGGCCACCCGGTGGGGTCAGGGTTCGCGACGAAAGCGCGAGCGGAACCAGGTGCGGGCGTTCACGACGGCGCCCTCGATGCCGGTCGCCTGCTCACCCTGGGGCCGGTCCTTCTGCAGCGACCGGGTGAGGTCGTGCCAGCCGGCCTTGCCCATGCGCCGCAGGTTCCGCTCGAACACGACGGCGGAGGAGAACATGAGCGCCACCCCGAAGAACCCCACCGCGACCGACTTCGGGTAGAACGCGATCAGGATGGCGATACCGGCCACGAAGCCGACGGCCGCCCACTTGCAGTAGCGCCCGGCGTGGCGGTAGACGGTCTCGGATCGCACCCGCTCGGCGAAGTCGGGGTCCTGGCGGACGAGGGACTCCTCGAGCTCGGCGAGGACGCGCTGCTCGTGCTCAGAGAGCGGCACTCGGCCTCACCTCCCTCTTGCCCCGCCGTTGCACGCCCTGCGGACCTCCTCGAGCTGACTTCATCCTCGCGCACCCTGGCACCCTGCGACAACGGTCGACCGGCCGCCGAGCACCCTTGGACTCCGCCAACGGGCAGCTCAGGAACCCCATTCTACGAGGGGGCGGGCACCGGTGGCGCGCGGCGAGCTGTTGCAATCCTGTGGCGCGTCGTTCCGGGCGGGCGACCCTCAGCGCTCACGGCGGCGGCGGCCGGCCGAACGCCGGACGGCCAGCGCGCCGATGGCGGCGCCGAAGACCGCGGCGACGGCCACCACCGCCACGACCGGCGCGGTGGTGCTCACCACCCAGAAGTGGACCCGGACGTCCTGGCGGTTGACCAGCGCGAACCAGACCAAGAGCACCGCCGCCATCCCGCCGGCGACCAGCCGGGCGTCCCGGCGGTGCCGGCCGGGCACCGGCGCCCGGGGTTCGTCCTGACCGGGGAGTTCGGCCATGTCGTCACCGGACACGCCCCGATGCTGTCACGCCGGGGGCGGCTCGCCAATGACCGGGACGAGATCGGCCGCCGCGCGGCCCATCCGGGCCGGCCACCAGTTCCAGCGGCCGAGGAGGGTCACCGTCGCCGGCACGAGGATGGTGCGCACGACGAAGGTGTCGAGGAGCACGCCCACGGCCAGGCCGAACCCGATGGCCTCGATCTGGCTCCCGCCGGGCCCCGCGCTGCCCGCGAGCGCGAAGACCGTGAAGGTCCCGGCCAGGACCAGTCCGGCCGAGGTGACCGTCGAACCCGACGCGCCGACGGCCTCGACGACCGCCTCGCGCAGCGGCCGCTTGGCGGCCTCCTCCCGGATCCGGGACATGACGAGGATGTTGTAGTCCTCGCCCAGCGCCAGCAGGAAGATGAACATGAGGAACGGCAGGATGAAGGTCACCCCGCCTTCGCCGCCGATGTCGATGAACACGAGCACGGCCAGCCCGAGGGACGCGAGGTAGGAGAGGACGACGCTCGCCAGCAGGTAGAGCGGGGCCACCAGGCTGCGCAGGACGAGCGCCAGCACGAGACCGATCGCCAGCACGGCGATCGGCACGATCTTGCGGAGGTCGCCGTCGGAGATCGAGCTCACGTCGGCCAGCGCGGGCGCCTGGCCGGCCACACCGCTCGCGCTGGCCTGGACCCGCTGCGCCACGGCGGTCACCGCCGCCCGGACGGCCGGCACTGCGCTGATGGCCTTCGTCGTCGACGGGTCGCCGGCCCGCAGGCCGGCCTCCCATTGCACGGTCCGTCCGTCGGTGCTCACGTAGCGGGCGGTCGCCCGGTAGGCGTCATAGGTCACCGAAGAGGCGGCGGTGCCGGCCGGCGGGGTCGCCGGCAGGTCGAGCGCCGGGCCGAGCTCCTGGTGCAGTGTCTGGAGCTCGGCGGGCGAGAGCGCGACGCCCGCGGGGTCGAGCGGCCCCAGCAGCGTGGTGAACTGCCCGCTCCGGCGCAGGCCCGCCGTGGCCCGGCTGAGCAGCTGGGGATCGGACCACACCGACGTCGGGAAGCGGAACACGACGTTGGTCGGGTTCTCGCTCGCCTGTGGGAAGTGGACGACGAGCGCGGCGTTGCCCTTCGCCGCGTCCGAGCCGGCCGGCGCGGTCAATGCGCCGCCGAACCCGCCCGGCTTGTAGCCGGTCACCGCGGCGGCCAGCCCGCCGAAGGCGGCCAGCCCGACCAACAGGGCCACGGCGGGTCGCCGCACCAGCCGGCCGGCGACGCCGCCCCACAGGCCGCGGTAGTTCTGTCGCTCGTACAGCTTGGATGGCCAGAACAGGGCGCGGCCGAAGATGGCGAGCAGGGCCGGCAGCAGCGTGAGGCCGGCCAGCAGCATGACGAAGATCCCGATGGCGAGCGGGGCGCCCAGGTCGTGATAGATGCCGAAGCTGGCCAGCAGGAGCGTGAGGAGGGCCACGATGACGGTGGCCGCAGAGGCCGTGATCGACTCCCCCACGCGCAGCACGGCGGCGGCGACCGCCTCGTGCGGTGCCTGTCCGCGCTGCATCTGCTCTCGGACTCTGAACACCAAGAAGAGGCCGTAGTCGGTGCCGGCCCCCAGGATGAGCACGATCAAGAGCAGTTGGGTGATGGACGAGATCTTGAGCCCGACCGATCCCAGGCCTCCGATGAGCGCCCCCGCCAGTTGCAGCACGATCGCTGCGGGCAACAGGGTCACGAGCGGCGCCAAGACCGACCGGAAGATCACGAGCAGCAGCAGGATGATGAACAGGAGCGAGAGATCCTGGGTCTGCTTCCCCTCCCGCACCGACTGCTGTTGGTTGGCCACGTTGGTGGCGAGCACACCGGCCAGGTTGATGTGGAGATCCCGCGGGACGTTGGCCACCGCGATGGCGCGGCTGAGGTTGTCGATCAGTGTCTTGGAGCCGGTGATGTCCATGAACTCGACGCTCGAGAGCACGAGTTCGAGCTGGGCCCGTTGGTCGGGGGCGGTCCCGAGGAACTCCACCTTGTTCACGGTGGGCACGTGGCGGAGCTCGGTCGCCACCCGGGTGACGGCGGCCTGGTCGGACCGGGAGAACCGCGCGCCGCTGGTGGTGGCGACGACCTGGACGGGGGCCTGGTTGATCGAGCCGATCAGCGGCTCGGCCAGGATCGCCGCCTGATTGCTCGGGGCGTTGGCCGGGAGGAACGCGCTGTTGTTGTTGTCGACCTGGCTGGACAGCGACGGCAGCGCACGGACCGCCACGACCGTGCCGAGGACCCACACCACGACGATGATCCAGCGGTATCGGACGGTCCCCCGACCAAGGGCGGCGAAGAGGGTGTTGACCATGGCAGGAGGGTATGGGAGGGCGATCGGCGCGGATGACCGTTGGCCGGCCCCGTTCGACGGACCCTAAAGGCCACCACAAAACCCGGGCAATTCCGTGGACCGAACGGCGCGCTCGGCGCGCGAGCGACGCGCCGCCGGGGCGCCGTGGTCGTTCACCGAGCCCCGGACCGCCCCCCGGGACGCCCTGGGCTAAGAAGGGCGAGGAGAAGGAGGCCGCGTGCGCACCGCACTCACGGAACGGCTGGGCATCGAACACCCGGTGATGCTGGCCGGCATGGGCGGCGTCTCCTATGCGCCGCTGGTGAGCGCGGTGTCGAGCGCCGGCGGCTTCGGCTGCCTCGGGGCGTCGACCATGACCAACGAGAAGATGACGACCGAGATCGCGGCGGTGCGCGAGGCGACCGACCGACCCTTCGGGGTCGACCTGCTGACCGCGGCCGGGGACATGACCCAACGGGTCGAACTGCTGATCGAGGGTGGCGCGTCGGTCTTCGTGGCCGGCCTCGGCGTGCCGGCCGCGGTGGTCGACCTCTGCCACCGCCACGGCCTACTGGTCGCCAACATGTGCGGAAAGGTGGTGCACGCCGAACGCGCGGTCGACGCCGGCTGCGATCTGGTCGTGGCCCAGGGTACGGAGGCCGGCGGTCACACCGGCCTGGTGGCCACCATGCCGCTCGTCCCTCTGATCGTCGACGCCGTCGGCGACCGGGTCCCGGTGGTGGCGGCCGGGGGCATCTTCGACGGCCGCGGTCTGGCCGCCGCGCTGGCGCTCGGCGCCGCGGGAGTCTGGGTCGGGACCCGCTTCATCGCGACGCCAGAGGCCCGGGCCGTGTTCGGTTACAAGGACGCGCTCCTGGCGGCCCGCGAGGACTCGACCACCATCAGCCGCGCCTACTCGGGCAAGACGATGCGGGTGATCGCCAACGCCTACACCGCGCACTTCGAGGAGCACCGCGACGAGCTGGCGCGCTTCCCCGAGCAGCTCGGTCGCTCGGTGGGCGACGGGGCCTGGCACCTGGGTGGCGACGACCGCACCACCGGGATCGACCCCGAGAAGGAGGGCTACCCCTCCGGCCAGGGGGTGGGGGGGATCGACGCGCTGGTCCCCGCGGCAGACCTGGTGCGGCGCTTCGTCGAGGAGGCAGAAGCCGTCCTGCGGGCCCTCTGAGCGGGGCCGGACTACCCGCCCGAGACGAGCCCGACCGGGCAGGACACCCCGGTGCCGCCGAGCCCGCAGTAGCCGTTGGGGTTCTTGGCCAGGTACTGCTGGTGGTAGTCCTCGGCGTAGAAGAACGGGCCGGCCGGCGCGATCTCCGAGGTGATCTCGCCGAAGCCCGCCGCGTCCAGCGCCCCTTGAAACTTGGCCGCGGCGGTGGCCGCAGCGGCGGCCTGCTCGGGGCTCGTCGTGTAGATGCCCGACCGGTACTGGGTGCCCCAGTCGTTCCCCTGGCGCATCCCCTGGGTGGGGTCGTGGCCCTCGAAGAAAACCGTGAGCAACCGCTCGAAGGACGTCCGCGCGGGATCGAACACGATGAGGACGGCCTCGGCGTGACCGGTCCGTCCGCTGCAGACCTCTTCATAGGTCGGGTTCGGCGTGTAGCCGCCCGAGTACCCGACGGCCGTCGTGTACACGCCAGGCTGCTGCCAGAACAGCCGCTCGGCGCCCCAGAAGCAGCCCATGGCCACGATGGCCCGCTCGAGGCCGACCGGGAACGGCGGGGCCATCGAGGTGCGGAGGACCAGATGAAGGCCCGGCTCGGTGATCGGCTCGGCTCGACCGGGGAGGGCCACGTCCCGCGCCACCAGGTCGGACTTCTTGGAGCTGAACAGTCCCATCGAACGCCTCCAGTTCAAGTGGTTCCAGTATGGGGGTTGGGCGCCGGGCGCGGTGCATCGGCCCCTCGGGCATCGCCGCCTCGCACGGCGTGCTGGTTGGCGGGGTCGCCATAGGCGATCTCCATGGCCGAGGGCCGCTCCACCTGCAGCAGCGCGATTTCGGTGCCGCTCGGATCGCGCAGCACCGTCGCCGGACCCTCGGGCGTCCCGAGCGGACCGGCCACCACCTCCCAGCCGGACGAGGCCAGGTGCTCGGACAGCTGCTCGGGGTCATCCACGGCGTAGATCGGGAGGATCGAGCCGGGGGGCCGGTGATCGGCGAGGAGGATCGCCGGGTGCGAACCCTCAGCCGCGAAGGAGACTGCGGCCACGTCGGCGCCGAAGTGTTGGAAACGCCACGGCATCGACGCGCCCTCGAGCGCCAACCAGGCCATCAGGTCGCGCGCCGTCTCGGACGAACCCACGTACAGGTACCGAAGCCGCACCCGACGACCATAGCGATGGGTCCCCGAGCCCAATGCCCCGGGGCCGGACCGGGGAGGAGCCCTATCGTGGGGTGGTGGCCAAGGAACGGAACGGCGCGGGCGATGGGCCGGCTGGCGGGGCGCCGCAGGAGGCGACCGCCGACACCAGGGTTGACGACGTGCTGGCCGTCATGCGCGAGCACGGCGGGCGGGTCACCTCGTCTCGCCGGATCCTCCTCGGCACGCTGTTCGCGACGCGAGAGCACCGGACTGCCGAGGAGCTGACCGCGGCGGTGCAGGCCCAGCTCCCCGACGTCCACCCCTCCACCATCTATCGCAACCTCGACGAGCTCGAGCGCCTCGGGGTCGTGGTCCACTCCCACATCGGGCACGGACCCGCCACCTACCACCTGGCGGCGTCGGCGCACGGCCACCTGGTCTGCGAGGTCTGCGGTGCGGCCGTCGACGTGGCCGACACGGTATTCAGCGGCCTCGCCCGTGCCGCCCGGGCCGAGTACGGCTTCACCATCGACCCGCATCACTTCGCGGTTCCGGGCCGCTGCGCCAACTGCGCGGCAGCCGAGCCGGCGGATCGGCCGCGAGTGCCGTGACGCTCCGCTAGCGCCGACCTCCCCTCCTCCGAGGGCGTGGGTCAGGTTGACCTGGCCCACGCCTCGCCACGGCCGATCGTCACCGAAAAATTGCCTGACCCGCCGCATGGTGGCGGCCCCCGCGGCGTTACGGTGGTCGTGAATACCCCCCACCCTCCTGATCCACGCACCGGCGCGGACCCGATGGGGCGGTCACGATGCCACTCCCTGACGCCGACGCCCGCCGCGACCAGCTCGCCCGCTCCTATCGAGAGGTGCGGGCCACGACCGAGGCGCTGGCGGCACCGTTGTCTCCCGAGGACCAGACGGTCCAGTCGATGCCCGACGTGAGTCCCACCAAGTGGCATCGCGGGCACACGTCGTGGTTCTTCGAGACGTTCGTCGCGCCGAAGGAGATCGACGGCTACACCCCGTTCCATCCGGCCTACGGATACATCTTCAACTCCTACTACGAGACGATCGGCGCCCGACACCCGAGGGCCGAGCGCGGCTTGATCTCCCGGCCCGGGGTGTCGGAGGTCACGGAGTACCGCCACCATGTCGACAAGGTGATGACAGAGATCCTCGACGGCCGAGTCCGCCAGGCGACGGCCGATCTGCTCGAGCTCGGGCTGCACCATGAGCAGCAGCACCAAGAGCTGCTGCTCATGGACATCAAGCACCTGCTGTCGCGCAACCCGCTCCAACCCGCCTACCGGATCGGCGAACAACGGCGTGCCGGCTCGCCCACCAAGTCCGGGTGGATCGAGCATCCCGGGGGGCCGGTCCACGTCGGGCACGGCGACACCACCTTCGCCTTTGACAACGAGTTCCCCCGCCACGTCGCGCACCTCGTGCCCTTCGCGCTGGCCGACCGCGCCGTGACCTGCGGCGACTGGCAGGCGTTCATGGACGACGGCGGCTACCGGCGCCCCGAGCTGTGGCTGTCCGACGGCTGGTCGGTCGTCCAGCAGCAGGGGTGGGAGGCCCCCCTCTACTGGACGCGCGACGGGTCGGGCTGGCTCGTCTTCACCCTGTCGGGCGGTCGCCCCGTGCGGGCGGACGACCCGGTGTGCCATGTGAGCTACTACGAGGCCGACGCCTTCGCCCACTGGACGGGCGGCCGGCTCCCGACGGAGTTCGAGTGGGAGGCGATCGCCGCCACCCGAGCCGTCGAGGGCAACTTCCTCGACCCCGCCGTGCTGCACCCGCGCCCCCAGGGCGAGGCCTCGGGCCTCTTCGGGGACGTCTGGGAGTGGACGTCGAGCTCCTACAGCCCCTACCCGGGGTTTCGCGCACCGCCGGGCGCCGTCGGCGAATACAACGGCAAGTTCATGGTGAACCAGTACGTGCTGCGCGGCGGGTCGTGCGTGACCCCGGTCGGGCACACCCGCGCCACCTACCGCAACTTCTTTCCGGCCGGGGCGCGCTGGGCCTTCAGCGGCCTCCGGTTGGCCGAGGACCGCTGATGTCGAACGAGGCCCTCACGGTCGACGTCCACCTGAGCGCCCGGGACCTGCGGGCGGCGCTCGAGGACGACGTGCGGGCCGGCCTCAGCGCGGCGGCCAAGAGCATCCCCCCGCTCTGGTTCTACGACGAGGTCGGCAGCGGGCTCTTCGAGGAGATCACCCGGCTCGAGGAGTACTACCCCACCCGGGCGGAGCGTCGGCTGCTCACGGCGTTCGCCCCGGCGATCGCCGAGCTGGCGGCCGCCGACACCCTGGTCGAGCTCGGGGCCGGCGCCTGCGACAAGACCCGCCTCCTCCTCGCCGCCATGCAGGCCAGAGGACCGCTGCGCCGCTACCTCCCGTTCGACGTGAGCGACGAGTTCCTGCGGGCCGCCGCGGTCGGCATCCTGGAGGAGTACACCGACCTCCAGGTGCGCGCGGTGATCGGCGACTTCAGTCGCCACCTGGACCGGATCCCCCAGGTCGGGCAGCGGCTCATCGCCTTCCTCGGCGGGACCATCGGCAACCTGGACCCGAGGCAACGCCGCCGGTTCTTCTTCGATCTCAACTGCACGATGCAGTCGAGCGACCACTTCCTCATCGGCGCCGACCTCGTGAAGGACACCCGGCGCATCCTGGCCGCCTACGACGACCCGGCCGGGGTGACCGCCGCCTTCAACCGCAACGTCCTCGTCGTGATCAACCGCGAGCTCGGCGCCGACTTCGACGTGACCCAGTTCGACCACGTGGCGCGCTGGAACGCGGCGGAGCAGTGGATCGAGATGCGCCTGCGCTCGCAGCGCCGCCAGGTGGTGCGGGTCCGCGACCTCGACATGGAGGTCACCTTCCAAGCGCGTGAGGACCTGCTCACCGAGATCAGCGCCAAGTTCACCCCCGAGGGGCTCGAGCAAGAGCTCTCGCGGGCGGACTTCGTGGTCGACGCCATGTGGGGCGCCGACGAGGGTGAGTACCTCCTCACCCTGGCCCACCCCTACTGCTGAGGGCGCGCCCCTTCATTCCCGGTTCCGCCGGCATCGGCGGCCCCGTCCCCCGCTATCGGCTCCTCGGGCGGGCCCGACCAGCCCGGTGGCGGGTCGCTCGCCGGGAACGACTGCGCATCGGCCTCGTCGACGGGGTCCGGCTGCTCGGGAGGCTGGGGGTCGTCGGCGGCCGGGGTGGTCGGGCTCACGGCGCCCCGGGCCCGGTCACCCGGCGCAGGCGCACCCCGAAGCCCTCGCTGGCCGCCGCATGGCGCGGCGAGCGCCCGGCCGAGGCTGGCGCAACTCAGGCGACCTCGGGCAGCGACGCCTCCGGCTCGCCCGCACCGGCACCGCCCGCACCGGCACCGCCCGCACCGGCACCGGCCGCGTGGCCGAAGGCGGCCCCGAGCACCTGTTCCACCCGGTCGACCAAATGGAACGTCATCGCGTCGCGCACCTCGTCGGGCACGTCTTCCAAGTCCGGGCCGTTGCGGGCCGGCAGCACCACCGCGCGCAGCCCCGCCCGGTGGGCCGCCAGCACCTTCTGGCGCAGGCCGCCGATGGGCAGCACCCGTCCGCGCAGCGTGACCTCGCCGGTCATGCCGAGCCCGGGGACGACCGGCTGGTCCCGCAGCAGGCTGACCAGGGCGGTCGTCATCGTGATGCCGGCCGACGGGCCGTCCTTCGGGACCGCTCCCGCCGGGACGTGCACGTGGAAGCGCGTGCCGACAAAGCGCACCGGGTCGATCCCGAGCTCGTTCGCGTGGGAGCGGACGTAGGAGAGGGCGATCTCGGCCGACTCCTTCATGACGTCGCCCAGCTGACCGGTGAGGGTCAGCCCCTCGGTGCCCTCCGACGCGCTGGCCTCGATGGTGAGCACGTCGCCGCCGGCGCCGGTCACCGCCAACCCGGTGACCACCCCCGCCACCTCTGTGTGCTCGACGGACTCCAAGAAGAAGCGCGGGCGCCCGAGCCAGCCGCGGACGTCTCCCTCCTCCAGCGCGATCGGGGCTTCGAGCTCGCGCGACACGAGCTTGGTGGCCACCTTGCGCAGCAGCCGGCCGAGCTCGCGCTCGAGCGAACGCACGCCGGCCTCGCGCGTGTAGTCGGCCACGATGGCGCCGATTGCGGCGTCGGTGATGGCCACTTCTTCGGGCCGCAGCCCGGCCCGGCTCAACTGCCGGTCGAGGAGGTGGTGGCGCGCGATGGCGATCTTCTCGAGGTCGGTGTAGCCGTCGAGCCGGATGATCTCCAGCCGGTCGACCAGTGCGGCCGGGATGGTGTCGACGACGTTGGCCGTCGCGATGAACAGGACGTGCGACAGGTCGAGGTCGACCTCCAGGTAGTGATCGCGAAACGTGTGGTTCTGGGCCGGGTCGAGGACCTCCAAGAGCGCGGACGCGGGATCGCCGCGGTAGTCGGAGCCGATCTTGTCGACCTCGTCGAGCACGATGACCGGGTTCATGGTCTTGGCCTCCCGCAGCGCGCGCACGAACCGACCGGGCTGGGCGCCCACGTAGGTGCGCCGGTGCCCGCGGATCTCGGCCTCGTCGCGCACCCCGCCGAGCGCCACCCGGACGAAGGAGCGCCCGAGGGCGCGGGCCACCGACTCGCCGAGGGAGGTCTTGCCGACCCCGGGCGGCCCGACCAGCGCCAGGATGGCGCCGCTCCCCCGCCCGTCGACGGGCACGAGCCCGCGCTCGGCCTGCAGGGCGCGCACCGCCAGGTGCTGGAGGATGCGCTCCTTCACGTCGGACAGGCCGTCGTGGTCGGCGTCGAGGATCCGCGCCGCCTCGGCCACGTCCAAGCGGTCCTCGGACTCGGTGCCCCAGGGCAGCTCGAGCACGGTGTCGAGCCAGGTACGGATCCAGCCGTGCTCGGGGCTTTGCTCGCTCGTCCGCTCCAACTTGTCGATCTCGCGGGCGACCGCCGCCGCGACCGCCTCGGGCAGCGGCCGCTCGGCCAGCGCGCTCCGGTAGTCCTGCGGCCCGCCGGCGTCGCCCTCCCCGAGCTCGCCCAGCTCCTTGCGGATGGCCTCCAACTGCCGGCGCAAGAGGAACTCGCGCTGGGTGCGCTCCATGCCCTCTTCCACGTCGGACTTGATGCGCTCGCGCAGCGACAGATCGGCGAGCGTGTCGCGGGCCCACCCGAGCACCAGGCGCAGCCGGGCCTCGACGTCGATGGTCTGGAGGACCTCCACCTTCTGGGCGAGGCTGAGGTCGGGCGAGTAGCCCGAAAGGTCGGCCAGGCGGCTCGGCTCGCTCACCTCGCGCAGCTGGGCGGCCACCCGCCGGGCGCCGCGACTGAGCAGGATGTTCTCGAGCACGGCCCGGTACTCGCGGGCCAGTTCCTCGACGGCCGGGCCGACCGGTGCCTCCTCGGCCAGCTCCGCCTCCACCCAGAGCGCCGTCCCGGTGCCCGGAACCCCGGTGCCGAGCACGGCCCGGGCGTCGCCGCGGACCATGATGGCGGACAGCCCGCCGGGCAGCTCGCCCTGCTCGACCACCTCGGCCACCACGCCGACCGTCGTGTAGGTGCCGTCGATGTGGGGCACCAGGAGCAGGCGGCCGTCGGCCGCCGCGGCCGCCTCGACGGCGGCCCGGGCCGCGTCGGTCTCCAAGGCCAGCGTGAAGACCATGCCGGGCAGCACGACACCAGAGGTGAGCGGCAAGACCGGCAGGGTCAAGGTCTCATTAGGCACGGTTCCTCCGTTTGCCTTTCCCCCCGGACCTTGAAAAACGTCTGGCGGCGCCGGCTATTCCCCGACGGCGCCCGGGGTGGTCACGCCGGGTGGTGCACCTCGGCCTGCCAGGAGCCGGTCAGCGGGGCGAGGCACAGCCGGGCGCCGGCGTCGAGCAGCCAGGACAGCACCGGGAGGTGGGGCACGGTGATCGGGACGCGCAGCACGAGGCCCCGCCGGACGTGGTCCTGGGCCACCTGCCAGGTGCTCGGGACGACCACGCCGGCCTCGGCCAGCACCGGCACGACCCGGCGGTTCTGTCGGTGGGCGACGCCGACCGTGACCACGTCGCCCGGGCCCGGGCGGCCCCCGGGGGGCACCCAGGTGCACATGGTGACCGGCGGCTGGCGGGCGCCGCTGAAGATCGAGAACAGCCCCGAGGGCTCCGCGAACGCCGACCCGTCATCGTCGACGCCGGGCAGGAAGTTGGCCCAGCCGCTCCGCGCGCTCGAGAGGTGCTCCAACCAGCCGAGGACGAGCGCGGGGTCCTCGGGGAAGAACTCGAACCGCTCGACCAACCGGGCCCGGCCCGAGCGGGAAGACATGGCCCCGCGAGGTTACGTCCTCAGAGCAGCTGGACCTTCTGCAGCAGGGCGGTCGCGGCCGCGCCGTCGCCCAGTTCGGCCACGGTGATCGGGTTCGGCTTCAGCTGGGCGAAGGGGACCTCGCCGGGCGCGGCGTGCACGCCCGAGTCGATCGGGTACTCGAAGCTGTCGGAGTGCGAGATGATCTCCTGGCCGGCCCGGCTGGCCAGGAACGCCACGAACCGCTGCGCGGCCGCCTGGTGGTGGCTCGACGCGAGCACGGCCGCGCCCGACACGTCGATCACGTACCCCGGGTCGCGCGGCGCGAAGAAGGCGAGCGCCGAGTGCATGCCGGCCCGGCCGACGGCCGCCCGCTCGCGGTACCAGTAGTACTGGTTGATGATGCCGAGACCGGCCGCGCCCGCGTTCACCTGGCTGATCACCGTCTCGTTGTCGGGGTAGAGGTGGGCGCCCGCGTTGGCCTTCAGGCCCGCGAGCCACGCCTCGGCCGCCGTCTGGCCGTCGGTCCGGATGACCGACGTCACGATCGGCGCGAAGTCGGTCTCGGCGGGGGCCAGCGCCAGCTTGCCGCGCCACTTGGGTTGGGCGAGCTGCAGCACCGAGGTGGGAAGCTGGTCGCGCGGCACCACGCTCGGGTTGTAGACGAGCACGCTCACCCGGGCCGAGATGCCGATCCAGTGCCCGCTCGGCGAGTCGTCGCGCGCCTCGGTCACGGCCCGCGTCGAGCCCTCGATCGGCGAGAGCAGGCCCTTTTGCTGCAGGAACTCCAAGGCCGGCGAGTTCTCGGTGAGAAAGACGTCGGCCGGCGACCGGGCGCCCTCGGCCACGATCTGGTCGGCCAGCACGTTCTCGTCGTCGCTGCGCAGCTGCACGCCGATGCCGGTCTTGGCCTCGAAGGCGGCCACCAGCGCCTGGGTGGTCTCCAGGTGCTGGCCGTTGTAGAGGGTGATCGTCTCGGCCGGCCCCGACGAGCCGCAGGCGGCCAGCGAGAGCGATCCGACGAGGAGACCCCCGGCCGCGGCGAGCCACCGCCCCGCCGCTGACCTTAGGCTGCCCATCTCCCAAAGATTAGGGCTGCCTTACATAGTTGTCGAGGTCACCCGGTCCGCAGCCGGGCGGTCATGACCATGGTGGCGGCGAGCGGCGGGATCCGCCCGGCCCGGATGAGGCGCACGGGCTCGAAGCCGCACTCCCGCGCCATCGCCTCGAGCGTGCGCCTCGAGAAGAACTTGATGTGCCCGTAGTCGCTGCCGACCACCCAGTGGCCGTCGAAGCGGCCGGTGAGCGCGATGGCCAGGTTCTTCCAGTAGCCGTGGTACGGGGTGGTGACGATGAGGGTGCCGCCCGGCACGAGCGCCTCGGTGGCGCGGGCGAAGAGCACCCGGGGCAAGAAGAGGTGCTCGATCACCTCGGCCGAGACGACCACCTGGAACTGGCCGCGGAGCGCGGACGGCAGCGGCTCGGTGATGTCGTGGGCGGCGAACTCCAGGTCGGGGAAGGACCCGCGCGCCCGGTCGATGCCGCTCAGGGTGAAGTCGATGCCCGTCACCTTCATCCCCGCCTGGGCCAGGCGGGCGCTCAGGGCGCCGTTCCCGCAGCCGATGTCGAGCAGGCGGAGGCCCTGCTCGTCGGGCAACGAGCGCAGCACCGCGGGGACGAGGTAGTGGTGGTTGGCCGCCTCCCCCGAGAACGTCCACTCGGGGTACCCGCTCCCCGACGCGTCGGGGCTCATGCGGCGCGCCCCACCCGGCGACTTTGGGGCGCGGCGCGCTGACTCTGGTCGCGCGGCACAGTCGATCGTAGGCCCGGTCGTTCGGCCCACTCAAGGATCCGACCGCCGCCGGCTCGGGTCCGACCGCGCGCACGCTCCCTGGAGACGCGGCCCTTCTTGGGGCCTCCGGTCACCATTTTCGCGCCGGTGTCCAGGGCCCCGCCCGGGCGGCCTCGCCACGCGCTGAGGGGCGCCGCGCCGCCGCGGGGTGCGATCCTGTGAGCGTGCCCGTTCCGTCGACCGGCGACAGCCCGATGTTCCGCTTCGATGCGCACCTGGCCGACCTGGTCTTCGACTACTGCCGCCGCCGACTCGCCCTCGACCCCGTGCCCCTCGACCTCGGTGGCAGCGCCGCGCTCTCCCCCGGGGTCTTGGACGGCCTCATCGGCACCGGGCCGACGGACCCCGAGAGGGTCCTCTCGGTGTTCGCCCGCCAGCTGGCCCCGGCCATCGTGTCGGCGGACAGCCCCCGCTTCCTGTCCTTCATCCCGGCCGTGCCGACCAAGGCGTCGCTCCTCTTCGACATGATCGTGTCGTGTTCCTCGCTGCAGGGCACCTCGTGGCTGGAGGCCGCCGGCGCGATCGCAGCCGAGAACCAGGCGCTCCGCGTGCTGGCCGACCTGGCGGGCCTGCCGGCCGGGGCCGGGGGCTGCTTCGTCTCGGGCGGGTCGATGGGCAACCTCTCGGCCCTGATCGTGGCCCGCGACACGGCGGGGCTCCGGGGAACCGCACCGGACCGCCCGCGCATCGCGCTGAGCGACGAGGCCCACTCCTCGGTGGCCAAGGCCCTCCACGTGATCGGCGCCGAGCCGTTCGTCGTGCCCCACGCCGAGCACCGTCTGACCGGGGCCGCCCTCGAGCGCGCGCTGGCCGAACGCGGCGGCGAGTCGGTCGTCGCCGTGGTGGCGACCGCCGGCACCACCAACGCCGGGATCGTGGACGACCTGGCCGGCGTGGCCGAGGTGGCGGCGCAGCGCCGCCTGTGGTTCCACGTCGACGCCGCCTACGGCGGGGCCGCGCTCTTCGCACCGTCGGCCCGAGGGCGCTTCAGGGGCATCGAGCACGCCGACTCGCTGGTGGTCGACCCCCACAAGTGGCTCTACGCGCCGTTCGACTGCGCGGCCCTCCTGTACGCGGACCCCTCCCTCGCCCGGCCGGTGCACGCGCAGCAGGCCGAGTACCTAGAGGCGTTCCACGAGCGCGCGGCCGATCCCGCCCGGGCGGACCCCTTCAACCCGAGCGAGTACGCGTTCCACCTCACGCGCCGCGCCCGCGGCCTGCCGCTGTGGTTCTCGCTCGCCGTCTACGGCACCGACGCCTACCGCGACGCCGTCGAGCGGGTGCTCGCCACCGCGCGGGCGTCGGCCCGACTCATCGAGGCGTGCCCCCACGCCGAGCTGGTCCGCGAGCCCGAGCTCTCGATCGTGCTCTTCAGCCGCCCCGGGTGGCGCCGGGCGGACTACGACGCCTGGTCGGCCGACCTGCTCCGGCGCCAGATCGGTTTCGTCGTCCCGACCAGCTGGGAGGGTCAGCCGGTCGGCCGCTTCGCCTTCCTGCACCCCGACACCACCACCGCGATGGTGCAGGAGATCCTCGACACCCTGGCCTAGTGAAGGCCGAGGAGGGGGTCCTCGGGCCGGCGCACGGGCGTCCCCGCCTGGCGCCGCCGCTGCCAGGCCAGGCCGGAGAGGGCCTCCAAGACGATGCGGCCGCCGAGGTAGGCGGTCACCTCGGCCTGGTCGTAGGGGGGCGACACCTCGACCACGTCGAGGCCGGCCAGGGGGAGCTCCATGCCGGCGCGCCGGACGGCGTCGAGCAGCTGGCGGCTGGTCAGCCCGCCGGGCTCGGGGGTGCCCGTCCCGGGGGCGGCCCCCGGATCGACGACGTCGACGTCGACCGAGAGGAAGACCCCGCGGCAGCCGTCGGTGGCGACCGCGAACGCCTCGGTGAGGCAGGCGTCGAGGCCCCGGGCGGTCACCTCGGCCATCTCGTAGCTGCGCATCCCGCCGGCGGCCATCCAGGCCAGGGTCTCGGGCCCCGGCCAGTAGCCGCGCAGGCCGATCTGGAGGAACCGGTCGGCGCGCACGGCACCCGACTCGATCAGCCGACGCATGGGGGTCCCGTGGCCGTAGAGGGAGCCGAACTGGGTGTCGCCCGTGTCGGCGTGGGCGTCGAAGTGGACGACCGACACCTCCCCCCAGCCCAGGGCGCGGGCGACCGCCGTCACGTCGGGTTGCGCGATCGAGTGGTCGCCGCCGAGCACGACCGGCAGCGCCCCCGCCGCCATCACGCGGCCCACCGCCGACTCCAGGCGGGCCAGCGACTCCTCGATGTCCCCCGGCGGCATCTCGATGTCGCCCGCGTCCACCACGGCGAGCTCCACCAGGGGGTCGACGCCGAGGGCGAGGTGGGGACGCCGCCCGTCGTGGGGCAGGTAGTCGGCGCCGCGCATGGCCGAGGGGCCGAAGCGGCAGCCCGAGCGGTGCGACGTCCCGCCGTCGAAGGGGGCGCCGAGGACGACCGCGCCCGCGCCCTGCAGGCTGGCCGGCTCGTCCAGGTCGGCCTCGGGGACGCCCAAGAAGGTGCTGGGGGGGCCGAACAGGGTGCGGCGGGTCATCGGGGCATCGCCCTCATTCTGGCGCCGGCCCGGACCGGCCCGCCCACCCCGGCCATGTCACGGCCGCGTGCCAAGTCGCCGAGCGCCGACCACCGGTGAGCACTATCGTCAAGAAACTGAAATATAGACAGGCCGAGCGCGCGGGCCCCCGGCCGGCGCGCCGACGGTCACGGAGGCATGCGGGACCGGGCGGACCGGGACCCGGTGCAAGGGGGAGGCACCTGATGGACAGGACCCATCGAGGCAGCTGGCGCGGCCGAATTCGGCGCCCCGCTGTCGCACTGGTCGCCATGGGCACGGCAATCTCGTTCACCCTGGTGGCCGCGGGTGGCACCGGATTGGCCGCGTCCAGCACGCCGAAGCTCAGCGGCTCGGGTCCGGCCAACGAGGGGCCCTACCCCTGGAAGTACCCGGCCTCGGGGAAGGTGTCGGTCGGCTCGGGGACCACCATCGGTGGCCAGAAGTGCAGCCCCGGCACCCCGCAGCTGAACTCTCCCTACGCGGTGCCTTGCATCGCCAAGTTCACCGGGAACAACGGCGGCGCGACCTACCGCGGGGTGACGAGCAACGAGATCGTCCTCGCCCAGCGTGAGTTCCCGAACACGGCCAACTCCGAGCAGATCGCGGCCCAGGCCAAGGCGGCCGGCGTGGCGCCCCAGCAGGTGACCGACCAGGTCGAGGCGACCTTCCTCAACTACTTCAACAAGGTCTTCGACCTCTACGGGCGCAAGGTGGTCATCGAGCCGATGACGGCCACCGGTAACTCGACCACCGAGGCCCTGGGCGGCGGGCAGGCCCAGGCCTGCGCGGACGCCGACACGATCACCAACCAGATGCACGCCTTCGGGGAGGACGGTCTCTTGATCAACTTCCAGGGCGGCGGCACGGGGCCGTTCTCGCAGTGCGCGGCGAACGACAAGCTGGTCGAGTTCAACGGTGACGCCTACTTCGACGAGGCCACCTTCCAGAGCCAGAACCCCTACGTCTGGTCCACCACCCAGGACTGCACCCGGATCAGCTCGTCCGAGGCCGAGGTCGTCGGGACGCTGCTGGCCGGCAAGAAGGCCGTCTACGCCGGCGACCCGGCACTGGCCAGCCAGACCCGCAAGTTCGGAACGTTCGTGCCGAACGTGAAGCAGTACGCCAGCTGCACGGCGAATGGCACCAGGCTGCTGGAGCACAAGTACCACGTGCCGACCGCGCAGATCGCAACGCCCTTCTACTACAACCTGGACATCTCGACCTTCCAGCAGTCCGCCCAGCAGGCCATCGTGCAGTTCAAGGCGGCGGGCGTGACCACGGTGGTCATCGCCAGCGACCCGTTCTCGGCCGGCCTGCTCACCAAGGCGGCGGCGCAGCAGAACTACCACCCCGAGTGGTTCATGATCGGCACCGCGCTCACCGACCAGGACGAGTCCATCCAGACCTACTACGACCCGGGTGAGGTCACCGGGCACCTGTTCGGCATGAGCGAGCTGTCGCCGCCGACCGAGACCACGGGGCCGACCTCGCTCGCCGGCAAGCTCTACCAGAAGCTGACGGGGCACCCGATCCCGAACGAGACCGACGGCCTGTACTCCCAGCTGCTGGCCATCTTCGACATGCTGCAGGCGGCCGGTCCGGACCTCACGCCCCAGAACATGGCGAGGGGTGTGCACGCGCTGCCGACCATGGGGGCTCCGCTCTTCCAGTATGGAACCTGGAGCTGGAACACCAGCCCGCTGGGCACGCCCGGCGCCGGTGACCACACCGCGTCGACCGACGCCCGCTTCGTCTACTGGAACGGCGGCGCCACCTCGACGGTGAACCAGATGAAGGGCACGTTCGAGCCGATCTTCAACGGGCAGCGCTTCACCCTCGGCCACTGGCCGAAGAGCCTGCCGAAGCTGTTCACGGCAGCGGGGGCCGCGGCCACCAGCGCCCCGTAGGCGGATTCACAGCACGCGAAGCGGGGGCGCCTCGAGCGCCCCCGCTTCGCGTTCGGGGCGTCTCAGGCTGGCCGGCCACCCGACCTCCAACGCCGGGCGCGCACTGTCGACCTGTCCGGGCAAGAGGTGGTCCTGACTGGCACCGCGGGCACGGCCTTCGTGTTCAGCGCCCATCTCGGTAGTGGATCAGTTAAGTGACCCACTACCCCTGAACCGCTCCGCGGCCCCTCGTCCGGCACTGCAGGCCCAGTGGCGACATGAGTAAGGCCACTGCATGAGCCTCGAAGCTCCGAGGCGCGGCCGGCGCGCGGAACGACGCGGGTGGCGAGGCGGACCCCGAGGAGGGCGACTGGGTGTCGGGGCCGCGGCCCCGGGCCTCAGGCGGAGTGCTTGGCCTTCTTCGGCAGCTTGTAGGTGAAGAGGCCGTTGGAGAGCGTGCTCACCGGGACCACGCTTAACTGATTCTCGGCGATGCCGGTGTGCCTGCCCGTCGTGTACGAGTAGGAGGCGAGCACCCCCTGGTAGTTGGCGTTCTCGAGGAAGGTCTTGAGGTCCCCCGAGAGCGTGTCCATGGTGCCGGTGGCGGCGCTCCCGAACATGGTGATCGCGTCGTAGGCCTGGGCGTAGGGGATGATCGAGCCGGTCAGCTGCGAGACGCCGAGCTTGGCCAGCACCTGGTTGCGGAACGCGACGGCGGCGCCCGCCGCCGGCCCGGACGACCGCACGGTCGCCGAGGGAACGACCGCCCACACCCCCGCCAGACCGCCGGCGCCGGCGGCCTCGACCGCGCTCACCTCGGAGGCCTGCGGGCCGGCGATGACCGGCACCCGCCAGCCGAGCTTGGCCCTCGCCGCCAGGATGGCGGGAGTGGCGTCACCGTCGTCGATCACGACCAGCGCCTTGGGGTGGTCCGCCTGCAGTGTCGTGAGGGCCGCGGTGGCCCCGCCGCCCGACGGCGACACCGAGGCGCGCCCTGCGACCTCGACGCCGTCGCTCGTCGCCGCCGTGCTGAAGGCGGCGGCGCCCTGGCGCCCGGTGAGGTCATGGACGACCACCACGGCCACGGGACTGAGCGCCTGCTTGGCCGCAAAGGTGGCCATCACCTGGGCCTGGACGGTGACCGACGTCGTCATGGGGAAGCTGTCGGGGAAGCGCTTCGGGTTGAACGTGGCGTCGTTGGTGGAGAAGCTCGGGACCGGGACCGACAGGGCGTGGAGGTAGTAGGCGGTGCCGTTGGCCGACGGGGCGGCGTAGCTGCCGACGACGGCCAGGGCGTTCTCGGCGTTGACAAGGTTGAGCATGGCCTCGGAGTCGACCGCCGGGCTCCCCCGGTTGTCCTTGTAGAGGAGCTCGAGGCAGCTGTTGTGCCCGGGCACCCCCCCGCCCCGGTTGACCTTGGCGATCCCCATCTCGAGCCCGGTCAGGTAGGCCTGGCCGACCGCCGCGCCCGCGCCCGACAGGTCGAGCGACGCGCCCACGCCCACGATCCGCCCGCCCTGGCAGCCGGCCGACGCCGTGACCACCTGGGTGGTCGCGCCGTTGGAGTTGGGGCCGCAGGCGGCCAGGCCCCCGGCCGCCCCGAGGAGGGCGAGGACGACCCCGAGGTGGGGCCGCCCACGGCCTCGCGATCCGAGCCAACGCGCCGGGGACATCGCTAGACCACCGCCGCGCCGAGGTAGGACTCGACCACCCGCGGGTGGCGCAGGACGTCGTCGGGGAGGCCGACGGTCACCACGGCACCGGTGTCGAGCGCCACGATCCGGTCCGCCAGCGCCCTCGTGAGACCCATGTCGTGCTCGATCAGCATGAGGCTGCAGTCGAGGCGCTCCTTGGTGTCGCGCAGGACCGGGGCCAGGGCCTCGGTCTCGGCCTGGGAGAGGCCGGCCGAGGGCTCGTCCAAGAGGACGATGGAGGGCCGCTGGGCCACGATGACGGCCAGCTCGAGCATGCGCCGGATGCCGGTCGAGAGGTCCGATCCCAACTGGTCGGCGTAGGGGCTGAGGCCGAGGAGCTCGATGACCTCGTCGCCGGCCAGGGCCACCCGCTTCTCGGCCCAGCCGACGTTGGGCAGGCAGAAGAGCGAGGCCAGGGCCCCGGGCGAGTGCACGTGCTTGGCCACCGCCACGGCGATCGTCTCTTGGACGGTGAGGCCAGGCCACAGCCGCGCCGCCTGGAAGGAACGGCCGAGGCCGAAGGCGGAGCGCCGGTGGGCGGGCCAGTCGCTCACGTCGGTCCCGTTCATCATGACCACGCCGCCGTTGGTGCGCAGCTGGCCGGCGATCATCTCGAACACCGTCGTCTTGCCGGCGCCGTTCGGGCCGATGAGGCCCAGGATCTCCCCCCGGCGCAAGTCGAGGTCCACGTTGTCGACGGCGAGCACCCCGCCGAAGCGCTTGGTGAGCCCGGTGGTCGACAGCACGATCTCGGCCTCGGGTCCCGGCGGCACGCGGGCCGGTCGGGCCGGCGGCTTCGGGGCGCCGTTGCCGCCCCCGCCGTTGCCCGCCCCGGCCGGTGCGGTCGCCAGCTGGCCCAGGTCCGTGGCCGACAGGGACTGGCGGCGCGCGCCCTCGAGCATGACGGCGCGGACGATCTCCTCGTGCTCGACCAGCTCGGCCGTCGGACCGGCGAAGACAATCTGGCCCTTCTCCATGAAGACCGCCCGCTCGGTCAGGCGCAGGGCCAGGTTGACGGACTGCTCGATCAAGATGACGGCGGTGCCCCTTTCGTGGATGGCCTTCACGATCAAGAGCAGCGACTCGATCACGGTCGGGGCGAGGCCCAAGGAGAGCTCGTCGATGATGAGCAGTCGTGGCTCGGCGATGAAGGCCATGGCCAGGCTGAGCATCTGCTGCTCGCCGCCCGAGAGGCTGCCCGCCTGGGTGTGCATCCGCTGGCGCAGTATCGGGAAGTAGTTGAGCACCGAGTCGGTCGCCCGCTTTATGTGCTCGGGGTCCTTGTCGTAGAGCCAGCCCGCCATCCGCAGGTTCTCGGCCGTCGTGAGGCCCGGGAAGATGCCGCGGTCGCCGGGCACGAGGACGATGCCCATGTTGACGATGCGGTTGGCGTCGACGGTGGTGATCGGCTCCCCGTCGAAGAGCACCTCGCCGGCGCTCGGGGTGATGAGCCCGCAGATGGCCTTGGCGAGCGTGCTCTTCCCCGCGCCGTTGGTCCCGAGCACGGCCACCATCTCGCCGTCGTCGATGTCGAAGTCGATCCCGAACAGCACGCGCACGCCGAGGTAGCCCGCGTCGAGGGAGCGGACCATGAGCAGCTTGCCTGCACCGGTGGCCCGCTCGGCCCGGACGGCGAGGTCCGCCTGCACCGACACCTCGAGCTTCGCGATGTCGGCGGCCAAGAGGCGCCCGGCCGAGCGCAGGATGAGGGCGCCGAACGCGAAGAACGGGACGATCGTCCAGACGCCGGCCCGGTAGCCGAAGTCCTTGCCGATGGCGGCCGCCAACGTCGAGCCGGCCGCGCCGACGGGCCCGACCAGCAGGGCGCCGAAGATCATCCAGAGCGAGGTCAGCGCGTACCCGAGGGTGAGCAGACGGGCGGGGAGCGTGACCGACAGCACGGCGTAGATGCCGGCCAGTATCCAGGCCGACGCGCCCACGAAGATGGCGTTGGCCACCCAGGCCACGGCCACGGTGGGCGACAGGGCCAGGAGGATCATGCTCAGCGCGCAGACGACGGCGGCGCCGGCCACCAGGCGCATGGCGTGCCCGGGGTCGGTGCGCACCAGGCGGGGCACGATGAAGAACCCGACCACGAGCGCCAGCACGCCCATCGGCTCGATGATGTCGTAGGTCAGCGTGAACGACGCGTACGTCTGGTGGAAGACGTTCTGGTACATGAGGTTGGCGTAGTACTGGATGCCGAGCAGGCTGGCGGTGAGGAACGGCAGCGATCGGTAGATGGTGCGGACCGAGCGCACGCTGAACAGCACGCGGGCCGCCTCGGGCAACGTGGCCGGTGCCTCGGCCACCTCGACCGCGCGAGAAGCCCCACCCGTGGCGGGCTCGTGCCGGCGCGTGCGGTCGGCCTTCGCCAGCACGCGGCGCCCGATGGCCACCAGGACGAGCCCGACCACGGCGAAGACGAAGAAGGCGGCCTCCCAGTCGAAGCCGAGGCCGAAGAGGCCGGCCACGGGCGCCGCCAGCGCGATGCCCGCCAGGACCGCCGCCTGGTGGGCGTAGAGGGCCCGGGGGCGAACGTCGATCGGGTAGTACTCGGCCAGGATCGAGTGCGAGACCGAGGTCAGCGCACCCGCGCCGTTGATGAGGAGAAAGGCGCTGATGTAGAGGAGGATCCCGTTCGGGAACACGCCGGCCAGCCCCACCACCGCGCAGAGGACCGAGAACACCAAGAGGACCTTCCAGGCCACCCCGACCCGGCTGGTGCGCGTGGCGACCACCGCGAGCGGGAGGTCGGCCCCGATCCCCAACTGGATTCGCTGGACCCCGAGGGCGACCAGCATGGCCAGGCCGTCGTGGTACTCGTTGCGGATCCCGAGCAGCGCCAAGAAGAACGCGGCGGCCGACAGCTGCATCAGGCCGTTGAAGCCCATAAGCACCACCAGCGGCCCCACCGGAGTCGGCGCGGTCAGGCGGCGCGGGTCCAAGAGGCGCGGCCTGCGCCCGTCGGACAGTTCCGACACGTACGCCGGGGCGAGGGCGCTCGTCATCGGGGCGGGGTGGCTCCGCCGCCGAGCGGCTGGCCGGGCGGGGTGGCGGTCGGACCCAGCCCGCTCGCCTGGGAGGTCGTGGGCAGCGTCGTCCCCGTCGAAACCGACGGGCCGTTGGCCCCCAACTGCGCCCCACCGGCGAGCGACGGCACGGGCATCGGCGCCTCGCCGGAGAGGGCCTGTTCCTCACCGGGGGTCTCCTCGGACCGGAGCTGTTCGGCCAACGCGCCCGACAGCACCCCCCGGCGTTTGGCCACCTGATAGAGGAAGAGCCCCCGCAGGCCGTACATGAGGCCGCCCAGGCCCTCGGGCAAGAAGATGAGGAGCAGGAGGATCCCCCCGCCGTTCACCAGCTGCGCCCACCCGGCCGGCAGGAAGTACATCGCGCTCCAGACGGCCACCGCTCCCAAGATGACGCCCGGGAGAGAGCCGAGGCCGCCGATCACCACCATGGTGAACAACGCGATGTTGATGTCGGCCGTGAACGAGCCGTTGTTGACCCCCTCCTGCTGGACCACGAAGAGGGCCCCGGCGAAGCCCGCGATGGCCCCCGAGATCAAGAAGGCGGTCAGCTTCTGGCGGGTCGTGTTGAGGGCGGCGGCGCGCGCGGCCGCCTCGTTGTCCCGGGTGGCGATGAGGCTGCGACCGGTTCTGCTCCGGCGCAGTGATCGCACGCCCAAGAAGACCAGGAAGAAGCCGATCAGGCAGAAGTAGTAGATGTCCCGGTCGGACCCCAAGATGTTCCCTCCGAAGACCGGTGGTCGGGGCGCGGTGGTGACGACGAACCAGGGCAGGAACGTGGGCGACAGCGCGTAGTTGGACGCGCTGACGCCAAAGGCGAGGGTGGTCACGGCCAGGAAGGGGCCCTGGATGCGCAGCGCCGGCACGCCGATGATGAGGGCGACCAGGGCGCCCACGATGATCGCCACGATGATCGACGGGATGAGGTCCCAGCCGTGTTTGGAATAGAGGAAGGCCGCCAGCGCCCCCGAGAGGCCCGAGATCCCGAATTGCCCGAGCGAGATCTGCCCGGTCCAGCCGGTGAGGACGAGGAGCGAGAGGCCGACGATGGCGTAGACCAAGATGAGCGAGGCGAGGTAGGTCTGGCTGTCGCTCAGGATGAACGGCAGCGCCGCCGCCAGGACGACCAGCACGGTCTTGCCGCCCCGGATGCTCCATCGCACCTCGGGGAGCGCGGCCATCAGCCGCGGGATCGGGCGAACGGCGGCGACCGAGCGCCAGGTGGAGCTCTCCGCCTCGCTCGCCCGCGAGTAGGTGCCGCGCTGGAGCAGCAGGGCGACGATGATGACGATGAACAAGGTGGCGTCGACGAACGTCGTGTTCGAGTAGGTCCAGGTGGCCCCCGAGTCGAAGACGCCGATGGCGATGGCCGCCACCACGGTCCGGGGCATGTTCTCCATCCGCCCGATCACGGCCGCCGCCAGCGTGCGCAAGAGGATGTCGTCGCCGCCCGCCGTGACCGTCTGGAAGCCGCCGAACCCGAGCACGGGGACCCGCAGCAAGATGGTGACGGCGGAGAGCAGCGCCGCGATGACCCACACGATGGTGTCGAGGCGCGGGACCGGGACGCCGAGCAAGGTGGCCCGTTCGCCGTTCTCGGAGGCGGCCCGGATGGCCAGGCCGTATTTGGACCGCTTCATGAACAGCGCCAGGGCGGCCGCGATGATCACGGCGCCGGCGAAGGCGACGATGTCGTTGCCCGAGAAGACGACCGGGTTGATCGTGAACTGGAAGTGGAGCGGGGTGTTGAAGGTCTGGTGGGCGGCGGCCGTGGTGCACGACGAGTTGGACGGCGGACAGAAGAGCAGCGGCACGATGGCTGAGAGGCCGCCCAGCAGCTGGGCCAGCCCGATCGTGGCGACCGTGAGGATCAGCCGGGAACTGCGACGGAAGTGCCGGGGCAAGAGGCTGATGAGCACGCCGATGATCAACGCGGCGGCGATGCCCACCAGGAAGGCCAGGAAGAAGTTGATGTTGTAGGTGACGTTCAGCTCGATGGCCAAGATGGCCGCCAGCACGCCGATCTGGGCCTGGGCGAAGTTGATGATGCGGTTGGCCCGGTAGACGAGGACGATGCCGATGGCGAGCAGCGCGTAGGTCGAGCCGTAGATCAGGCCGAGGACGATGACCCCGAGCGGGAGGCCCTTGGCCAGGACGCTGTTGAGGATCGCCCAGAGGGCCACGGCGCCGAGCGCCCAGGCGACCGGATTGCGCAACGACGACGCCCGGTCGAGCAGCGACAAGCCCGGGGCGGTGTTCGGGCCTCCGTCCCCGCTGATGAGAGGTGGTGTCTGCACTAAGCCGCCCCCGTGCCCTCTTGCCGCGGCGAAGTATCAGCGGCCAACGCGGAAGGGAACCTAACGATCGCCCCCACCCGTGTCAACGCGATCCCCGCATCGGACTCACCCCGCCACCCCCCTGCCGCGGCCGCTGTTGCCGGGGTATCGTAGTGTCACGGAGGGGTGACAGTTTGGCGGATACCCGACCCCGCCGCCCGCCCCGGTTTCCGCTTCGGCGGGAACGGTGCCAGCATGGGGTCCGCACGGCAGAGGAGGGGGCCATGTACAGATTCGGAAACGCCACGGTGACCCGCGTGAGGGGTGCCCGGCGGCGCAGCGCGCGAGGCTTGTTCCTGGGGGGCGTCGCCGTCACGTCCATGGTCCTCACCATGGCGGCCGCCTCGGCGGCCAGCGGCCCCAAGCTCAGCACCCATGGAGTCGGCACCGAGGGCCCCTACCCCTGGAAGTACCCGGCCTCGGGCAACGTGAAGGTGGGCACGGGTACCACGATCGGGGGCGCCAAGTGCACCCCGGGCGCGCAGCAGTTCGCCACGCCGTACGCCCCGCCTTGTGTGGCCAAGTTCACGGGGAGCAACGGTGGCGCCACCTACAACGGCGTGACCGCCAACACGATCACCATCGCCGTGCGCACCTTCCCCTCGACCGCCAACCAGGAGGAGATCGCCGCGCAGCTGGCGGCGGCCGGCGACGCCCCCCAGCAGGTCACCAACCAGGTGGAGCAGGTCTTCCTCAATTACTTCAACAAGGCCTATGACCTCTACGGACGCAAGGTGGTCCTCCAGTCGATGACCGCCACCAGCAACGCCACGCTGGAAGCCTTGGGTCAGAACCAGGCACAGGCCTGCGCCGACGCCGACACCATCGCCAACCAGATGCACGCGTTCGCCGAGTCCGGGATCCCCGAGGACTTCGCCGGCGGGGGGACATCTCCGTTCTCGACCTGTGCGGCACAGCGCAAGTTGGTGGAGTTCTTCGGCAACGCCTACTACAGCGAGACGACCTTCCAGGGTGAGAACCCCTATGTCTGGTCGTGGACGCCGGACTGCCAGCGCATCGCGGCCAACATGGCCGAGGTCATCGGGACCGAGCTGGCCGGCAAGAAGGCGATCTACGCCGGTGACCCGAACCTGCGGAACTCAGTCCGGGTGATCGGCACCTTCATCCCCAACGTGCCCTCCTACATCAACTGCAACGGGAGCCCCAACGCGCTGGAGAACAAGCTGCTGGAGACCAAGTACCACGTGCCGGCCAGCCAGATCAGCCAGTTCTTCCACTACAACCTGGATATCTCGACCTTCCAGCAGTCGGCGCAGCAGGCCATCGTGCAGTTCAAGGCGGCCGGGGTGACCACCATCGTGCTGGCCTGCGACCCCTTCTCGCTGGGTCTGTTGACCCAGGCCGCGGCGGCCCAGAACTACCACCCCGAGTGGATGCTGCAGGGCGTGGCGGCCACCGACACCGACAACGAGGCGCAGACCTACAACCAGAGCGAGATCGACGGCCACATGTTCGGCGTCAGTGAGGCCGCGGCGACCAACTCCATCTTTGGTCCGTCCTCCCCGGCCGGAAAGCTGTACCAGAAGCTGACCGGGCGCCAGATCCCGAAGCAGACCGACGGCGACTACCCCTACCTGGTGGAGATGTTCGACGCCCTGCAGGCCGCGGGCCCGGACCTCACGCCGCAGAACCTGGCTCGGGGGATCCACGCCCTGCCCATCCTGGGCGGACCCACGTTCCCCTACGGCGCCTGGAACTGGAACACCGGGCCGACTGGCATCGCCGGTGCTGGTGACCACACGGCCGTCGTCGACGCACGCCTGGTCTACTGGTCCGGCAACACGGTCTCGCCGGTCAACGGGAAGATGGGCACGTTCATCGCCATCGACAACGGGAAGCGCTTCGGACTGGGTACGTACCCGAAGACCCTGCCCAAGCTGTTCACGCAGTAGCCCGGTGCGGGCCGCCCGATCGCGCCCGACGGGTCGATCGGGCGGCCCGGCCGCCGCCACGGCGGGGTCGCCCCCGACCCCGATCAGGACGCGCCCGGTCGCACGGCGGGAATGACGCCCGAACCCCGCGCCGGGACACCCGGAGGACGCAGATGAGCGACACGAGCGGAGCCACCGACGCCCCGGCGGCGGTCGACCCCAGGATCGCGTTCGCCATGGGCGGCATGATCATCGCCTGGTGGGCCGAGCAGCACCCCGACTACCCCGCGTTCCTGAGCCCGGCCGGCAACCGGACCTTCGCCGAGCTCAACGGCCGGGCCAACCAGCTGGTCCGCGCGCTCCGCCGGCGCGGCGTGGTCGCCAGCGACTCCGCCGCGCTCCTCTCCTCCAACCGGCCCGAGTTCTCCGAGGTCACCTTCGCCACGCAGCGCTCCGGCCTCCGCCTCACGCCGGTCAACTGGCACCTCTCGGGCGAGGAGGCCGGCTACATCGTCGACGACTGCGAGGCCACGGTGCTGGTCGCCGACGCCCGGCATGCGGCCAGCGCCGTCGCGGCCGCGGGCCTCGCCCCGGGGGCCGTCGTCCGCCTCGCCGTGGGCGGGGAGATCGAGGACTTCGAGTCCTACGAGGACGCGGTGTCGGCCGAGGACGACTCCAACATCGAGGATCCGGTGATGGGGCGCAGCATGCTCTACACCTCGGGCACCACGGGGCGACCGAAGGGCGTGGACCGGCCGGCCGCGGGCGTGGCCGCCGCCGCCGGCGGCGCGGCCGGCACCGCCCGCGCCATCTTCGACTACAAGGCCGGCGAGGACCTCCACCTGTTGACCGGTCCCCTCTACCACGCGGCCCCGCTCGCCTTCTCCCACCTGCTCCCGCTCCTCAGCGGGGCCGGCGTGGTGGCGATGGACCACTGGGACCCCGAGGAGGCCCTGCGCCTGATCGAGGCCCACCGGATCACCCACACCCACATGGTGCCGACCATGTTCGTGCAGCTCTTGAAGCTCGCCCCCGAGGTGCGGTCGCGCTACGACCTGTCCTCGCTGCGCAGCGTGCTGCACGGGGCCGCCCCCTGCGCGGTCCACATCAAGCGGGCGCTGATCGAGTGGTTGGGGCCGGTCGTCTTCGAGTACTACGCGGCTACCGAGGGCACCGGCACCTGGGTGGACTCGGCCACCTGGCTTTCCAAGCCGGGCACGGTGGGCAAGATCGAGCCGCCCGACCAGGTGAAGGTGGGCGACGAGGACGGCAACGAGCTGCCCCGCAACGAGGTCGGGACCGTGTTCTTGAAGGCGCCCGACGTCGGCCGCTTCCGCTACTTCAAGGCCGAGGACAAGACCGACTCTGCCTACCGCGGCGACTACTACACGCTGGGCGACGTCGGCTTCGTCGACGACGACGGGTTCTTGTTCTTGACCGACCGCTCGGCCGATCTCATCATCTCGGGCGGCGTGAACATCTACCCGGCCGAGGTCGACGCGGTCCTCCTGGAGCATCCCCGGGTGGCCGACGTCGCCACCATCGGCGTGCCCAACGAGGAGTGGGGGGAAGAGGTGAAGACCATCGTCGAGCTGCTCGACGGCTCCGAGGGCTCGCCCGAGCTGGCGGCCGAGCTGATCGAGTTCGCCCGCTCCAAGCTGGCCCACTACAAGTGCCCGAGGTCCATCGACTTCGTGGCCGCGCTCCCCCGCCAGGACAACGGGAAGATCTACAAGCGGGTCATCCGCGACGCGTACCGCGCCCGGGCCGCCGGGTCGGCGCAGAGCGCCTGAGCGACCGGCGCGTCACAGCGCGCCGTCGAGCTCGGAGAGGACCGAGTCCGCCACGGCGAGCGGCCCCCCGAAGAGCGTGCCGGTGCTGATCCCGCCCCCGGCCGCCTGGAGGTAGGTGAGCACCGCCGGCGGGAGGGCCCCGGTCGGCTCGACCAGAAGCAGCGGGGCCCCGGCCCGCCCCAAGCCCGGTCCGGCGGCCAGGCCGTCGGGGAAGTTGGTCCCGGTGGCCGCCCCCACGGTCTTGGGCGTCGGGAAGAAGGCCGACGCCACCGCGGCCGAGGTGCCGAACTGGTCCTGGCCGTAGATGGCGGTCGCCGTCTTGTCGGCCCCGGCGGCGGCCAGTGGGCCGCCGATGGCGTAGCGGGTGTCGTGCGAGTGGGCCGCCAGGTAGGTCGCGGTCTCGGGCGCCTGGGTGGTGCCGTCGGTCAAGAGGATGGCGCCGTTCTGGACGACCGCGGCGGGCACGGCCGACAGTGCGTCGGGGAAGTTGAGCCCGGTCGCCTCGAAGATCACGCCGGGGTTGCCCAGCTGGACGGCGATCGCCACCGCGGTCGCGTACTCGTCGCTGCCCGATACCCGGTTGACCGCGTAGCCGAGGCCCTGGAGCGACGCGTCGATGGTCGGGCTCAGGGCGAGCGGGCCGCCCAGCAGGTAGACGGTGCCGCCGGGCTGGAGCACCCGCTCGATCTCGGCCAGGACGCCCGGGTCGAGGGTGCTCGACTGGCTGGCGCCCGGGGTGATGAGGAGCGGGCCGCCCACCCGGGCGGCCAGCGGCCCGCCGGCCAGGGCGTCGGAGAAGAAGTCGGAGCGGGCGACCACGACGGCCGGCGCGCTGTCGCTGGCCGCGAAGCGCGACTTGGAGATGGCGATGGCCGTGGCGATGGCCGTGGCGCCGAAGACGCGGGTGAACGCCCCGGTCGGGCTGCCGTAGGTGAACGACGCGCTGGCCGGGCCGTTGCCGAGCGGCCCGCTGGCCGAGACGTTCACCGTGCCGCTGCCGGCCGGCACCACCACCGTCTCGGACGACGCCGTCCCCGATACCACGGTGGCCGTCGTGCCGCCGAAGGAGATGGTGGCATGGGCCAGCCCGAGCCCGTTGACCGTGATCTGCGAACCGGCGGGGGCCTGGGTGGGCGACACCGAGGTCACCTCCGCGCAGGCGAGGCCGGGGGCGATGGGCGACCCCAGCCCGCTCGCCAGGTCGTAGCCGGCGCCGGCGCCGAACTGGCCGCCGTTGGTCTGGGAGAAGTCGTTCTCGCCCTGAGTGATGTCGGTCAGTCCGGTGCCGTAGCCCCCGGCGCCCGCCACCTGGTACAAGACGGCCGCGGCGTCGCCCGCGGTCGGGTGGACGCAGCTCGACTGGCGGTCGGCCCAGAGCCCCGCCACCATGGGGGCGGCGACGCTGGTGCCGGTGAAGGCGCTCCACTGGCCGGCCGCGTAGAAGACCTCGGGCGCGCCGGCGTTGGCGGAGAGATCGGGCACCTCCCGGCAGTCGGTGCCGAGTGAGCCGCAGGTGAACCCGGCCGGGGTGGCCAGCCCGGCCTGCCACAGGGGCTTGGGCTCGAGGCTCGACACGCCGCCCCCACCGCCCCCGCTGTTGCCGCAGCCGGTCGGGGGCTGCACGCCGAGGCAGCCGTTCCAGACGACCTCGGTCCCGTCCAAGGACAGGGCCGTGCCGCCGACGGCGGTCACCCACGGGTTCGACGCCGGGTAGTCGACCTGCAGCGTGGTGTTGAGGTCGACGGGGGGGTTGTAGCAGTCCTCCGAGCCGTCGTCGCCCGAGCCCGAGAACACCGCCTGGCCCTGCGCGGCCGCCTGTTCCAAGAGCGGGTCGACGGCGCTCGCCTCGTCGGCCGACTCGGCCTCGCACAGGCCCCAGCTGTTCGACACCACGGTCGCGGTGTCGGCGGTCACGATCTGGCGCCAGACGTCGACCGCGCCGCTCAGGTCGTTCGGGCCCTCATAGGAGGTGATGGTGGCGCCGGGCGCCTGGGTGGTCAGCTGCTCGATGTCGAGGTCCGCCTCCTCGGTCCCGCCGGGGTCCGAGCCCCCGCCGCCGTCGACGGTCACGACCGAGACCGGGTTGTGCAGGTTGAAGCACGACTCGTAGGCGCCGATGTCCGACGCCGACACCGACGCCAGCTCGAACACCCCGATCTTCTGCCCCATGCCGTTGGCCCCGTCGGCGATGAGGGTGCCGACCCCGTAGTGGTTGCCGGCCGCGTTGGCCGTGTACCCGTTGTCCGACGAGGCCAAGGCGGTGGCCGCCCCGCAGGCGGTGACCGGCGTCCCGGCGGCGTGGGCCCGCTCGGCTCCCGGCGCCGGGGTGCTGGTGGCGATGAGCGGCGCCTCGATCGGGGCGTCGGTCAGCCCCACCACGGCGCTGACCGCACCGACCAGGCCGGCCGGGACCTCGGGCGTCTTCTGCGAGGCGTAGACGACGGCGCCGCCGTGCTCGCGGTAGCGCCCCAGCGAGACCCCGAGACCGCGGGACACGGCGCCGCTCGACCCCTTGGCCTCGATGGTGAACCCAGAGGTCCGCGTCGCGTGCAGCCCCAGGCCGTCGAGCCAGGCCGACGCCTGGCTCACCACCCGCGCCGAGGGCGCGAACTCCCGGGCGAACGCGCCGGCCGGGAGCCACTGGTGGTACGTCGGCGAGGTCGGGTCGTAGAGATCGGCGAGCAACCTGGACAGGCCGGCCGGATCGGCGGGCGCCAGGACGACCTGCAAGGAGAGCGGCTGGCTGGGCGACAGCGAGCCGAGCGGGCGCAGTCCCGGGGGGAGCGGCGGCGGGGCGAGCTGGCTCGGCCGGACGAGCGGCGCCGACGACGCCCCGGAGGGGACGAGGGGAACCATCGTCGCCAGCAACGCCGCGAGGCACGACAGCACGATCGCCGAGCCGCGGGTGCTGACCGGGGGCGACCGCCGGGTGACTCGGTGCTGTCGCTGCGACTGCCGACACGCGCGCACCGCCATTTGATCGGACGCTACCAGCCGGTCTCTCCCGTTCCGCGCCACTCGGGGCGCGAGGCGGGCGTCGAATCCCGTGTGTGGAGACCGATGACCGACGCGTCGTCAGCCCGAGAGCACCGCGAGGCGCTCGCTCAGGGAAAGGCGTGAAAGGCCATCCGGGAGCCGGCGTGCGAGACGAGCTCGACCCGGCGGAACCCGACCTCCTTCAGCATCTCGACGACGCACTGGCGGTTGGGGCCCCAGTGGTTGGAGGCGTCGCCGTTCAACGAGGTGCCCGGGTAGAAGACCATCATCGGCCGCTCCTGCTCCAACGCGTCGACGTGGGTCTCCAAGATGAGCTGCTCCCGGCAGACGGACCGCACGTTGCGCAGGTAGCGCAGCGGGTCGGGCGAGTGGTACAGCACGCCCAAGAACAGCACGTAGTCGAAGACGCCCACCGTCTCGGGGCTGATGTCTTCGACCGGGATCCGTCGCTTCTCGACCCGGCTCTGCCGGGCCCAGTGGGCGATGTCGAATCCCTGGCCGTCGGTCATCGGATCGCCGGGGCGGCTCCAGCAGAACTCGTCGGCCGCCACCACGCGCGCGGCGCCGCGCCGCTCGGCCTCGAACGAGAAGTACCCGTCGAACGCCCCGACGTCGAGCACGGTTTTGCCGGCGAAGGACTCGGGAAGGCGGATCAGCTGGAGTTTGGACCACGAGTCGTCCACGCCCGGGGTGATCACCCCCCCGCCGAGGTCGATCGTGTGGAACCACGAACGCCCGGCCACCAGGCGGGCGAGGAGCTCCTCGTCGCGTTGCGCGGGCAGCGCCAGCGTGCCGGCCGCCTCTCCCTCGCTGCTCACTCCGTCCTCCTATTCCGCGGCGGCGCCCGGGGCCCCGGCACCCACCGCCGCTCCCCGCCCGTGCGATCCGACCACCGATCGGTAGAAGCGGCTGACGCCGTCCACCATCTGCCCCCGGCTGAACCGCTCCTCGTAGCGCCGCCGACCGGCCGCCCCGAGGCGACGGCGCAGCTCGGGCTGCCCGAGGAGGTCGTCCAGGGCGCCCGCCAGGGCGTCGGGGTCCCCGGCGGGGACCAGTCGGCCGGTCTCGCCGTCGACCACAATCTCGCGCATCCCACCCACGTCGGAGGCGACGACCGGCTTGGCGAACATCATGGCCTCGAGCAGCATGAGGCCGAACGACTCGAAGCGCGACGGCACGACCACGATGTCGCAGGCGGCGTAGAGGGAGAGCAGCGCATCGTCGTCCACCGGCCCGAGGAAGCGCACCCGGGCCCTCAGGTCCTTCGGAGCGGTGCGCTCGAAGTGGGCCCGCATGGTCGAGCCGTCGAGCGTGGGCACCGAGTCGTCACCGGCGATGGTGATCTCGAGGCCGCCGTGGCGCGCCAGGAGGCCCGCCGCGCACTCCAGCAGCACGTCCACCCCCTTGCGGGGCTCGAGCCGACCGACGAACAAAAGGCCGACGCGCGGCCCCGCGGCGGCCGGCCGGGCGCCGCCGGCCCGGTCGACCAGCCCGTGGGCCACGAGGCCGAGGCGCCGCCGGTCGACGGACAGTTCGTAGCGGGACTCGATCTCGGCCACGACCGACGGCCCGCAGGCGAGCAGCCCGTCGGCGTGCTCGTAGCAGTACCGCTCGAGCGCCACCATGTCGCGAATCGACGGATCGCTCCCGTCGAGGGCGGCGCCCACCCGAGGGTCCAGCGCGGTCAGGGTCTTGAGCGGCGTGTACAGGCCCACCACGACGGGGATCCGTCCGTCCCAGATGGCGGCGAGGCCCTCGGAGTCCCAGTTGGGCGCCTGCAGGACGTCCAGGGCCCGGTGCCCGTCGATCAGGAGCACCTCGTCGTAGAAGGACGCGCTGAGGTCCCAGATGTGGCGGGGAACCGCGAGGTCCGGGCCGGGCGCGTGCGGGGTGACCGGGACCCGGTGCACCCAGACCCCCTCTTCGAGGTCGACCCGGCGCGAGACATCGCCGCGGGTCACCACGTGGACCACGTGGCCGGCGTCGGCCAGGCCGGTCGCCAACGCGTGCACCACCCGCCCGATCCCGTTCACCCGGGTCGGCGGGTACTCGGCCGAGGTCAGACAGACGTGCAGCCGGTCGGGACCGGCCCCGGTCGAGAACGCCAGGAGGGGGCGGGCGACCCGCCCGAACCACTCGGGCGGCCGGGTCCGGGGCTCGGGCGCCCGCAGGGCGCAGAGGGCGGCGTCGGACATCTCCGCCGCGTCGGTCTCGAACTTCGTCCGGTCCGACTCCGCCAACCGACCGGCCGCCACCGCCTCGTCGACCTCGGTGGCGCACTTCTCCACGAAGCGAACGATGTCGGCACAGACCTCGCGGAACGAGGCCGCGGCCAGCCCGTGCTTCAAGGAGAAGTACAGCTTGCTCTTCAGAACCTGGCGGTAGTCCTTCACGACGTCGGGCCGGTCGCGGACCCAGCTCGGCAGGAACTTGTGGTACACGAACCCGTCGTCGAGCTGGGCCACGACGTAGCCTAGTCCGACCAACCGGCAGCACACATCGGACTCTTCCAAGTAGTACTCGAACTCCTCGTCGAACCCGCCGATCCCGACCAGCACCTCGCGCCGGAACGAGCAGTTGGTCCCGATCGTGTAGGGGACCCAGGTCGTGAACGGGGCGCTCGTGACCGCGCCGGGATAGGCGCGGGCGACGTGGTCCACCCGTGCGTTCCCGAATCGGTCGACGAAGCTGCGCCAGGCCTGGACGTCGGTCCCGGTGTAGTTGTAGGTGGGTCCACCGGCGGCCGCCACCTCCGGGTCGTCGTAGGCCTCGACCAACCGGTCCAGCCACGCCGGGTCCGGATAGGCGTCGTCGTCGATGAAGGCCACGATCTCGCCGGCCGCCAGGCGAACCCCGATATTGCGCGACCGGGAGAGATTGCGCTCGAGGCACCGTCCGACGGTGATCCGGCCCCGGTAGCGGTCGAGCAGGTCCTCGGTCCCGTCGCGCGACGGGCCGTTCACGACCACCACCTCGAAGGCCCGGTAGTCCAGCTGCTCGAGCGCGGCGAGTGTCAGCGCCAGGCTCTCGGCGCGATCGTAGGTGTTGACGATGACCGAGACGGTGCGCTCGGTCACGGCGCGTCGACCAGCTCGGCCTGGCGCGTCCCGATCGCGTCGTCGAGCGCCGGGACGAGCCCGGTCGCCGTCTGCTCGGCCAGTTGGCGCAGGAGCCCCAGGAACTTCCGCTCGTAGGCCGCCACCGAGTAGTCGGCCAGGTGGACGCGCACGGCCTCCAGCCAGGCCTGCTCGTCCATGTCGCCGCGCTCGGTCGGCACGACAATGGGCGCGCCGGCCTGGCCCGAGGCCTCGGCCCGCTCGGCGAAGCGCGCCACCGCGTCGCCCAAGGCCGCCACGTCACCGGTCGGCACCACCGCGCCCAACCCGCCGATCACGTTGGGGAGGTTGGCCGCGTCGTAGCCGACGACGTGGCAGCCGGCGGTGTACGCCTCGATCACCGGGACGCAGTAGCCCTCGTGGAAGGAGGGGATGACGAGCAGGTCGGCCCGCTGGTAGGCGGCCACCATCTCGGCCCGGTCGAGACCGCTCGAGAGCTCGACGAGGCCGCCCGACCCGGCCACCGCCGCCTGCACCTCGGCGAAGATGTCGCCGTCGGAGAACCGCGGGCTGCCGACCAGTCGCAGGCGGCAGCGGCCCGTCCCGTCCGCCCACAGCCGCTCCGCCAGCGCCAACAGGTCGCGGACGCCCTTGGCGCGCACGAAGCGGCCCACGAAGAGCAGCTCGACCGGTCGGGCCACCCCGCCCTCGCCGAACCGACGCGGCAGCAGTCGCCCGGCGTGGGCCGGCGGCAGGTGCAGCACGGACAGGCGGGCCTCGTCAACCCCGACCGACCGGGCGATCTCCAGGCTGAACTCGCTCACGCAGGCCACGTGCGTCGCCAGCCGCAGGTCGTGCCGTTGGACCAGGGCCATCTGGCACCCGGCCTTCACCTCGGGCTGGTCGACCAGGTCGGGGGGCGTCGTGTTGTGGTCGATCACGAGGCTGACGGCCTCGGGCGGGACCACGAAGAGCGCGTCGACGAGGTCGTAGTACATGCCGAACTCGAAGATGTGCAGGTCGCTCTCCCAGAACGACTGCTGGCCGACCAAGCGGGCGACCGAGGGGGTGAGCCGGAACTCGGGGTCCGGATCGTCGGTCGCATGGGTGCAGACCACCAGGTCGATCGGCGCTCCGCGTCGAATCAGCCCGCGCAGGATGTCGAGCTTCAGCCGCAGGCTCTCTGAGACCGCGTCGTGGCGGACGACAATGCCCGAGTAGAGCGTCACCTGGAGGCGTCTCGTCGTCACGACGGGTCCGCCACGCGCCGACGCCCGCTCAACCGGGCGTCGCGGCCGGTCGGGTTCCCTCGATCTCCAGCTCGTAGCAGAGCCCGTTGCGGCGGCCCGCCTCGCGGACCCGCACGGCCGTGAGCCCGGCCTCGACCAGCAGCCCCGTCAGCGACTCGGGAGAGAAGCCGTTGAAGTGGAAGTCGCCCTCGTACTCCTGCGCGCCGTAGGCGACCTCGCGGAAGTCCTCGAAGGGCATCCGGCCCGCCGCGCACTCGGCGATCATCGCCTCCATGTCGGGGACCACGGCGACGAAGGAGCCGCCGGGGGCGAGCAGCGACACCCAGTACGGGAGCAGCACCTTGCGCAGCTCCTCCAACGCGAAGTGTTCGAGCACGTGGGCGGAGTAGACCTCGTAGAGCGATCCGCCCTCGAAGGGAAGGTCGGACACGTCGGCGACCACGTCGATGCCGTCGAGCTCCCGGCTGTCCACGTTCAGGTACTCGGGCTTGGCCAGATGCCCGGCGCCGAGGTTGACGCGCACCCGGTCGCCCATGGCCGCCAGCTTCTCGGGATGCACCACCCGCTTCTGGGCAGCGGGCGCCGCCTCGGCCGAGGGGTGGCGATAGCGCAGCTCGAAGAGGAGCTCGCGCCGGACGAACTCGATGCGCTGGTTGAGGTCGCCGAACGACCGCACGTAGCCGCGCTCGGAGGCCGCCTGCGACGAGATCCGGGTCAAGATGGCCGGGATGGCGTAGTCGAGCTGGCGCCGGATCTCGTCGAGCTCGGGGGCGACGGCCACCCGGGCCCGGTGGTCCAGGCGCCGCACCAGGGGACCGAGGACGGGCCGAAGAGCGCTCTTCACCAGTGCCTTGGGGTGCATCCCTCTCCGTCTCGGCCGCCGCCCGCAGGGGACTCACCTGACGTGAGCCCTGACCAGAGGTGGTAATTGGGCCCGACTGTACCATCGGCCTGTCGGCCGGCCGGCCGCCGCGACACCCTGCGTTGCGCGCGCGAATCGGGTCCTCAGACCTCGGCCGTCGCCCAGTAACGCGGAACCCCGGTGGTACAGTTCGTGATCGCCACGTGTACCGGCAACGGAACCGGGCGCTTCCGATCCACCGGTCCCCGAAAAGAGCGCTGCATGCCAATTCGTTCGCGACTGGTCGCGCTGGCGGCTTCGGTCACCCTCCTGAGCGGCGTCGCGGTGGTCGGGTTCGGCAACGTCGGGCTGTCTACGAGCGGGGCCTCGGCGCTCACCGGCGCGGCCATGCCCCTCCAGGAATTCGTGAACGACGGGGCCTGGGGTCGGCTCTGGAACAACTACAACCAGACCGCCGACAGCCAGGGCCCGGCGATCACCGGCCGGCCGAGCGCCATCACCTACGGCAGCTCCGTGCACGTCTACGCGCGGGCCAACGGCGGTGACCTCATGGAGTTCGACAACGACGGGGTCGGCCGCCGTCTGTGGAACGCCTACGACCTGACGCAGAGCGCGGGCGGTCCCACCATCGGGGCCGACCCGGTGGCCGTCTTGATCGGCGGTACGGCGATCCACGTGTTCGCCGAGTCCGCCAACGGCGATCTGGTGGAGTTCAACAACGACGGGTCCGGGGCCCATGTGTGGAGCGTCCACGACGTGACCCAGTTGGCGGGCGGGCTGCCCATCGGCGGCGACCCGAGCCCCGTCCTCAACGGCAGCGCGCTCGACGTCTTCGCCCGCGACACCAACGGGGACCTAGAGGAGTTCGCCGACAGCTCGCCGGCCAGCCAGTCCTGGAGCGCGCTCAACGTGAGCAGCGTCGCCGTCGGGCCCCAGATCGGCGGCGACCCGGGCGCGGTCGTCTCGGGCGGCACCCTCCACGTGTACGCCGGCAGCATCACCGGGGATCTCTTGGAGTTCACCAGCGCCGGCGGGGGCACCTGGGCCTTCTCGGACCTGACCCAGACCACCGGCGGCCCCACCATCACCGGGCGCCCGAGCCCGGTCGCGGTGGGCAGCACCATCCACGTCTACGCCCGCACCTCGACGGGGGACCTGGGCGAGTTCGCCTACAGCGGGAGCTGGGGCTACTCGGATCTCTCCACCGCGGCGGGGGGGCCAGCCATCGGCGGCGACCCCGGGGCGGTGCTCTACGGGGTCTCGGTCATCCACGTCTACACGGAGGCCACCACCGGGCACCTGACCGAGTTCGTGAACGACGGCCAGGGCGGCCACACCTGGAACGCCTACGACCTGACCCAGGGCGCGGGCGGGACCACCGTCGGCGGCGACCCCAGCCCGATGGTCTACGGCGCCACCGTCCACGTCTACGTGGGCGGGCCGCCACCGGCCACCCCGCCGGCCGGGGTCGGCCTCTACGGCCTCGACCAGGGCGCCCCGACGGCGCAGGCCATCGAGGACAACTGGCCCGTCATCGGTGACACCGGGGCGCTCGGCACCCAGACCGTCCCCTACAGCGGCCTCAACGAGGGGGCCGACCTGGCGACCGGCCAGTCGATCGTGGCCTCGGGCCGGCGCATCACCTGGCTGTCCTTCTGGACGGTGAGCGGCCCGGTGGCGAGCGGGGCCGGCGGCACCCCCTGCTACACGAGCGACTGCTACTACTCGGCCTCCTTCAGCGCCGGCCAGTGGGTGGCCCACACGATCGACGCCTACCCGGCCGCGGGGCTCCACCTGAAGCCCGACTGGGTGATCATCGACCCCGAGGGGTACCCGGACAACCACTCGGGCCTCGACAGTGGGCCCGGCGCCGTCTCGGCCAACTGGTTCAGCTTCCTGCAGGGCTGGAACAACGGGCTCACCTCGATCGACCCGTCGCTGCGGGCCGGCTTCTACGCCGACCAGAGCGAGGTCAACAACTTCGACCTGTCCTCGGTGCAGCTCCCCGAATTCGTCGCCATCGCCTTCCCCGGTCCCCAGAACATCCTCACCAACACCAACAACGTCGCCGGCTACATCGCGTTCGGCGCCACCTGCCCGGCCTCCGACGAGGAGCAGACCCTGGTCGGTTCCGCCTGGAACGGTGCCTACAACACCCTGCAGTTCGCCGGCGGGGCCTACTGCGCCCCCTGACGAGGGAACCGGCGGCCGACATGGTGAGCAGCGCTGAGCCCACCCGCTCGCGCGGGGCGCGGCGCCGGCCTCGGTGGCCGGCGGGACTCCTCCTCTGCACCCTCGCGGTCGCGGCCGGGTGCTCATCGGGCCCGGCGGCCGGTCCCCCGAAGCACCGCGGGCACCGCGCGACGACCACCACGCACCAGACGACCACGACCGCAGCCCCGGCCACCACGACCGCGGTCACCGCTCCCCCGGTCCAGAGCTCCAGCGTGCAGGTCCAGATCGCGGGTGCCACGGCGATCATCTCGTTCAGCAGCGCCGACCTGAGCGGGACCCTGCAGACCGGCAACGCCCGGTTCAGTGCCTCCGGCACCACCTTCGCCTTCAGCGTCTCGGGAGTGACCTACTCGGGCCAGCCGCTGACCACCAGTGCGCCGTCGGGCACCGGGCTCATCAGCCAGGTGGTGGTGTCGGCCGCCGGCGGGGGGGTCGCCGTGTCGGTCTCGCTGCGCTCGCCGGCTAGCCACGACCAGTTCGGCCTCGGCCACGACACGGTCGGCGTCACGCTGTCTTGAACGCGACGCGACGACAGCTCGCGTCCCATCGCGGCACCGGCCGCTCAAACTACCGCCGTGTAGTGCGAAATGGCACCTGACCAGCCAGTTCCGCGCTCGGGGTGCCACCGTACGAAAGCACGGTGCCATTAGCCTGTAGCCTCCAAGTGGAAAACACGAGGTAGGAAATGCCCAGGATCTTCGCCATCGTCGCCGGCGTCAGTGCGGCCGTCCTCCTGAGCATCGCCGCACTCATCTCTCCGGTCGGCGCCTCGACCCAGCTCGGCGGCTATTCCCCACCCCCCCGCAGCGCCCCCATCGGGACACCCGAGCTGCCCTTCTCCGGGCAGCCGTCGGCCGTCTGCACCCACGCCACCTTCGGCCAGGCCGCCTGCGGTGCCCAGGTCCTCCTGCCGACCGATCAGCCCAGCCTGGCCACCCCGGCCGTGGTGACCAGCCCGAGCGGCCTCTCGCCGAGAGCCATCGACGCGGTCTACGGCTTCAGCGGGTCGGGCGGTTCGGCCACCATCGGCATAGTCGACGCCTACGACGACCCCACCGCGGCCAGCGACCTGGCCACCTTCAGCCAGCAGTACGGGCTGCCGACCCCCAAACTGACGAAGGTGAACCAGTCGGGCGGGTCGACGATGCCCCTGGTCGACAGCGGCTGGGCGCTCGAGATCAGCCTCGACATCGAGTGGGCGCACGCCATCGCGCCGTCCGCCCCCATCCTGTTGGTGGAGGCGAGCAGCTCGGGGCTGAACGACCTCATGACGGCCGAGCAGTACGCCAGCCAGCACGCGAGTTTCGTGTCCAACAGCTGGGGCGCGAGCGAGTTCGGCGGCGAGACCCTCGACGACTCCGCCTTCTCCACCCCCGGGGTCAGCTACTTCGCCTCCTCGGGCGACTCGGGCCGTGGCACCGACTACCCGGCGTCCTCGCCCAACGTGATCGCCGTCGGCGGCACCAGCCTCAAGTTCACCAGCGGCAAGCTGCTCGCCTCCGAGACCGCCTGGAGCGGGAGCGGCGGCGGTTGCAGCTTCCTCGAGCGCGCCACGACCGCGCAGCTCACCTTCTCCTCGTACAGCCAGGTCCGCTGCAACGGCCAGCGGGCCGTCCCCGACGTCTCCCTCGACGCCGACCCCAACTCGGGCGTGGCGGTCCTCGACAGCACCCCCTACTCGGGATCGTCGGGCTGGTGGACCGTCGGCGGCACCAGCGTGGCCAGCCCGATCTGGGCGGCCGAGGCCTCCACGCAGGGCGGGCAGGTGACGTCGTCCACCATCTACGGCTCGAGCATCCCGTTCCGCGACATCTTGACCGGCAGCAACGGCTACTCGGCCGGCCCCGGCCTCGACCTGGTCACCGGTCGCGGCAGCTGGGCCAACACGCCGGGGACCCCGACCGGGCTCACGGCCACGGGGTCCTCCACCGGCATCTCGCTCTCCTGGACGGCCCCGTCGACCGGCAGCGCGGCGGTCTCGAGCTACACGATCTGGCGGGGAACCTCCTCTGGCGGTGAGACCCAGCTCGCCACCGGGGTGGGTGGGACCACGTTCGGTGACACCACCGCCACCTCGGGGATCAAGTACTACTACGAGGTCGAACCCACCGACGCGTACGGACCGGGACCCTTCTCCAACGAGGCCTCGGCCACGGCCGGGAGTTCCGGTTCCGGTGGCTCCGGTGGTTCCGGTGGTTCCGGTGGTTCCGGTGGCGGCTCTCCGCCTCCGCCGCCTCCGCCCCCGCCGCCTCCTCCGGGCGGCAGCCTGAAGGCCTCCATACAGGAGAGCTGCCCGTTCGGCCCGACCTGCACGTTCACGTCGACGTCGACCGACTCGGGCGCCACCATCAACTCCTACACATGGACCGGGCCCGGCGGGGTCAGTGGCTCGAGCTCCTCGATCTCGCACACCTACACGGCGAGCGGGAGCTACACGGTGCAGCTCACGGTCAAGGACACGCTGAACAATTCGGCCACGGCCACCACCAGCGTGCGTTGCGTGGCGGCCTTCAACATGGCCTTCTGCTTCCCAACCGGCTGACAGCCCGGCGGGCAACGCCCGCAGGACCCCACCCGCATTGCGGTTCGATTCCCCGTCGGGCGTGCGCGCTGGCGTCCGGGCCCGGGCCCCCGGACTCCCGCGCCGGTGACCGGAAACTGCACAGACGGTCACTCCCGATGATCGGGATCCCGAGCTCGTTCCGGGTGCCCGCTCCGTAAGGACTCGGGTGCCGCGGACGACCCGCCGTCGGCCGAGGGGGCCGCGTGGACCGGGCGCAGGCGGCGAGGGCGGAGTAGCACCCAAGGCCGGGCCTGGCGCGTGCTGGACAGTGCTGGGCCTTGATAGGTGGGTCCCTCCCCCCGCTCGGTCCCGCCGGACCGTGTCTCGGCTCTGGTCCGGGGAGCGGCTGGCCCACGGTCAAACCGACGCAACACCGGGCGTCAAGGGCCGGTCCGTCGGGCCCAGGAGGCCCCCCGGCGCGAACGAGCCGGGACGGCGACGCCACCCCGGCTCGTTCATGACCTCTTGCCGCTGGCCTGGACGACCAGCCCGCGGGCATCACTCCTGGTCAGAGGCGACGTGGGCTGCCGCCCGGTAGGGAGGCGCTCAGCTGACGAGCGTCGCCCCGTTGATGCTGACGGTCCACACCCCACCGCTGGTGGAGGCGTCCGACCAACCGCCCAGCCCCGAGGCGGCCCCGATGACGGAGACCCCGAGGATGTCTTGGGCGGTGGCCGACGAGCCGGCCCCGACCGCGGTGGCGTCGGCGTCCTCGGCCGTGCCGGCCGCGGTGGCGATGGCGCTGCCGCCGGCCACCCCGAGCGCCGCCGCCGAATCTCCGGTGCCGTCGGCCAGCGCCACGCTGAGCCCCCCGCCGACCGCGCTGGCCGCCGCGTTGGAGTTGTCCCCGCCCACGGCGAAGGCGTCCGCCGCGCCGAGGGCGCTGCCGGCCGTGGCCATGTCGTTGCTGCCCGGATCAGCCGTCCCGACGAAGGAGTTCGTCTGAACGAGGCCGAACTCGCCACCGCAGGTGTCCAGGCTGAAGAACTCGACCCCGGCACAGGCCAGCGCCACCCCGAACGTGCTCTGGGCGACCGCCAGGTTGTTCTCGTAGTGCCCGTCGACCCCGACGCCAGCGAACGCCTGGACGCTCGGGCTGAAGAGCCCGTAGGCGTAGGCACCGTTCCCCGAGACGTTGGCGTCCGCCCCGACGCCCGCCTCGGCGGTGACCTCGGAGAACTGGCTCCCGGCAAAGGCCACGTTGTCCGACACATTGGCGTCCAGCCCCCATCCGGCCGTCGCGTTCGAGAACCCGCCGAAGGTCCAAGCGAAGGCGGTGTTGTCCGAGGCGTTGGCGAACTCGCTACCAGGGCCGAAGGGGGAGCCGCCCGCCCCGGCCAAGGCCGAGCCGACAAAGTCACCAGCCACGGGGTTGAACACCGAGGTGGCGTCCGATGTCGCCGTGTTGCCCGACAGGTCGGCGGACGACCCGTCGCTGCCGGCCGCGGCGACGGACTCGGCGTCGGGGCCGAAGCCGAAGGCGAAGGCGGTGTTGTCGACGTTGGTGGAAGGACCGTCGAAAGCACCGGCGGCTGCCGTCGCCGTGCCGGTGTCGCCCAGGACCCCGCCGCCGCCGGCCACCGTGGCCACGTTGCCGAAGCCGTCGAAGTTGGTGGTGCCCAGGCTGCTGAAGGGCGGGCTGGTCCCGGTGACGAACGCCCCGGGGGCCGTCGCGCCGGCCGGCGTGGCGATGATGCCCATGAGCCCGGCCGAGGCCAGGAGCCCGCCACCGACCAGGGCGCCGGTCAGGCGGACGATCCGCACGCCGTCGGCCGAGGCGGCCGCGTGGGCCGGGTGCAGGCGCCGAGGGGCGGTGTAACGCCCGAGGCCGGACCTGGCGTGTGCTGGACGGTGCTTGGCCATGGTGAGTGGGTCCTTTCCCCCGCGCCCCCGGCTCCGCCGGACCGCATCTTCCTCTCGTCCCCGAGAGCTGCTGCCGACAGTCAAATGCGTGGAATGAAGGGAGTCAAACACCCGGTAGCTGGCCCCTTGCGGCTCGGCCCCCGGGGGGGTCACAACGAGCCGACACGGCCAAATACCGCCCCGGCTCGTTCGTGGCACGTTCTGGCGAGCCCGGCTCGACCAGCCCCGCGGGCATCACCCCGATGGTCAGAGGCGACGTGGGCTGCCGGCCGGCCGGTCGGGAGGCGCTTAGCTGACGAGCGTCGCCCCGTTGATGCTGACCGTCCAGGCGCCACCGCTAGTGGAGGCGTCCGACCAACCGCCCAGCCCTGAGGCGGCCCCGAGGACCGAGGTTCCCGAAAGGTCGGTGGCGGTGGCCGTTGCGCCGGCCCCGACGGCGGTGGCGTCGGCGTTCACGTTCGTGCCGACCGCCAAGGCGGTGGTGCTGCCGCCGGCCACCCCGAGGGCGGCCGCCGAGTCTCCGGTGCCGTCGGCCGCCGCCACGCTGACGCCCCCGCCGACTGCGCTGGCCGCCGCCGTGTTGTTATCGCCGCCCACGGCGAAGGCAAAGGCGCCGCCGAGGGCGCTGCCGGCGCTCGCCATGTTGTTGCTGCCCCCGTCGGAGAGACCTTCGACGATGATGCCGGTGTTCGGCAGAACTTCGGGGTTGTCGCCGAGGAAGCCGGCGTCGCAGCCCTCGGCGGTGCTGAAGAACTCGACCCCCGCACAGGCGAGCGCCACCCCGAAGGTGCTCTGGGCGACCGCCAGGTTGTTCTGGTAGTGGCCGTCGGACCCGACGCCGGCGAAGGCGCCGACGTTCAGGGCCAACAGCCCGTAGGCGTAGGCGCCGTTCCCCGAGAGGTTGGCGTCCTCCCCGATGCCGGCCTCGGCGGTGACCTCGGCGAATTGGCTCCCGGCATAGGCCACGTTGTCCGACACGTTGGCGAACGACCCCCATCCGGCGGTGGCGACGGAGAACCCTCCGAAGGTCCAGGCGAAGGCCGTGTTGTCCGAGGCGTTGGCGTCAAAGCTGCCGGGGGCTCCGATCGCGAAAGTGAGGAACGCGTTGTCGCCGGCCCCGGCGAAGGCCTCGCCGAACGGCGGGGCGGGCGCGCCGAGCGGCGACACCGCCGAGACGGCGTCCGACGTCGCCGAGTTGCCCGAGAGGTCGGCGGACCCCCCGAAGCTGCCGGCATCGGCAATGGAAAGGTTGTTCGGGCCGAAGCCGAACGCGAAGGCCGTGTTGTCGACGTTGTTGGAGGGGTTGTCGAGGAAGCCGGCAAAGGCCCCCGCTTCGCCCTCTTCACCGGTGATCCCGCCGCCGCCGGCCACCGTGGCGAAGTTCCCAAGGCCGTCGGTCGTGGTGGTGCCGAGGCTGCTGAAGGGCGGGCTGGTGCCCGTCACCTCGGCGCCCAGTGGCGAATAGACGGCACCGGCCGGGGTGGCGATGATGCCCATGAGCCCGGCCGAGGCCAGGATCCCGCCACCGACGAGGGCGCCGGCTAGGCGGGCGACCCGCACCCCGTCGACCGAGGCGGTGGCGTGGGCCGGGTGCAGGCGGCGAGGGGCGGTGTAGCGCCCGAGGCCCGACCTGGCGTGGGCCGGACGGTGCTTGGCCATGGTGAGTAGGTCCTTTCCCCCGCGCCCCCGGCTCCGCCGGACCGCGTCTGCCTCTCGTCCCCGAGAGCTGGTGCCGACAGTCAAATGGACGGAACGCCGCGAGTCAAACACCCTACCCAGACCGCGTGGGGGCTGGGACGGTCCGGGCGGTACGAGCGAGCCGGCGCGGCTGAGGCCGTTCGGGCTCGTTCGTGTCGGTTCTCGACCGGACGATGGACGCCCGGGGTCGGCCCCGGGTGGTGGGAGCCCCGATCGCTCGATCAGGGACGATCAGCTGACGAGGGTTCCGCCGTTGATGCTGACCGTCCACGCCCCGCCGCTGGTGGAGGCGTCCGACCAACCGCCGAGCCCCGAGGTGGCCCCGATCAGAGAGACCCCGAGGACGTCGACGGCGGTGGCCGTCGAGCCGGCACCCACGGCCGTGGCGTCGGCATTCACGTCCGTGCCGACCGCGGTGGCGACGGTGACCCCGCCGGCGATCCCGAGGGCCGCCGCCGAATCTCCGGTGCCGTCGGCCAGCGCAATGCTGCTGCCGCCGCCGACCGCGCTGGCCGCCGCGTTGGAGTTGTCCCCGCCCACGGCGAAGGCCACCGCCAGACCGAGGGCGCTGCCGGCCGTGGCCATGTCGTTACTGCCGGGATCCGCCGTGTCCAGGACGCCGTTCGGCACAACGCCACCGCGGCCGTTGAAGTCGTTGCCGCAGCCCTCAAGGCTGAAGAACTCGACCCCGGCACAGGCGAGCGCCACCCCGAAGGTGCTCTGGGCGACCGCCAGGTTGTTCTCGTAGTGCCCGTCGAACCCGACGCCGGCGAACGCTCCGACGAACTCGGCCAGGAGGCCGTAGGCGTAGGCGCCGTTCCCCGAGAGGTTGGCGTCTGCCCCGACGCCGGCCTGGGCCACGACCTCGGCGAACTGGCTCCCGGCAAAGGCCACGTTGTCCGACACGTTGGCGTCCGCCCCGAATCCGGCGGTGGCGTCGGAGAACCCGCCGAAGGTCCAGGCGAAGGCGGTGTTATCCGAGGCGTTGGCGAACGAGCTGCCGGTCGGGTCGAAGATGGGGACGCCCAAGGGGGCGACCTGGCCGCCCGCCCCGGCGAAGGCAATGCCTTCCGGCGGGCCCAGCGGGTCGAGCGGGCTCACCGCCGAGGTGGCGTCCGATGTCGCCGAGTTGCCCGAGAGGTCAGCGGACTCCCCGAAGCTGCCGGCAACGGCGACCGACTCGACGTTGGGGCCGAAGCCGAACGCGAACGCGGTGTTGTCGACGTTGTTGGAGGGGCCGTCGGCAAAGCCGGCAAAGGCCCCCGCTTCGCCCTCTTCAAGGGTGAGCCCGCCGCCGCCGGCCAC